>NZ_JBEXEA010000035.1:0-82133 GCF_040606035.1 Streptomyces sp. NPDC005483
CGGCCGGCCCCAGCGACAGTTCCTGTTCCAGTTCGGCGAACTGGCCATCGGACAGCTTGGGCAGTTTCGGCGGCCCGGTGGAGGCGAGGGCTGCCGTTCCGCCCTCCCGCCAGGCACGCCGCCAGCGTTCCACCGACCGCTCGCTCACCCGCAGATCCTTCGCGATCGGCGCGTTTCTCTCACCGCGCCCAAACCGCTCGCCCGCCTCGTACCGGATCCGTTCGCGTAACCGCCTCTCTGCGGTCAGTCCGCCACCCTGCGCGTACCGCATACCACCGGCCTACCGCAGGGATCACCACCCGTCACCACCCCCGACAACACCCCGATGAGATCAGTAGACGGGAGAAGGACCTGCGAAGTCCCCGAAGAAGGCGCCGAGGCTATCGCCGTGCAGGCATGCCGAGGAGTACGGGCCCACCTCCGGCCGGCGCATCAAACTGGCTGATCAGTCGCGGGCAGCACCATCCGTCTCAAGCAAGGCCGGGAAGCTAGCAGATACCGCTTCTGACCAGCGAATATACTCGCTTAGTTCAGTCAGGGGCACCATCCCTATCCGCGTGGCGTCTGCGACCGAGAACCATTCGATCCAGTTCCATCAGTACCACCTGGAGGACATGGGTTCTCTGGGGCAGCACCCGTAGCGCGAGGCAGACTCGTCCGGTCTTGCGCAGCTCAGCGTCTGTTGCGTGGACGCTAGCAGGTGCAACACGTCCAGGACCCTGCCTGGCCGCCCGTGTCTGCGGGCGGCCAGGCAGGGTCCTCGGTCGAACACGTCATGCCGTGTGCCCACCAGGATCGGCGGCGGCCGGGCTCTGGGAACGGTCCGGTGCGGGTACGGCCGGGGCGCCGTCGCCGTGTGCCGTGGCTGTCCGTGGCTGCGGTCGTACCAGGATCAGGACGATCAGTCCGCCGAGCGTCGCCGCCGTCGCAGACAGCAGGAATACCCGGTCCAGCCTGCCGCGAAGGCCTGGTGCACCAGGTGGCGTGCCGCGTCGCGGTGTGCGGGCGGTGCTGCCTGGATCAGGCGCTCAGCCTGGCCGCCGGCCAGCGCGGAGGCGGCCCTGTCGGCGTCCGGAATCGTGGCGGGGCTGGCCAGTACCGCGGCTGTCCGGCTGGTGAAGACCGCGCCGAAGACGGCGATGGCCAGCGTCATCCATCTGATCTGCGAACGCACCGGCCTGCCGATCTCTCTCGCGATCTCGGGCGCCAACCTGCACGACAGCCAGGCTTTGGAGCCCTTGGTTCGAGGTATCCCACCGATCCGCTCGCGCCGTGGGCCGCGTCGGAGTCGTCCGGCCAAACTGCACGGCGACAAGGGCTACGACTACGATCATCTGCGCCGCTGGCTGCGCGAGCGCGGCATCGTGCCACGGATCGCTCGCCGTGGCATCGAGTCCTCCCAACGCCTCGGGAGCCATCGCTGGGTCGTGGAACGCACGATGTCCTGGCTTGCCGGCTGCCGTCGCCTGCATCGGCGATATGAGCGCAAGGCCGAGCACTTCCCTGCCTTCGCGGGGTATTTCCGCGGCCCTCATCTGCCTCCGCCGCCTCGTTCGTGCGGACGCGTAGAACCGGTCAGCATCGTGATCGTTGGCTCGTCCGGCCAATTGGGTACTCAGGTCCGGCAATGCCAGCCAGCGGTCAGCCGCCGTGAAGACCCCACTCGTCAAGGCCACCGTAGACATGGGCTTCAAGGCATCCCGGCGCGTCCATGCCGACGGCCTCGCCCCGGTACAGGGCGATGAGCGAGTCCTTGCCCCGCCACCAGGTGTCGGTCAAGCCCCGCACTTCAGGTACCGGCTCGTGCCCTTCGAGGTCCAGGGAGTCGACGGCCTTACCAGTGATCCTCGTGATGGTTTTGGCCCAGCGTCTCGCATGGCAGGCCAGTGCCAACGACTCCACCCAGCCTTCGGTACTGGCATGCAGTGGTGCCCAGTGGTAGCCGTGAATCCCGAACTCGCCGCCAGGGCCGATCATGAATCCGTAGGCCATGGAATATCGGCAGTCCCCGGCCGGGATCCACCAGCCCTCAGTGGCTGAGCCCTCGGGAACGTCCGCGCCGAGGATGCGCGGGCCGCTCTCGTAAAACGGCGCCGGCGGCAGCGCGAGACCGCCCCAACAGGCCTCGAAAGCCACTGCGCGATCGATCTCCGCGGCCGGGACGCCATGCTCGATCCAAGCGTCACGGTGACGCTCGACGTCCTGCCGGGCAACACAGATGCCCTCCGACTCGACGAACGTCTTGGCCCTGCGGGTCAAACCGGCCGGCGCGACCGGGACGGGCGATACGGGAGTGGCGGCCATCATGGCCTTGGAGTCTACTGGCGAGGTCTGCGAGCGCCTTGCACAGAATCCCGCCCGCTCCGTTGTGGCCCAGGACTTGCACTCAGCCACCAACAAGCATGCTCAAGAGCCAACTTTCCTGACCACCCGTGCCCCCGGGAACTGCCATAAGAAACGACGTCTAAACACCGCAGCGCGCCGGCATCTACCTGGGCGACGCGCTGCAGCGCAACGGATTCGACGAGAAGGGCCGCCCGCTGCCGGCCCCGCTGGGGACCGCCGGTTCCGGCCCGGTGAAGAGTGCCGTACGCCGGTTCGCCGGGCGAGGGGCCAAGAAGCTGTACCGCATCGGATACCAGCGGGTCGCGCCCACGCTGCGCAGGTGGGGCGCCGTATGAACGCCACTGTTCTGGCCGTCGTTCCCGCGCGTGGGGTTCCAAGGGCGTGCCGGGCAAGAACACCGCGGACGTCGGCGGAGTGCTGCTCGTCGCCCGGGCCGTGCGGGCCTGCCGGGCCGCGCGCCTGGTCACCGACGTCGTCGTGTCGACCGACGACCCGTCGATCCCACGGGAGGCGCTCGCCGCGGGAGCCGGTGTCGTGGAGCGGCCGGACGACCTCTCCGACGACACCTCCTCCAGCGAGGACGCGCTACGGCACACCCTGGACACGTACGAGAAGGACCACCATGTCGCCGTCGACGCGTGTTGCTGCTCGTGCAGTGCACCAGCCCCTGTCTGACCGCCTCCGAGGTGGAGCGGGTGACGGCGGCGGTCGTGGAGGGCGGCGCCGACACCGCGCACACGGTCGGGGCGCTCCACGGGTTCGTGTGGCGCGAGGAGTCCGGACTGGCGTACGGCGCCAACCACGACAGTGCCTCGCGGCCGCGCCGTCAGGATCGTCCCGAGGACTTCCTGGAGACCGCCGCCGCTGTCCTCGCCGGCGGTCTCGGAGGCGTCCGCCGACTGACGTCCGAGCACCGTCGGCTCGCAGAAGTACCCCGGGCCGTCGATCCGCGACCCGCCGCACAGCACCTGCGCACCCCTGCCGCGGCGTCCGCGACGAGCTCGGCGACCTTGGTGCGTTGGGCCACGTCGGTGAGCGGGGCAGCTGGCTGTACTCGCGTTCGGTGACGAAGGCGGCGCGCCAGCCGAGCAGGTCATCTCCTGTTCGGCGAGGTCGGCATCGACCTGTTCGCCAGCCCCACGAAGATCATTGCCGACGGGCGGGCCGACCCGTTCGCCAGCCTCTTCGACCTGCAGGCCAAGCACGCGCCGCACTCGCCCCTCCTGATCACCGCCTCCGAACGTGCATCGGTCGCCGCCCTTGTCCACGTGATGTCCTCCTCACGGAGTACGTGAGCCTCGCCGGACGGGGCGCGATCTCCTTCAGCGACAGTAGCCACGATTGCGTGCTGAGCGACGATGCCGATGAGAGACCGCTCCACGAAGGATGGCGGCATACACCCCGCCTCCGCACAGGCGGTGGATTGCTTTCACGCTGCTCCGGTGGCCTGCCGTGCCCTTTGCGGCCTGCAACGTCGCCCACTGCCGAGATTCAGACTGGAGAGCCTCTCTCGTGGCCACGTTTCTCTATCGACTGGGCCGGGTGTCGTTCCGTAAACGGCACTGGTTCCTGTTGCTCTGGGCGGCGGTCCTTGCCGCCGCCGTCTTCGGAGCTGCCAAGGCTCCGGCCGCACCCGCAGACTCCTTCTCCATTCCTGGGACGCAGTCCCAGAAGGCGTTCGACCTCCTGGACGAGCGTTTCCCCAACAGCGGCAGCTCGGATGGGGCCACCGCCCGGCTCGTCTTTGTCGCCCCCGACGGGCAGAAGATCACCGCGGCCGACAACAAGGCCGCGATCGAGCACACGGTGAGCGAACTCACTGACGGCAGCCAGGTACAGAGCGTCCTCGACCCGTTCAAGACGCATGCCGTGAGCAAGAACGGCACCACCGCGTACGCCACCGTCAACTACTCGGAGTCGAACAGCGAACTCACCGACGCCACGACCTCCGCGCTCAAGGAGGCGGCGCAGGACGCCCGCGACGCCGGTCTGACCGTGGAGATCGGCGGCGACGCCCTGCAGTCGATGGACACGTCCTCCACCACCGAGGTGATCGGTGTCGCCGTTGCCGCGGTCGTTCTACTGATCACCTTCGGTTCTGTCGTGGCAGCGGGCCTGCCGCTGATCACCGCGCTGCTCGGCATCGGTACAGGCATCGCCATCATCACGGCGCTTGCCAGCACCGTTGGCTTCTCGTCGACGACCACCACGCTGGCGCTGATGCTCGGACTCGCCGTCGGCATTGACTACGCCCTGTTCATCCTTTCCCGGTACCGAGCCGAACGGGCGGAGGGGCGGGATCCGGAGGAGGCCGTCGGGCTGGCCATCGGCACGGCGGGTTCCGCCGTGGTGTTCGCCGGCCTCACTGTGATCATCGCGCTCGTGGGTTTGTCCGTCGCCGGTCTTGCGCTGCTCACCAAGATGGGTCTGGCCGCAGCGTTCACGGTCCTGATCGCGGTGCTGATCGCTCTGACGCTCCTGCCCGCGCTGCTCGGCTTCTTCCCGAAGGCCGTGCTGTCCCGGTCGGTGCGTAAGAAGGCGAAGAAGGGCGAGGCTTCCGCGCATGGGGCGGCGGAGAAGGAGAAGGAGGGCCCGGGTACCCGCTGGGCTCGCTTCGTGATCCGTCGGCCACTCGTTGTGCTCCTGTTCGGTGTCGTGGTGCTGGGTACCTGCGCGGTGCCCGCCCTCGATCTCCAACTGGGCAATCAGGGTGATGAGTCGAAGTCGACCTCGACCACCGAGCGCCGGGCCTACGACGATCTGTCCGACGGCTTCGGTCCCGGCTTCAACGGTCCGCTGACCATCGTTGTGGATGCCCAGGGGGCCGACGATCCCAAGGGTGCGGCCAAGACCATCGCCGCCGACCTCAAGGCGACGGACGGCGTCGTCAGCGTGACGCCTCCGACGTTCAACAAGGCGGGCGACACCGCCGTGCTCACCGTCACCCCCTCGACCGCTCCCAGTAGCACAGAGACCAAGGATCTCGTCCACAACATTCGGGACGAGGCCGACGGCATCAAGACCCAAACCGGCGCGGAGATGCTGGTCAGCGGCACCACCGCCGTGAACATCGACTTGGCCGACAAGGTCACCGGTGCGATCCTGCCCTACCTCGCGCTGGTCGTCGGTCTGGCCTTCCTGCTCCTGATGGTGGTCTTCCGCTCGATCCTCGTTCCGCTGAAGGCGGCGCTCGGGTTCCTGCTGTCGGTGTGCGCGGCATTCGGCGTGATCGTGGCGGTCTTCCAGTGGGGCTGGCTGGCCGATCTGCTCGGGATCGAGTCGGTCGGACCGATCTCCAGCATAATTCCGATCTTCATGATTGGTGTGGTCTTCGGGTTGGCCATGGACTATGAGGTCTTCCTCGTCACGCGCATGCGCGAGGCGTATGTCCACGGAGAGCGGCCCGGACAGGCGGTCGTCACCGGGTTCCGGCACAGCGGCAAGGTCGTCGTGGCCGCCGCCGTGATCATGATGTCGGTCTTCGCCGGGTTCATCGGGCAGGGTGAATCGTTGATCAAGATGATGGGGCTCGGCCTCGCCTCGGCCGTCTTCTTCGACGCGTTCCTGGTGCGCATGACCATCGTCCCGGCCCTGCTGGCGCTCCTCGGGGACAAGGCATGGTGGCTGCCGCGCTGGCTGCAGAAGGTCCTGCCGAACGTGGACGTCGAGGGCGAGAAGCTGAACCGGGCCCTCAAGTCCGTACCGGACCCCGGGACCGATGGGGCCGAGCACGAACCGAGCCGCGTCTGATCGACTGGTTTAGTACGGAGCGGTAGGCCGCCTTCGAGCAGAGCGCGGCCTACCGCTCCGCTTCGGGGACGCGGTCGGCGACGGGCATGCTGGTGAGCAGGGACAAAAAGGGACGCGGTGGAGAGACGCATCATGATCAGTGACTGGCGGAGCACCTTCCGCCGCCACCCACGTGTGACGGTCGCCGCCCTGGCCGTGGCCACCTTCGTCCTGGAGATCATCGGGAGCGCCGTATCCCCCGAGCGCCCCACACATCTGCACGTGCCCGGCACGATCGCGGTGGTGATCAGTGCCGTGGGAGCGGCGTCCCTGCTCCTGCACCGTGACTGGCCGCGGCTGACGACGGGGCTCACCACGGGGTGCGCGCTGGCTCTGGTACTCACTGGAGTCCAGCTCAACCCACTCGTCCAGGCCCCCTGTCTGGCGGCGCTGTTTCTCCTCGCGCTCCGCACCGATCGACGTACGGCGCGGATCGGGGCAGGCGCGGCCTTGGCGATCTTGCTAGCGGCTTCTCTGGTGCACGACCTCACAATCCCCTGGGGAGCCTTCGTCATCGGGCTGATCTCGTCGACGCTGCTGCCCGCGGCTGTAGGAGACGCGGTGCGCAGCAATACCGAGTACCTTGCCGCCGCCGAGGCCCGGGCTGAACTCGCCGAGCACACACGGGAGGAGGAGGCGCTACGGCGTGTGAGCGAGGAACGCATCCGGATGGCCCGGGAGCTTCACGACGTGGTCGCCCATCACATTGCGCTCGCCGCCACTCAGGCCCGTACGGTCACCTACCTCATGCGCCACCACCCGGAGCGCGCGCCGGAAATGATGGAGAACCTGTGCGACTCCACGGACGAGGCGCTACGAGAACTCCGAGCGACCGTCAGCCTCTTGCGCCAGCGAGGTGACACCGACTCGCCACGAGAACCGGCGCCTGGACTAGCCCAGCTTCCGGACCTGCTGCGAACCTTCGAGCGCGCGGGCCTGCGTGTTGAGGTCACCACGAAGGGTGCAGCGCAGCCCTTGTCGCCCGGTGTGGATCTGACCGCCTACCGCATCATCCAGGAAGCGCTGACCAACGTCACCAAGCACGCCGGCACCGCCGGCGCCAGGGTGCATCTGGCGTACGCCCGAAGCTGGGTGACGATCACCGTCGTCGACGACGGCCGCCCCGGCCTCCCGGCATTTCCTCCCGGTCGCGTCTCAGGCTACGGGCTGATCGGGATGCGCGAACGCGCACAGTCCGTCGGTGGCCGGCTGCAGGCCGGGCCCAGGAAGGAGGGCGGCTTCACCGTCACGTTCGAACTGCCGATGCACAAGACGGCACAACACCCGAACTCCGAGGAGGCACCGCAGCAGTGACCATTCGCGTACTGCTCGCCGACGACCAGGCACTCATCGTCGGCACGTTCCGCATGCTGATCGATCTGCAAGAGGACTTCGACGTCGTAGGGGTCGCGGCGAACGGCAGAGAGGCCGTCGAACTGGCTCGCGCCACCAGCCCTGATGTCGTTGTGATGGACATCCGCATGCCGGTGCTGGACGGGTTGGCGGCGACGGCCGAGATCTGTTCGGACGAGGCACTGCGCACCACGAAGATCCTCGTGCTGACCACATTCGAGACCGACGAGTACGTCGCCGAGGCCATCCGCGCCGGGGCGTCCGGGTTCCTCGGTAAGGGCATCGGACCGGAGGAACTCCTCGCGGGCATCAGGACGGTGGCCGGCGGGGACGCACTCCTGTCACCTGCTGCCACTCGGGCGCTGATCTCCGGCTTCCTCGCCGCGCCCGAATCCGCGGGAGCCACCGTTCGTGGCGCTGATGCGCTTCCCGAACTCACCACGCGCGAACGGGAGGTGGTCGCTGAGGTGGCGGGTGGCCTGTCAACCGACGAAATCGCTCAGAAGCTCTACGTAAGCCCCCTGACCGTCCGCAGTCACGTCCAGCGCGCCATTGCGAAGCTCGACGTACGAGACCGGGCCCAGCTCGTGGTCCGGGCTTACCAGTCCGGTCTGGTGCAGGCCGCGCGTGAGTAGAGCCGGGACCAACGGTCCTTCCGCTGGAGTCACTCGCCAGGGTGTGAGCGCTCGGCCATGAATGGTGGACGACGGCTTGTGCACGCTGGTCGCTCGGCTGCCGCCTCCCTGGTGAGAGAAGTCGCCAGGGCCCGCGTCTGGTGGCCGACCGGCCATGCCATCGAGGCATGCGGTACGTCCTTCACAACAGCTTAAGTGCGCTGTGGCAAACCGGATCTCGTTCGAGGTGTCCGGCGCGGGTGATCATCTGGACGGAGGTTCGGGTGCGGCCGCGGGCATGAGAGAACGGGCCCCTTGGCCCCTTGGTAGTGACGCGGTAAGGAAGCCCGTTGTCTGATCAGTTGAGCAGTATCTCTGCGCCTGCGTCCACCGCGGTCACCCCTGGGTGTGACTGCCACGTGCACCGGTTCGGTTCGATCAGGCCGGGATGGCGGGCAGGCTGCTATCCCAGTGACATGACGGATGCGGAGTGGGCCGAGGTCTGCGCCGCGATGCCGGTGCCGGCGTGGCTCCTCAGGCTGGGCGGGCGTCCGGAGGAGTTTTGCCACCGCGAGATGCTTGACGCGGTGCGCTACCTGGTCGACAACGGCGTGAAGTGGGTGGCCCTGCCGGTCGATTTCCCGTACTGGCGGGTGGTCTACGACTTCTTCCGCCGCCGGCGGTCCTACGACTATGTGCGTGAGCTGTACGAACGCCTGCGCCGTTCGGCGAGGGAGCGCGCAGGCCGTAACGCCGAGCCCAGTGGCGGGATCATCGACAGTCAGCCGGTGGACGCCTCCGAGACCGTCGGACCCAGCCCCTGCCGGTGACCGAACTCCCTCTCCGGCTCACGGGGTTGACGAAGTCCGATGACGACTTGTCGCGGCGATCGCGAAAGCCGAAGAACGTGGGGTGGCGGCATGACCCTCCACCTGGTCTGCGCGTCCCATTCGCCTCTGGCAGGCTTTCCTGCCGCCGAAACCGACCAGGTTCTTGCTGCGGATGCGGCCATGGCGGCCCGAGCCGCGGCGATCCGGGAGTTCGACCCCGAACTGGTCATCCAGTTCGGACCCGATCACTACGCCGCGCGTCACCTGGACTGCATGCCGTGCTTCTGTATCGGGCGATCCGCGACGGCACTCGACGACGTGGGCGGAACCCCCGGACGGCTCAATGTCCCCGCCGATCTCGCGGCTGACCTGCTCGGGTTCGTGCGCGAGGACGGGATCGACGCTGCCTGGTCCCATGAAATGGAGGTCGACCACGGATTCTCGCAGGGACTGCAGCGCCTGTGCGCCGGCGTCGCCACGTACCCGGTCATTCCCGTTTTCATCGACTGCATCGCTCCGCCTTTCGTCCCGTTCCGCCGGTCACGGTTCCTCGGCGAGGCGGTCGGCCGGTGGGCCGCACAGCGAGACGAGCGAATTCTCGTGATCGGAACCGGTGGCCTCACCCACAACCCCGACATCTTCTTCCCGCCCGTCGACGTGGCCCCCGAGGCTGTCCGGCCCTACCTGATCCACGGCACGCGTCAGGAAGAGCTGTCACGGGACGAGTGGCTCAAGAACAGCGACGAGGCGCACCGCGCGATAGCACCCTTCCTCGCCGACGACTCGATCACCGACGAGTCCCTGCACATCCACGAGGACTGGGACCGGGAGTTTCTCCAGCTGCTCGCCTGCGGCGAACTGGAAGCAGTCGACGCGTGGCGGCCCGACGACATCATGCGGCGCCTCGGCATCGGCACCCTCGAAGTGCACATGTGGATCGCGGCCTGTGCTGCCGCTCGCGCTGCGGGCTGCCCACCACCGGTCATCGACCACTACGCGCCCACCAAGGAACTCGGCATCGGGTTCGGAGTTCTGCACCCCAGTTCGAAGGAATGTAGATGAAGCTCGCAACAGTTCAGATCGGCGGGCGAGAGCTCGTCGTGTTCGAGGGGCCCGACGGCCGGCTCATCGACCTCGCGCAGTCATGGACCGCCGCAGGAGTCGAGGGGGAGGCCCCGGCGACACTCCTGGAACTCGTGGAGCGGGGCCCCGGCGGTCTGGCCGGTGCCCGTACGGCCGCGCTCGCCTCTGGGCCAGGGGTCTCCTCGTGGACACCGGAGGAGGTGCGATGGCTCCCGCCGATCCGACGACCTTCGAAGATCGTCGGCGTTGCCATCAATAACTCGCTCATGGCCGCGGCGGCCTACCGCTACTTCGACGAGCCCGCGTTCTTCCTCAAAGCCCCTTCGTCCATGATCGGGCACGGCGAGGCCGTCGAGGTCGAAGTCGACTACGGGCTCACGCACCCTGAGCCCGACCTCGCCTGCGTCATCGCCACACGCTCGAAGGGGCTGAGCGAGGACGAGGCACTCGACGCGGTGTTCGGGTACTCGATCATCAACGACATCACCTCACCAGGCCTCAAGGACCGCGACAGCCTTCATCTGAAGATTCCGGCGGGTATCCCGGGCGCGGAGTCGGTGTCGGAATGGCGCGAACTGCGCGATGAAGAGGACCGGGACATCTTCCTCACCTACCACGCGCGCTCCAAGGGAGCCGACACCTTCGGACCCATGGGCCCCTGGGTCACCACATCGGACGAGGTCGACGATCCCAACAACCTCGACGTACGGGCATGGTTCGGCAATGACCTCGCCACAGTGGACTCCACCGGTGCGCTGAGCTTCACCGTGCAGCGAGTGCTGTCCCATCTGACCCGGACGATGACCCTGGAGCCGGGCGACATCGTGCATTTCGGCACTGCGGCCCGCCCCGCGAAGTACTCCCTGCGCGAAATGGACATCACCCGCCTGGACGGAGACCTCACCGTCGAGATCGAGGGCCTCGGCACACTTCGCAACCCGGTCATCCGCACAGAGAGCCCGACAGACGGCTGAGTAGAAAGTGCGGTTCGGATCCGAGGTCGTGCAGTACGCAGTCGGCCTGTCCGGCGGCATGGGCGCGGGCCCGGGTCGCGACGCGTATCCGCCGTAGCGGAGTGGGTTGAAGAGGGGCGGACGTCCGCACCCGGCCGGGGCCGCACCGTGGACCGCGGGCCCGGACGTGGAGCTGGTGGGCAAGGGCGAGTGCCACGGCTTACCTGCCGTGGGAGGCCTCGCCGATGACCTCCATGTCGTCGCACATGTCGTCACACATGTCGATCAGGGGGTTCTGCATTCTCCGTGGCCAAGATGTAGCGGCAGCGCGGTGGTGACCTCGAAGCCGCCTGCGTCGCGGGGGCCGGCCCGCAGTTCGCCGCCCACGGAACGGGCCCGTTCCCGCATACCCATGAGGCCGAAGCCGCGAGCTGAGCCGGATCCGAAGGTGACCGGGACGGGTGCGGCTTCCTCGTTCGTGACCGTGATGAGCAGGCGGGCGTGCGCGTAGCCGAGCCGTATGTGCGCGGCTTTTGACTGCGCGTGCTTGGTGACGTTGGTGAGCGCTTCCTGCACGATCCGGAACGCGGTCAGGTCCACGCCCGGTGAGAGCGGCCGTGGCTCCCCCTCGGTGGTGACGGTGACCTTGATTCCGGCGGACTCACATGCGGCGATCAGTTCGGGCAGCTGGTCGAGTCCGGGGGCCGGTTCCAGAGGAGCGGAGTCGGGCTCCTCGTCCTGGCGCAGGACTCCGACCGTCGCCCTGAGTTCGCGCAGTGCCGATCTGGTGGTGCCGGTCAGCTCGGCGAGGACCTTCTGTGACTGCTCTGGCCGGGTGGCGGCGAAGCGTGCGGCTGTACGGGCCTGCAGGTCGGCCAGGATCATGTGGTGGGCGACGACATCGTGGAGATCGCGGGCGATGCGCATGCGCTCCTCCATGACACGGTGGCGCGCTTCCTCCTCGCGGGTGCGCTCGGCGTGTTCGGCACGGGCGTGCACAGCCGCCAGACAGGCGTCCTGGAGCCGGGCGGTGTGTCCCCAGGCGAGCGGCAGCAGCAGCCAGAGCAGGGGGCCGGCCACCTGGAGATCCTTAGGGTCGGTGAGCACGGACGCGCAGATCAGTGCCGCCACGGTCGTGAAGCCGTAGGCGTGGGTGGTCCTGTCGTCGGTGCGTGCGGCCAGCCGGTACAGGCCGGCCATGACGGGCCCCAGGAGCAGGGGGCTGAGGTCGTATCCCAGCACGAGGGTGACCGCGGTGCTGGCCGCGGTCACGACGAGGGCGGCACGCGGATGCCGACGGCTCGCCAGCAGAGCCAGACAGGAGAGGGCGGCGAGAGCGTGGACGGGCCGCGCGGCGGTCGGCGGTGAACCGTCCCGGGTGGTGAGCGAGTCGCCGAGTACGACGCCCACCCACAAGGCGAGAGCCGTCAGCATGTCGATGATTTGGCGGCGGCGCTCCGTGCCGCGCGTCAGGCTGGTGATCATCGGCTTTCCTGTGAGTGGGGCATGCCGTTCCCATCGGGTGGCGGGAGTCGCCCGTGGGATGCGCCACGGGCGGCTCGGTAAGGGCCGGGTGGATCAGACGCGGACCTCGGCGGGACTGTCGGCAGCGTTGCCGTCCGTGGCCTGGCCCTCCGAGTCCGCGTCGATGTCGTCGGCCCCCCGGTGGGTGAGCGCCTCGCCTTCGATGTCGACGTGGGGCAGCAACCGGTCCAGCCAGCCCGGCAGCCACCAAGCCCGGTCACCCAACAGGGCGAGAACGGCGGGCACGATCGCCATGCGAACCACGAAGGCGTCGAAGAGGACGGCGACGGCCAGGCCGAACCCGATCATCTTGATCATGGAGTCGGTCTCGGTGACGAAGCTGGCGAAGACCGTGATCATGATCAACGCGGCGGCGACCACGACCCGGGCGCTGTGGCGGAAGCCTGTGGTGACCGCCTGGGCGGGCGTCTCGCCGTGGACGTACGCCTCGCGCATCCGGGAGACGAGGAAGACCTCGTAGTCCATGGCGAGGCCGAAGACGATGCCCACCAGGAAGATCGGCATCAGGCTCATGATCGGCCCGGTCTGCTCGACGCCCAGCAGGTCGGCGCCGTAGCCCTCCTGGAAGACCAGGACGACCGAGCCAAGGGCCGCCAATACCGACAGCAGGAAGCCGAGAGCCGCCTTGATGGGGACGAGCACGGACCGGAAGACCACCAGCAGCAGCAGGAAGGCCAGGCCGATCACGACCGCGAGATAGGGGAGCAGGGCCGCCTGGACCGCATCGGCGATGTCGATGTTCACCGCGGTGGTGCCGGTGACCTGGAAGGTGGCCCCGGCCTTCGACTCGATTCCCGGGCGCTCGGCCCGGATGGCCTTCACCAGGTCCTTGGTCTTCTCGGCCGTCGGAGCGGTCGAGGGCACGGCTTTGAAGACCGCGGTGTCACCGCCGTCGTTGAACTGGGCGGGGGAGATGTTCACGATCCCCTTCGTGGCGGCGATCTCCTGGGAGATCGTCCGCGCCGCGCCCTTCGGGTCGGAGGCGCACTTGGCGTCCACGACAATGGTCAGCGGTCCGTTGAAGCCCGGCCCGAAGCCCTCGGCCAGTGCGTCATAGGCCCGGCGCTCGGAGGTGGCGGTGGACTTGGCCTCGTCGCCGGGCATGCCCAGCTGGAGGTTCGCCATCGGCACCGCGATCGCGCCTAGGGCCGCCACACCGAGCAGCAGCACGGGGACGGGGCGGCGCAGCACGAACCTCGACCAGCGAGTGCCCCCGTTGTCCTCGGTGCTCTCCTTGATTCCTCCGCCGTTGCGTACGGTCTTGCGGGCGGCTCGCGAGAGCGCGGCGTTCGGCCAGAAGCCGAACAACGCGGGGACCAGCGTCAGAGCGACCAGTACGGCGACGACGACCGCACCGGCGGCGGCCAGCCCCATCTTGGTGAGCATCGGAATGCCCACCACCGACAGCCCCACCAGCGCGATAACGACGGTGAGTCCGGCGAAGACGACCGCCGAGCCGGCGGTGCCGACCGACCGCCCGTCCGGCCGCCTCCTGCGGAGCACGGCCCTTCGCACGCTCCTCGCGGTAGCGGGAGACGATGAACAGGGCGTAGTCGATACCGACCGCGAGGCCCAGCATGGTGGCCAGCGTGCTGGCAGTGTCGGACAGTCCGAAGAAGTCGGCCACCGCCGTGACCGAGGCCAGGCTCACGACGACGCCGATGAGCGCGGTCAGCAGCGGCAGTCCGGCGGCGGCCATCGAGCCGAAGGCGATCAGCAGCACGAGCGCGGCGATCGATATACCGATCAACTCGGACGTGCCGCCCGGCCCACCGCCGCTGTCCAGCGCCTCGCCGCCGGCCTCGACCGTCAGGCCCGCCTCCCGGGCCTGGTCGACGGCCTCCTGCAGATCGTCCTTGCTGGCGTCGGTGACATCGACGACCTTGACCTTGTACGTCACGGTCGCATACGCCGTCGAGCCGTCCTTACTGACCGCCTCTGACGTGAAGGGGTCAGCGACCCTGTCGACCTGGGGACCGTCGGCCAGCTGCGCCACCGCTTTCTCGACGGCCGCGCTGTTGTCGGACGCGGTCACCTTCTGTCCGTCCGGGGCGACGAAGACGACCTGGGCGCTCGCGCTGTCGACGGTGGTCCCGGGGAAGCGTTCCTGCGCCAGGTCGTACGCCTGCTGGGCCTCGATGCCCGGCATGGAGAACCTCTCGTCCGAGGTTCCCTTGGCCTGGGAGGCGGCGAAGACGACGCCGGCCATCGTGGCCAGCCACATCAGGGCGACGTACCAGCGCCGCCGGAAGGCCAGACGGCCCAGTCTGTACAGGAAAGTCGCCACGAGGGGTCTCCACATCTGCTTTCGGGCCCCCGACGTTCTCGGGAGCGGGTCTGTCGTCGTCATGCTCTGGAGGGAAATCTCAGTACTGATGAAGCAGTACAAAGGTGTCGGCGTGCGAGAAGCAGCCACGGGACTACGCCGTCAGGGCGGTTGCTGTGGACGCCTGCCTGGCCGGGCACGGGCCCTCCCGGGCCGGGCTGCCGCGGACGGGCCCCGACGCGGGACTCGGCTCACACCGCTCAGGCGCTCCGGGAGGCGAGTTCCACGACCGTGATGTCGGAGGGCGCGCCCACCCGGACCGGCGGGCCCCAGGCGCCGGCGCCCCTCGTGACGTACAGCTGCGTGTTCTCGTAGTGGTCGAGTCCGGACACCGTGGGATTGCTGAGGCCCGCGAGGAGGTTGCCGGGCCACATCTGGCCGCCGTGGGTATGTCCGGAGAGCTGCAGATCGACGTCGTACCGGACGGCCTCATGGATGACGATCGGCTGGTGCGCGAGCAGGACCGAGGCGCGCGTGCGGTCCCGGTCGCCGAGGGCCCGTGCGAAGTCGGGCCCGTCACCCTCCTCCTCGCCCGAGACGTCGTTCACGCCGGCGAGGTCGAAGTGGGGCAGTTCCGTTCGGTCGTTCTCCAGCGGGTGCAGGCCAAGGTCCCGTACGTGCCGGACCCACGGCTCGGCGCCCGAGTAGTACTCGTGGTTCCCGGTCACGAAGAACGCGCCGTGCCGCGCCCTGAGTTGCGCCAGCGGCGCCACGGACGGGCCGAGGTCCTCGACGCTGCCGTCGATCAGGTCGCCGACCACGGCGATGAGGTCGGGCTGGGTCGAGTTGATGGTGTCCACGACTTTCCGGGCGAAGCCGCGGCCCAGTATCGGACCGAGGTGGATGTCGCTGACGACGGCGATCCGGAAGCCGTGCGCGGCCCTGGGCAGTTTGGCCAGCGGGACGGTGACCCGCTTGACTCCGGGCCCGCGCAGCACTCCGTAGGTGCCGTGACCGACGGTCCCGACGGCGGTGGCCGCTGCGGCTCCGGCGATGGTCCGGGAGACGAAGAGACGACGGGAAAGGTCAGCTGGTGAACCGTGGTCCGAGGCTCCGCTCGGGATGACGGTCCCCGCCTTGGCCTCGGGCTCGCCCCCGTCCTGTCCGGCACCTGTCCCCGTCCGTGCAGACAGGGGTAGGTGTACGACGGTTGTTTCCTTCCGCACGCGTCCCTTTGCGCCTGTCACGACCCTGTGCAGTACGGGGCGCACCAACTCCCCTGCGAGTAGCGCCAGGGTGAGGTAGAGCGACAGTGCCAGCCACAGATAACCGGGCCAGGCCAGGATCTGCTGGAGCCGGAACGGGGCGCCTGACCGCTCGGCCGCGAAGGCCACTGCACCGAGCAGCGGCCCCAGGACCAGTAGGACCGCGCCCGCCCGGCGAGCCCGGCCCGGCCCCCGCGTCGTATCGCTGAAAAGCCGCTTCCAGGCGAACCAGTGCAACGCGCAGAACGCGGCGATCGCCGCCAGCTCGTACACGTCCTCCATCAGGACCTCTCTCTGGGTTTCGCTGCCAAGACGGCGGCCGCACGTCGGGTTCGCCTGGGTTGGATGCGCCGGTCATCTGCTGCCGGCGAACTTCGGGGCGGGTGGGGATTGATACCGGACCCTTGTAATGGATACAGTGTTGCCGTTATTTCTGTGATGTCAAGCGGACCTTGGCTGCACGGGTGGCGACGCGATGCCACCAGAGCGCTTGGAGCGGAGACGCCACCGACCTGGGGTGTGCCGCGCCACGGAGAGATCCAGAAAGCCTGGGGGCTGCCGACCGGCCACCCCCTGACGCACACGCCCGGCGTGCAGACGCGCGAGGGCGAAACGCGATGTAGGAGTGTGTATGTCGTACCAGTGGATGGTGGCCGCGTTGTGAACGAATACAACCTCGCCGAGCTCCTGGAGGGCTCCGCCGCACGGTATCCGGACCGCACCGCGATCGTTTTCGGCGACAGGCGGCTGTCCTACGGGCAGGTGGACGCCGCGGCCTGCCAGGTGGCGAACCTGCTGGCGTCACGGGGCATCCGCCCGGGCGACACGGTCGCGCTGTCGATGCCGAACCTGCCGTACTTCACGATCGCCTATTACGGCATCCTGAAGGCGGGCGCGACGGTGGTGCCGTTGAACGTGCTGCTGAAGGCGCGCGAAGTGGCCTACCACCTGCGGGATTCCGACGCCCGGGCGTACGTCGCCTTCGAGGGCACCGCCGACCTGCCCATCGGCGACACCGCGCGGGCCGCGACCGAGGGGACCGAGGTCGCCCTGTACGTCGTCGATCCCGCACGGGAACTGCCCTGGGCCGAACAGCCACCCGCATTCGACACGGTGGCCACGGACGAGGACGACACGGCCGTCATCCTGTACACCTCCGGCACCACCGGCGTACCCAAGGGCGCGGAACTGCGGCACCGGAACATGCGGGACAACGCACTCATCGACGAGATGCTGTTCGATGCGTCGTCGGATCGTCCGGACACCTATCTGTGCGCGCTGCCCCTGTTCCACTCCTACGGCCAGACGGTGTTCCAGAACGCAGCCCTCGCCTTCGGCGGCACCCTCGTGATGCTGCCGCGCTTCGAGCCCCGCGCGGCACTGCGCCTCATGGCCGAGGAGGGGGTAACGCTCTTCGGCGGCGTCCCCACCATGTACTGGGCCCTGCTCGGCGCGCTGGACGAGTCCGTCGACGTCGCCGCCCTCGCCCGCAACCTCCGGGTCGCCATCGCCGGTGGTTCAGCCCTCCCCGGCGAGGTGCACCGGGAGTTCCAGGAGCGGTTCGGCGTGACGATCCTCGAGGGCTACGGGCTGTCGGAGACCTCTCCGGTGGCCTCGTTCTCGGTCTTCGGCCAGGCGCCGCGTGTCGGGTCCATCGGGGTGCCTATACCGGGTGTGGAGATGAAGCTGGTCAACGACGACTGGTCCGACGTGAAAGACGACGCGGACGCGATCGGCGAGATCGCGATCAAGGGCCACAACGTGATGAAGGGCTACTACAAGCGGCCCGAGGCGACGGCCGAAGTCCTACGCGACGGCTGGTTCCGCACCGGTGACCTGGCCCGGAAGGATGCCGACGGCTTCTACTACATCGTCGACCGGGCCAAGGACATGATCATCCGTGGCGGTTTCAACGTCTACCCGCGCGAGATCGAGGAGCTCTTCATGGAGCACCCGGCCGTATCCCTGATCGCCGTGATCGGGGTCCCCCACGAGTCGCACGGTGAGGAGATCAAGGCCGTGATCGTCGCCAAGGCCGGTGCCACCGCCACCGAAGGCGAACTCATCGCCTGGGGAAAGGAACGGCTCGCCGCCTACAAGTACCCGCGCATCGTCGAGTTCGCCGACGCGCTCCCGCTGACCGCGACCGGCAAGATCCTCAAGCGCGAGATCGGATGACATGGCGGAGCCCGCCTCTCCGACTGTGAGGGCGGGCACAGCGTCCAGTCCCCGGAGCGGCGGTCGAAGACCCTGGGTCGGTCTCGGTAACCCCGGTTGCCGCGCATCGTTCTGACGGTCAGTTGTCGTCGCGCAGCCGACTGAGCCCGTCGAGGAGGAGTTCCAGACCGAAACGGAACTCCTCCTCCAGCGGCACCGGAAGCCAGTCGGCCACCGCCGCGGTCGCGGGATACAGCGAGGGGTCCGCGGCCCGGAAGGCGGCGGACGCCTGAGCGTCGCTGCCCGGCTCGTCCGCGCCGTGATGCCCCCGGATCTGGATCGCGAAGCCGAGCACATAGCGGGACAGGGTGGCGTAGGCGTGCGCCGCCACCCGCGGCGGGAAGCCGTCGGCGAGCAGGGCGGCGATGCAGCGCTCCCGCACAGTCATCGCGTTCGGGCCGACGGGGATCCCCTCGACGAGCAGGGGCGCCACGTTCTCGTGCCGGCTCACGGCGTCGAACATGGCCTGCGCCATCGTGCGGCACGCGTCCCGCCAGCCCATGGCGGCGAGCTCGTCGTCCCTGATCTCGATCCCGCCGAACATGCGGTCCACGACGTGGGCCACCAGAGCCGCCCGGCTGTCGAAGTGCCGGTAGAGCGTGGCCGTGCCGGAGCCCAGGCGCTGAGCGAGTGTCCGCATCGACAGGGCGTCGGCACCCTCCTCGTCGAGGATCTGCATCGCCGCGGCGACGATCCGCTCGAGCGGAATGGGCGGACGGCCGGGGGTGCGCCGCACCGGCGGCCCGTCTCCTCGCATCTGATCTCGTGATGTTGGCACGCAGAAAGTATGCCCGCTTGACACGGGCCAGATATCGGAAACACTGTAACCGTTATAGATGTCTGGCCTGCATCCCGATCCGACTCACTGGCGGTTGCCGATGACTTGCTGGTCCAACACCACGGCGGCCGTACCGCGCACCTACGCACCACGCGGCTCCCTCGATGGCGGGGACCTCCTTCCGCGGGAGCAGCCCGACCAGGTCGGCGGGACGCCGACCGAGTTCCTCCAAACACCCGAAGGAAAGACACCCCGATGAAGTATTTCGTGATGCCGGACGAGACTCTCCAACTCGACGCGACCGCCCGGAAGTCGCTGCGCGGCGACTTCGCCCAGCTGTCCGACGGCTACACACACTACGAGCTGCGCGGTCCCGAAGTCGGCGAGCTGGCCGTCCTGGTACCAGGGCTGACCATTCCGCTGTTCTACTGGGACGGTGTGGCGCCGAAGCTGCACGCGCGGGGCATCCGGACGCTGGCCTTCAGCGCATACGGCCGCGGCTACTCCGACCGCGCGCAAGGTCGGTACGACGAGGCGATGTTCGTGCGCCAGCTCCGCGAGCTGCTCTCGTTCCTCAGCATCGACACGCCGGTGAACCTGGTCGGCACGTCGATGGGAGCACTGGGCGCGATGGCCTACCTCCTCGACCGGCCCGACACGGTTCGGACCCTCACGCTCATCGGTCCCGCGGGCCTTTCCACCGACACCGCGCTGCAACAGCGCGCGCTGAAAGCCAACCCGATCGCCTCGTTCGCGGCACGGCGCTTCGGCCGCAAGATCCTGCTCGGCCATCTCGGGCGCAACGTCTCCGATCCCGCCCTGGTCGAACCGCTGACCACCATGATCTCGGACTGCTACCGGTTCGAAGGATCGATGTACAGCTTCTTCTCCACCTTGCAGAACTACCCGATCTCCGGCCGCGAGGACCTCTACCGCCAGACCGGCAGCCTCGGCATTCCGACCCTGCTGGCCTGGGGCACCGACGACCAGGTCACTCCCATCAGCGGATTCGACCGAGCGCGTGACCTGATCCGGCCGACGCACACCGAAATCATCGAAGACTGCGGGCACATGGCCCCGTACGAGCGGCCCGCGGACACCGCAGAGCTGATTGCCTCCTTCATCACCACCCGGTGCGATCACATCGACTCATGACCTGTGCACGGCTGGGCGCCGAACGTCGGCAGTCACGCAGGCAGGCGCCGCACGCCGCCCCCGGGGTCGGGCGATACCGGGCGGCCAAGGAACTCCTCACCGCCCCAGGCGTCAACCGCCGGAAGGGAGAGGACTCGGGCATGCAGCGCGCTCATCGATCCCTGGGCGGACATGGGGCCATGCGGAGCTCACGGATCTTGACCGTCGTCGTCACCCGCTGTACCCGGGCCGGGCGTGCCGGGACCCGGGGACAGGCGATCGTGCTCGGTACGCACGCCTGTCACCTACCGCGATCGCAGTAGTGGCCAATGCCGCGTTCAGGCGACGAGCCAGGGCTGTACCGGTGCCTACCCTGCAACCCATGACAACCAGTGGCCGATGGGGCCGGGCAACTTACCGCGCCCGGCAACCGATGCGTGCCCGACTGCGAGAGTCCAGCCTCGTGGGCTGCGTGATCGTCATCTCCGTACTGTCCGCGTTCCTTGATCCGGTCGCAGCGAGCTTTCGGCGGCCGGGTGCCCTCAGCGTCACCTTCGCGCTCGCGTACGGTGTCATCCTGCTGCTCCGGCGACGCGCGCCGATCACTACAATCGCCGTCCTGTCTGCGCTGGCCTTCGTTTATCAGGCGTGCGGTGGTACACCCACGCCCACGCTTCCCGCCCTGATGGTCAGCCTGTACGGCCTGGGGCTGCGCACAGGGCGGCAACCGGCCTTGATCGCCGCCGCTCTCGTCGCCACCGGCACGGTGACGGCGGCGATGCTTTACCAGCCAGGGCCGGTGCTGGGGCCGGAGCGGGTGGGCGCCGTGGCCTGGATCGGGCTGGCCACCGCGGTCGGCGACGCGGTCCGCAGCCGCCGCGCCTATGTCCGGGCACTGGAGGAGCGGGCGGAGCGCGCCGAACGGACCCGGGAGGAGGAGGCCGCCCAGCGGGTGGCAGCCGAACGGATGCGCATCGCACGCGAGTTGCATGATGTCGTCGCCCATGAACTGACCTTGATCAATGCGCAGGCCGGGATCGGCGTTCACGTGGGACGGAACGATCCCGCCCAGATGGCCGACCTGCTCACCGCCATCCGGGACGGGTCGAAGGGAGCACTCGGTGAGCTGCGCGCCATCGTGGGGCTGCTCGCGCAGCCGGAGGAGGCCGCAGCACCGCTGGAGCCCACTCCTGGGCTGGGCAGGCTCGACGACCTGGTGCTGTCGTTCGAGCGGGCAGGCCTGACGGTGGAGGTCGTCCGGCAGGGCGAGGAGTGTTTCATCCCCTCGGCGGTGGACGTGACGGGCTACCGGATCATCCAGGAGGCACTGACCAACGTGCGCAAGCACGCCGGGGTGGACACCGCACGGGTCGGTATCGACTTCCGCCATGACTCGCTTTCCATAACGGTCGACAACGACGGCCTCGCCGGTTGGCGCCCGCCGAACGGGGGCGGGACGGGGCGCGGCCTGATCGGGATCCGCGAGCGGGTGGCGGCCGTGGGTGGCACTGCCGAGATCGCGACGCGACCACAGGGCGGGTTCCTGGTGGTGGCCCGTCTGCCGCTGAGCCGGAACGGCGCTGCGCAACCCGCTGGAAAGGCCGACGACCGCCCATGACTCTTCGTGTCCTGCTGGCCGACGACCAGGCACTGCTGCGCGGCATGCTGCGGCGGCTTCTCGACAACACGCCCGGCATGCAGGTGGTGGGGGAGGCCGCCGACGGCGCCCAAGCCGTCGCGCTGGCGCGCACACACATCCCCGACGTTGTCCTGATGGACATCCGGATGCCCGGCACGGACGGCATCGAAGCGACCCGGACGATCACCACGGACCCGGACCTCACCGGGGTCAAGGTGCTGATCCTCACGACATTCGAGGTCGACGAGTACGTCGCCGAGGCGATCGGCTCGGGAGCACGGGGATTCATCGGCAAGGGTGCCGACCCGGAGGAACTCCTGGCCGCCATCGAGACGGTCGGCGCGGGCCGGCCGCTGTTGTCCGCGGCCGCTGCGGCAGCTCTCATGGCTCGCTTCCGGGTGGGCACGACCCGGTCCTGGGACAAGGAAACGCGGCTGCTGGAGGAACTGACCCCACGGGAGAAGGAAGTGCTGGCACTGCTGGCGTCCGGGCTGACCAACGACGACATCTCCGAGCGGCTGAAGCTCAGCCGGCACACGGTCAAGACGCACCTCAACCGCACCATGGCCAAGCTCGGAGTCAGCGAGCGTGCCCAGCTCGTGACCATCGCCTACGAGAGCGGTCTGATACGTCCCGGCGAGACACCGTGAGTCTCCGCGAACGCGGTACGCGCCGCGCCGGATAACGCGTGCGCGGTATGCGGAAACCACCGCGGTCGGGCGACGACGGATGACGGGGGAGAGGGGAAGGGTGAGATCACGCCGTCCCGGGGCCCATGGCCCGGGGCGGCCTCCTCTTCTTCCGTCCCACCGCAGAAGTGAGACCCTCCAGATGTCCTGGTTGTCCAGGCTGAGCCTCGCCAATCGCAAGCTGGCCGCCCTCATCACGCTGATCGTCATAGCTCTGGCGACGTACGCAGTGCCCTCCCTGAAACAGCAGTTGCTGCCAGACCTGTCCTTTCCCGCGGTCACCGTGACCGCCACCTACCAGGGCGCGTCTCCCGACGTCGTCGAGGACCAGGTTGCCAAGCCCATCGAGGACGCGGTCAAGAGCGTCGACTCGGTGGAGTCGATGACCTCCACGTCGCGGACCGGCTCGGTGACGGTGCTGCTCCAGTTCGACTTCGGTGTCGACACCGACACGAAGGCGAGCGAGGTGCAACAGGCCCTCGACAAGGGCACCGTGAACCTCCCGGACGGCATCGACCCCCAGGTCTTCACCGGCGGCACCGGTGACCAGCCCACCATCACCCTGGCCGCGACCTCCGACGCGGATCAGCAGCAGCTCGCCGACGCCCTGTCGGACAAGGTCGAACCCGAGCTGAAGGCCGTCGACGGCGTGAACCAGGTCACCGTGTCCGGGCAGACGGACCAGGTCGTCACCATCACGCCCGATTCCGGCAAGCTGGAGAAGGCGGGCCTGACCGTTCAGTCGATCAAGACTGCCCTGACCTCGAACGGAGGCACCGGCGCCGGCGGCTCCGTCGACTCCGACGGCAAGGACCTGAGCATCGAGGTCGGCGGCTCCATCACTTCGGTGCGGCAGGTCGAAAACCTGTGGCTGAGCGCGTCGTCCGGATCGGGTGCGAGCACCACGAGCGGTTCCGGATACCCCTCGGGCATCGGTGTCACCGGTAGCGCGGGGACCACGGCAAGCACCGGCACGACGTCCACCGGCTCCGGCTCGCAGGACCCGGTCCAGCTCAAGAGCGTCGCCTCGGTAAAGGTCCAGGACGCCGAGGCGACGACGCTGACGCGGACCAACGGCGAGGAGAGCCTGGGTATTTCCGTCACCATGGACCACGACGGCAGCGCAGTCTCCATCTCCGACGACGTCCGCGCCAAGATTCCGGACCTGGAGAAGTCCCTGGGCCACAACACGAAACTCACGGTCATCTCCGACAACGGCCCCCAGGTGAGCAAGTCGGTGAACGGCCTCGTCGAGGAGGGCGCCCTCGGACTGCTGATGGCGATCCTCATCATCGTCCTGTTCCTGCGCTCGGTCCGTTCCACGCTGGTGACGGCGGTCTCCATTCCCCTGTCCCTGCTGATCGCGCTCATCGCCCTGTGGTACGAGGACTATTCGTTGAACATCCTCACGCTGGGCGCCCTGACCATGGCCGTCGGCCGGGTCGTGGACGACTCGATCGTGGTCCTGGAGAACATCAAGCGGCATCTCGGATACGGCGAGGAGAAGCGCGCCGCCGTTCTCACCGGGGTCCGCGAGGTGTCGGCCGCTGTCACATCCTCCACACTCACCACGGTCGCGGTGTTCCTGCCGATCGGCCTGGTGAGCGGCATCGTCGGTGAACTGTTCGCCCCCTTCTCCGTCACCGTCACCGTCGCGATGGCCGCCTCCCTGGTGGTGTCCCTGACGATCGTGCCCGTCCTGGCGTACTGGTTCCTGAAGCCGCCGAAGGAGGCCGCGGGCAAGGACCAGCAGCGGTTCCGCGCACTCGTCGAGGAAGAGGAGCGCAACGGCCGTCTGCAGCGCTTGTACGTGCCTGTCATCGAGTGGGCCACGCGGCGCCGTAAGACCGTCCTGGGCCTTGCCGCCGTGCTGCTCGTGCTGACCTTCAGCATGGTCTCCGGGCTGAAGACCAGCTTCCTCGGCGACTCCGGGGCGGATTCACTCAGCGTCACCCAGACCATGCCCGCCGGGACCAGCCTGAACGGGACCGACCAGGCCTCGAAGAAGGTGGAGGACGTGCTGTCCGGTGCGGACGGCGTCGACGCGTACCAGGTCACGATCGGCTCGGCGGGCGGCTTCATTGCGACGAGTGCCGTGTCGGACAGCGCCACCTACACCATCGCCCTGGAGGACAGCGCCGACTCCTCCGCGGTGGAGGACACGCTGCGCGAGAAGTTCGACAACCTCACCGGTGTGGGCGAGTTGACGTTCAACTCCAAGACCGGCTTCGGCACCAGCAGCGATGTCGAGGTCACGCTCAAGGGCGACGACGCAGCAGCGCTGAGCACGGCCACGGACGGCGTCGTGAAGGAGCTGAAGAAGGTCGGCGAGGTCACCGCGGTCACGAGTGACCTCGCCCAGGAGGTGCCTCAGATCACGGTACGGGCCAAGGGCGAGGCGGCGGCCGAGCACGGGCTGACCGAGACAAGCATCGCCTCATCGGTCGCCGAGGCCGTCCAGGGCTCCACGATCACCCAGATCACCGTGGACGGCACCCAGCGCGATGTGGTGATCAAGACGACCGCCGATGCCCCGAAATCCGTCAGTGAACTGCGCGCGTTGAAGATCTCCGCGTCCTCCGGTGACGTGCGGCTCGACAGTGTCGCGACCGTGACGCAGACCGAGGAACCCGTCGAGCGGTCACGTGTCGACGGCACCGAGTCCGTCACCGTCTCGGCGACCCCGGTGGGCGACAACACCGGCGCCGCGAGCACCGCGGTGGAGAACGCGGTGAAGAAGGCGGACCTGCCGTCGGGCGTCTCCTACGAGATGGGCGGTGTCACCTCCAGCCAGAACGACGCCTTCACCCAGCTCGCCCTGGCGATCGTCGCGGCGATCGCCATCGTGTTCCTGGTCCTGGTCGCGGTGTTCCGCAGCATCCGCCAGACCCTGATCCTGCTGGTGTCGATCCCCTTCGCCGCCACGGGTGCCATCGCCCTGCTGCGTGCCACCGACACTCCGCTGGGCGTTGCGGCCCTGATCGGCCTGCTCATGCTCATCGGCATCGTGGTGACCAACGCGATCGTGCTGATGGACCTGATCAACCAGTACCGGGCCCGGGGCATGAGCGTCACGGACGCGGTCCGAGAGGGAGGCAGCCGCAGGCTGCGGCCCATTCTGATGACGGCGCTCGCCACCATCTTCGCGCTGACTCCGATGGCACTCGGCATCACCGGCTCGGGCGGCTTCATCTCCCAGCCCCTCGCCGTCGTCGTCATCGGCGGTCTGTTCAGCTCCACCGGACTGACCCTCATCCTGATCCCGACCCTCTACACGATGGTCGAGACCCGGCGCGAGCGCCGTGCCGGACGCCGGGCCGCGCGGAAGCCCGCGACGCCGGCTCCCGCGACCGAGGAGGCGGTGCTCCAGCCGCACGGGTGACCAAGTGGCCTGACACAGGCCGGTTGTGGATCCGTAGGTATCTGAAGGTGCGTTCGGCCGCATGCCGTCGGGAGGCATGCGGCCGGCGCTTTTGGGCTCGCGCTGGCCGACCGTATCGAGGTGTCGGGCCCCGGTCTGTTCCCCGAAGGCCGCGCCGGCCTCATCGTGTGCAGCCCGCCCTGGCTCCCCGCCCGTCCGACCGGCGCTGTCGAACAAGGCGTCTACGACCCGGACAGCATCATGCTCCACAGCTTCCTCGCGGGCCTGTCCACGCACCTCCGACCGGGCGGCGAGGGCTGGCTCATCTTGTCCGACCTGGCAGAACGCCTCGGCCTACGCGGACCTGGTGCTGGACGAGCAGAGGTATGACGTGCGCCGGGTGGGACTGTAAGGCTGCCCCTGCGCCAGGTTCGCGGCCCGCAGCGGCATTCGCAGGGCAACGATCAGCCGGCGGCTCCTGGCCGTAGCGTCGGGATCAGGCCGTGGTCAGGGGCGAGCCGCGATCCGTGTCTGGAGCCCGTCGTGAACTGCCTGCAGTCCGAGGACGAGACTCCTCCGGGACGTCGCGGTGACACAGGAACCGACCACGAACGCCACAATGGTTTCCCTTGCGTGCTCGGCGTCCGAAGCGGTGAAGCCGGCCGCTGAACAGATCGCGAGAAGGTGGTCGTCGCGGAGCGTGCGACCGGGGCCGTACGGGGCGTCGACAGGCATGGCGGGCACAAGCCACGAGTGCCTCTGGAACATCGCGTGCATCTCCTGTGCCATGGCGATGGACGCCTCCCGCCATCCGACTTCTTCGAGGTCGGGCAGTCGGAGTTCCGCCCAGATCGCGTCAGAGGCCAGCCGCATCAGTTCCTGCTTGTTCCTGACGTGCCAGTAGATCGCTGCCGCGGTCGTATCGAGAAGTTCTCCCAGGCGCCGCATGGTCAGGCCGTCGACGCCCTCGGCGTCGAGCAGGCCGATGGCGGCACGGATGATCTGCTCCGAGTCCAGGGCCCGGCGCTCGGGACGACCGCCCGCACCGCCCTGGACGGCATCCTGTCGTTCACCCTTCACGTCGGCTCCCGCGCACCGCCACCAGCGCGCTCACGGCCAACAACGCCACCACCACCCCGAAGCAGACGCCGGCTGCACGAAGCCCCATGACGTCGGCCGCCAGCCCGACGCCCACCACGGGCACGGAGATGGCGACATAGAGCACGACGAAGTACGTGGAGGCGACCTCCGCCCGCTGGCCGGCGGGCGCTGCGGCGTTGATCGCCGCCAGTCCCGCGCGAAAACTCACCCCTTGTCCCAGCCCGGCCGTTACAGCGGCGCCCAGCAGGAGCAGCAGCGACTCGGCGGCGAGTCCCGAGATCAGCAGGGCCATGCCCGCGATCAGCAGAACACACCCGACGGACAGCGCGGCTCGGCCCAGTGGGCGTACGAGGGTGATCTGGCCGATCGCCGAAGCGGCGAACACCGTGCAGACCACGGCACCCGACAGCGCGGGATCGGACAGGTGGAGCAGCCGGCCGAGGAACGACGGTGCGACTGCCGTGAACAGCCCCAGCACCGCGAAGCTCGCGAAACCGGCGATCGACGCCCGCAGGAAGGCGGCCCGCATCTGCTCCGGCACCTTCGGACGGGTCACGCGCAGCCGCAGCCGCCCGGTGAACGCGACCGGTTCCGGCATCAGCCACACGCCCACCGTGACCAAAGCAAGCATGCCGAGGTGCACCTCGTACGGCAACCGCAGTGGTTCCGGGGCGAGTTGGGCAAGCAGCCCGGACAGCAGCGGCCCCGCGCCCAGCCCGCCCATGTTCGCCACCGTGCCCACCAGGGTGGCGCGTTCACCGGCGTCCTCGGGGGCCAGGTCGAGCAGTGCGGCGGTCGCGGTGCCGGTGAAGATGCCCGCGGACAGGCCCGACAGGACGCGTCCGGTGATCAGCAGGGGCAGGTTGTCCGCGCGCAGGAACACCAGGCAGCTCAGTACGGCGCAGGCGAGTCCGGGCAGCAGCGTCCGCCGCCGTCCCAGGACATCCGAGATCCGCCCGAACAGCACCAGCGCGGTCTCCACGCCCACCGCATACGCGGCGAAGATCACCGTGCTCATGAGCGTCGAGAAGCCCAGGCGGTGCTGGTAGAGCACGTACAGCGGGGTCGGCAGGGTGGTGCCCAGCATGGTCACGGTGAAGGCTAGGGCCACTAGCCAGAACGCGGCACTACGCGGAACGACCGGCCGAAGCGAACGTGCGCCGACAAGTGGCTGCCCGGGCCCTGCGGGCAGCCGACTGCGACTGCTCACACCGAGTCCATCGCGCGGAAGAGCCGTTCGCCCGACTCCTGGAGCCGGTCCTTGACCTTGTCGAGGTCAGGGTGGAGCAGGGTGTGGTCGCGCTTGCGCCAGCGTCCGGCGATCATGACCGCTTCGATGTTCGCGATGTCGGCGTGCAGGGCAGCGGCGACCGGATTGTGGGCCGGCCAGAGGTTGAGGGCACGGGTGTCGATGGCGATCAGGTCGGCCTGCATGCCCGGTTCGATGCGGCCGACCTGGTCGGCCAGGCCGAGCGCCTTCGCTCCTTCGACGGTGGCCCAGGCCAGAGCCTGTTTGGCGGTGACGGACGGCGTGCGGGCTTGCGCGCCGGCGCCCTGCCGATCGTGGGTGTGATCGAGGCCGCGCTGGTGGGCCAGGGCGATACGGGCGGCGGTGAGGACCTGGCCGGGTACGACGGTGTCGACGTCGGTGCCGAGCGAGGGAGCCGCCCCGTGGCGCAGCAGGGCGCCGGTGATGGGGGTGCCGTGGCCCTGACGGAGTTCGTTCTCGGGTGTGCTGGTGAAGGTGACACCAGCGTCGACGAGTGTTCTGACCCAGCGGTCGGGCAGGTCGGAGCCGTGCACCACGTTGGTGCGGGGGCCGAACAGCCCGGCGTCGCGTACGGCCTCCCAGCCCGGTGCGAGGTCTCCGCCGCTCTGGTGGAGGGACACGACGAGACCGCGTTCGGCCGCGGCCCGGAAGTCGGCCACCGCGATGTCGGGTGAGGAGTACTGCGGTCCCTGGACGGCCATGCCGAGCGTGAGGAGGGCATGGTCGCCGGCGGGGCCCTCCAGGAGGCGGTCGATCTCGGCGAGCGGATGAGGGAGGGCCGGGTCCCGGTAGGGGGTGCCGTGCAGGAAGACGGCACGGATGCCGACCTGCACGAGCCCGTCGACGGCCGCGTCGGCGTGCTCGGGTGTCACGCTGTTGTGGCACCAGTCGCCGAGGGTGGTGGTACCGCAGTTGATCTGGTTCAGCGCGCCGGCCAGATTGCTGACGTACATGTCGTCGGGCCGGTAGTGCTGGGCGCCGCTCCCGTGCAGGTGGGTGAGGTATTCCAGGAGCGTCCAGTCGGCGCCCACGGCACGCAGCCCGGTCTGCCAGGTGTGCAGGTGGGTGTTGACCAGGCCGGGGAGGATCACGCGTCCGGTGAGGTCGACGGTTTCGGCTTCGGGCGTGTCCAGGTTCTCGCCGATCATGGCGATGCGGTCGCCGTCGACGAGGATGTCGGCACGCTCGGCGTCGGGCCGGCCCGGAGCCATGGTGACGACCTGCGCACCGCGCAGCAGGGTACGGCTCATTCCGCGCTCCCAGGAGAAGGCGAGGCTTCGGCGCGGTCACTCACGGGAGGCGCCAGCGCTTCGATCGCGGTGCGGATGCTGCTGAGCATGTCCCCGGTCGCGATGTGCCCGATGTAGCCGTCGGGTCGGATCAGCAGCAGGGTGTCCTCGATGAGGCCGTGGACCGATCCGAGGGTTCCTGCGGAGTCGGTGAGGACGTGGTCCGCGCGTTCGGCGGTGGCGCCGACGGCGATCCTCTTCAACTGCGCTCCGGCCGCGGGCCATTCGAGCTGGTCGAGGGAGTCGGCGGCGCGACGGCCGTGGGCTACGGCGGTGAAGCGAGGTCCGCGCAGCACGTCGAACAGCCTGATCTGCTTGCCGTCGCTGCCGGTCAGCACGGCGTCCGGCACTCGATCGCCGACGCGCAGGGTCTTGGTGCGGTTGCTGTCGGCACGGGCGAGGGGGCTGCCGAAGTAGGTGAGGGCGAGTTGCTGTTCGTCCTTGCCGCGTTTGAGGCTCGACGGGTCGAGCTTGGTCATGCCGTCGTACTTCTTCGTGGACAGCCCGAGTACTGCGGCCGCGATCGGCATCCGTTCGGCCTCGTAGGTGTCCAGGAGCGCGGGCTCGGCGCCGGCCAGGACCTGGGCGAGCTTCCAGCCGAGGTTGTAGGCGTCCTGGATGCCGGTGTTCAGTCCCTGGGCGCCGGCCGGGGTATGCACATGGGCGGCGTCGCCGGCGATGAAGACCCGTCCTTGGCCGTACCTCTCGGCGAGGCGGATGTTGGGCCGGAACACGGACGTCCACCGGATGTCGCTCAGTGTGATGCGCCGGTTGCCGGTGATTGAGCGGATCCGTTCGTTGAGCGCCGCCTCGTCGAGCACGGGCTCTTCGTCGGCCGCCAGCCGGATCATCCACTGGAACAGGTCGCTGTGGGGCAGGGGGCAGGCTCCGGCGAACTTGCCTCCGAGGCGAGGCCACATGTGCCATCGGTCACGGGACAGTCCCGTGGTGACGGCGTCCACGATGATCATCCGGTCCTGCTCGTCCGTCGACCCGGTGAATTCGACACCGAGCTGCTTGCGGACGGTGCTGGAGCCGCCGTCGGCGCCGACGACATAGCGGGCGGTGATCTCCTCGATCCCGTCGGGGCCCGCCACCTTGGCGGTGACGAGGTCGGCGGTCTGGGTCAGCTCGACGAGTGTGGTCGCGAACTCGACGTGGTGGCCGAGCTGTTCGAGGCGGTCGTGCAGCGCGCGGTCGGTGCTGTGCTGGGGGATCAGCCACGTGTTGGGGTACGGAACGTCCGGGCTCGGCCGCCGGATGCGCATCATCCGCAACGGAACCGCCAGCGGGCCGAGATGGATGCCGAGCAGCGGATAGGTGCTGCCGCTCGCGAGGACGGCGTCGAGGGCTCCGAGGTCCTCCAGCACCTCCAGGGTGCGGGGCTGGACGCCCTTGGCCCGTGAGCCGTCGAAGGCATGGTCCGACTTGGTGACGACGCGGATGTCGGCGCCGCGGCGGGCGAGGTCGATCGCCAGGGAACTCCCGGTCGGTCCGGCGCCGATGATCAGGACGTCGACGGGTGTGTGGTGGTTCATGTGTCCTGCCTTTCCGCGTGTGTCGTCGTGAACGAGGCCATGTGTTCGGCGACTTCGCGGGGTGGTTCGTAGGGGGTCATGGGCCGCAGTCGATGACGTGGTGCTCGAAGTGCTTCACGACGGGCTTCCTTGTCGTGACTGCGTGCTGTCGGAGTGGGAATCGAGGAACGTGGCGATGGCGCCGGCGACCCACTGCGGGTCCTCTTCCGGCAGTAGATGGCCGCCGTCGGGATGGATCAGCTCCTGGGCGTCGGGGATGTCGCGGGCGAAGTGCTGGCCGTTGATGCTCGCGCTGCGCAGCACCAGCGTGGGCACCGCGACGCGCGCGATCTCCGCGCTGCGGTCGGGCTGGTCGGTGTTGACGAAGTCGACGAAGGCCGACCGGTTGCCGGGCCGACTCATCAGCTGGTACGACCGCTGCACCATCGCCTCGTCGACGATGTCCGAGTGCGGGCCGACCGCCGACCGCAGATTCCGCTCGATCATGCGGCGCGGCATCGCCCGGCGCAGTACGGGGCGCAGCAGCGGGCTGCGGGCCAGCCGCAGGGCCGCCGGGACCGACTTCTCCGGGTAGCCGAGGGCGTTGACGAGCACCAGGCTGCTGACGCGCTCCGCGCGGTCCAGTGCGAGGTTCCATGCGATGTTGCCGCCCAGTGAGTTGCCCACCACCGCAGAGCTGCGCACGCCCAGGACGTCCAGGAAGCGGGCGACCGTGGCCGCATAGGTCGGTACGCGGTAGTTGCGGTCGGCGCGTGGACCGGTGAGTCCCCACCCGGGCAGGTCGGGGCGGATGACGTCGTAGGACGCCGACAGCACGGCCGCCACGCCCTGGAAGTGGTGGAGTGACGAGGCGCTGCCGTGCAGCAGCACGACCGTCGGCCCGCGCCCGGCGCGCTTGTAGTGGACCCGCAGGCCATCGACGTCCGCGAACAGGGAGTCGGGTTGGGGTTCAGACCAGATATTCATAACGGTTACAGTGTTGCCGATATTGCTCTCCTGTCAAGCGTCCGGACCTCCCCACGGTCAGAATCACGTGGCCGGTCATGGTTGCGGCAGTACTCGGACGGGCATCTCCTGGAGTCGCCGACCGCCGGACACTCCGCGACGTGACAGCACTCGGCGCGCCCGCCCTACCGGCGACCTGAGCGTCCCCGGACGGCGTAACGCCATCGCTGCGGACCGCGCCGGAGGCACCTGTCCTCGTGTCGCACGCGCTGCACCTATAAGCGCAACCTCTGGATCATGACGTGGGGCAGTGCCCGCGGCGCGAGGTTTCCGAGCTCTGGAACGAGCTCGACGGGCGCTCGTCAGCGGAAGGCGAAGTGCTCCGCATGGACGTGGTGCCGGGGAACGCCCTGGCGGTGGAGGTCGCGGCTGAGGTCTTCGAGCATGGACGCGGGGCCGCAGAGGAAGATGTGGGTGTCCGCGGTGAGCGGGCCGGCCACTGTCCGGATCCTGTCAACGGTGAGGTGGCCCTCGCTGCGGCTGAACGTCGCGTGGAGCCGGAGGCCGGGGAGGCGTTCGGCGGCCGCGGTCAGTTCCGGGAGGAAGGGTGCGGCATCGGCGGTCGGGGCGCAGTAGAAGAGATCGGCGCGCGGGAGCGTGCCGCTCGGGTGGGTGAGCCAGCCGAGGAACGGGGCGATGCCGATGCCTCCGGCGATCCAGATCTGGTGGCGCCCGCCGAGGGTGTGGTCGAACATGCCGTACGGGCCGTTGAGAGTGGCGGGCAGTCCTTCGCGTACGTCGGTGTAGAGCTTTTGCGTGCCGCGGCCGAGCGCACGGACGGTGAGACGGACCGAGCCGTCGGGATGGACTCCGGCCACGCTGAAGGGATGTTCGCGCCAGGCGCGTCGGCCACCCACGCGCAGGTAGACGAACTGACCACCTGCCAGGGGCAGCCTGTCTGAGTCGCTGGGAGTCAGGGTGAGGTCGACGATGTCCGGCGCGGGCCGCGAGACCCGGCGGATGCTGTAGTCGGCCTGGGGCTCCCTGCGCCGCAGCACCAGTTCGTCGTAGGCGTAGGCGGTCATGCCGACCGTGGCCATGGTGACGTAGACGGCCAGGAGGACCGTGGATCCGTTGATGACGAGGTCGAGGAACCAGCCGTGCACGAGAGCGGACAGGAGCAGCAGGCCCGTGAGCCGGTGCAGGAACAGCCAGCTTTCGTAGGGCAGTCGAAGGATGCGGCCGACCTGCCCGAGCGAGATGAGGACGAGTGCGAGCAGCCCGATCGCGGAGACGGCGCCGAGAAGGTGCCCCGTCCCCACGAGGTGGCCGGCCTCGGGGGTACCGGCGTAGTGCTTCGTACTGCCGTCGAAGCCGGAGAAGAAATGGAGGAGGAGGTGGGGGAGGAGTAGCAGGAGCATGGACCACATCGCGTACTGCTTGTGCCAGAAGTACATGCGGTCCAGCCCGCCGAACCACTGCTCCAGCCGCGTCAGCCGGGTGGCCAGTACCAGGGTGCAGGTCATCAGGTACGCGGCGCCGACGCCGGCGAACTCGCCGACGAAGTACACGGTGCTGATGCCGTCCGGGCGGAGCCAGTCCCAGGCGAGGTAGAGGAGAACGGCTCCGGCTGTCACCGTCAGCGGCCCGGCGTGGCGCTTCTTCAGACGTGCGTCCATGGGGGCGCGCACGAGCCGGATTGCGTAGATCGCTATCGCGATCAGAACGGGCATCCTGTGCCTCCCCGGGCGTTGGCAGTGCGGACAAGAGGCGCTGTTCCGGCAGCTGGAGGTTCTGAATAATGGCTACATTGTGACCCTTTTAGTTTCGGCTGCAGTGTAGCCATATCGGGGTGGAGGTGGCAATCAATGCCCGCAGGAGGCTTGAGGGGCTGAGAGCTGTGACGCGGCGTTCCTCAGCCAAGCACGCCAGGGCGGGGGCGCGGATCGGGCCCCTTCCGTCCCCGCGAGGCCGGCGGGGTGCCTGGTCCCACCGGCGTGACGGAGCGGACGGTGAGTCTGTCGCCAGTCCGGTGCGCTCGTCGCCGAAGCCAGCCGGGGGAAGAGTGCCGCCGCGGCACGGTGTCGCATCGCTTCCAGGCCCTTGCCGCCCAGGCAGTCGCCGGCGGCCAAGGCCTCGGCCAACGCGTGGACGGCCCAGTCCGGGGTGTACGGATAGTCACTGCCGTAGAGGAGGTGGTCGGGGTCGGTCAGGGTCAGCAAGGCAGGGAGCAGTCGCGGCAGGGCGAAGCCGGCGAGGTCGTAGTACAACCTGCGCAGGGCCCCGAGGACATCGACAGGTGGGCCGGCGCTCGCGAAGGTGAAGGCGGCGACCCGGTCGGCAAGGGCGGGGAGCGCGCCTCCCGCGTGCGGGACGATGAAGCGCATGGCGGGGTGCCGTTCGAGGACTCCGCCCCGGATGAGGTGCGTCACTGCACGTGTGGTCTCGAACGGGAACTCCTGCATGGGGCGAGGGTGGCCCATGCTCGTCGCTTCCCAGCACGGTGGAGAGGTCGGATGCAGCAGGACGATCGCGCAGCGCCGGTCGAACTCGGCCATCGGCGTCTCGTAGCACGGTCGCCCAGATGCCGGTCGGCGTAGGAGGCGTGCAGGGTGGTGCCGTCGGCCCCCAAGTCGTCCAGTGCGTGCCGCATCTCGGCGAGCGCCCCGGGAGGTCCGGTAGCGGAACGGAGGTCAACAGCCCGAAACGCTCGGGGTGGGTCTGGACGAGGGACGCGCCCTCGTCGTTCACCGCGCGGGCCAGATGCCTGGCAGCGTCGCCGCAGTGAACTCCTGGCGAGGACACCGACAGGAGTGCCGCGGCGATGCCCGTGCGGTCCAGGCGGCCAGCGCCGCTTCGGGCTCCAATCGACAATGGAGGGCATCCCGTCGGGCTGTCCGTGGTCCGCCGCTTCCATCGCGGACCGCAGCCGTGGGGTGATGTGGTGGGTACGCAACGTCGATGGCCCCCGCCAGTGGCGGCGGTGAGGCCACGGTGGCGGTCGGTGGTGTCATGCGCTGTTCCTCCCCGGTGAGGCGCCGGCGGAGGATACGACGTTCGAACTCGCCAGGAGCTGCCGCACGGAAGGCTGTCCGGCGACCCTCACCGAGCTGCAGCGCCCCATCGGCCGGGGGGACGAAGAACCGCCTGCGATGCCTCCGGGGGTTCTCGTCGATCAGTCGGTGTTCTGCTCGATGCTCTGTTCCGCCCAGATCGTCTTGCCTGTGTCGGTGGGGCGGGTTCCCCAGCGCTCGGTGAGCTGAGCGACCAGGAGGAGCCCGCGGCCGCCTTCGTCGTACGTGCGGGCACGGCGCATGTGGGGTGCCGTGTTGCTGGTGTCCGAGACCTCGCAGATGAGGTTCCGGTCGTGGATGAGACGCAGTTGGATGGGCGGCTCTCCGTATCGGATGGCGTTGGTGACCAGTTCGCTGACGATCAGCTCGGTCACGAAGGCCGCATCCGTCAGACCCCATGCCTCCAGCTGGGCGAGGGCGTTCTTGCGTGCCCCGGCGACAGCGGCCGGATCGGGGGCCACGTCCCAGGCGGCTACCCGGTCGGCCTTGAGCGCGCGGGTACGGGCGACGAGCAGAGCCACGTCGTCGGTGGGCCGTTCGGGAAGCAGGTCATCGAGAATGGTGTCGCACAGCACGTCCAGCGAGATGGCCGGCCCGGCAAGGGCCCGGCGCAAACGGGAGACGCCGACGTCGATGTCCTGGCCACGGGACTCGATCAGACCGTCGGTGTAGAGGACGAGCAGACTGCCCTCGGGTAGTTCGGTCTCCATCGCTTCGAAGGGCAGTCCACCCAGGCCCAGTGGGGGTCCCGACGGCAGGTCGAGCAGTTCCACGGTGCCGCCCGGGCTCACCAGGGCGGGCAGCGGATGCCCTGCCCGGGCGAGCGTGCAGTGGCGGGAGACGGGATCGTAAACGGCGTACAGGCAGGTCGCCCCTACGTCTCCCGCAGTCTCTCCGTCTCCCGCGGCCGGCGCCGTTCCCGTTCCCGTGCCTTCGGCCTCCGTGGCCAGGCGGCCCACCAAGTCGTCGAGGTGGGTGAGAAGTTCGTCGGGAGGCAGGTCGATGTCGGCGAGGGTCCGTACGGCCGTACGCAGTCGGCCCATGGTCGCGGAGGCGTGGATGCCGTGACCCACGACGTCGCCCACGACCAGCGCCACCCTGGCTCCGGACAGCGGGATCACGTCGAACCAGTCCCCACCCACCCCGGCCCGGCCACCGGCCGGGAGGTAGCGGGAGGCGAACTCCACCGCTGCCTGCTCGGGCAGCCGCTGCGGCAGCAGGCTGCGCTGCAGGGTGACCGCCGTGCTTCGTTCGCGGGTGTAGCGACGGGCGTTGTCGATACAGACCGCCGCCCGGGCCGCCAGTTCCTCGGCCAGCACCAGGTCGTCCTCCTGGAACGGGTCGGGGTGCCGGTGACGAGCGAAGACGACGACACCCAGGGTGGCTCCGCGCGCTGACAGGGGCACCGTCATCGCCGAATGGAAGCCGAAGTCGCGCACCCGGGAAGAGCGGATCGGGTCCTTGGCGACCCAGTCGGCGATCAACGGCTCGGCCACCTGGTATAGCACGGAGCGTCCCGACCGCATGCTCTCCGCCGGCGGAGAGCCCTCCGGGTAGTCGTCCACCTCGCCGGGCGCGATGACCGCCTCGGGGGTTCCCGGAAGCACGGACTGGTGGGCGATGCGCCGCAGGGCGAGGGAGCCGCCCGCCGTCCGCCCTTCCCAGGGCTGCTCGGACACGTCGTCCAGGGATACCAGCAGGTCGACGCTGATGAAGTCGGCGAGTTCCGGGACCGCCACGTCCGCCAGTTCCTGCGCCGTGCGGGCCACGTCGAGCGTGCTGCCGATCCGGGTGCTGGCCTCGGCGATCAGCTGGAGGCGCTTGCGGGCCCAGTACTGCTCCGTGATGTCGTGTCCGGTGGCGGCCACACCCACGACGCGGCCATCCGCGGCCTCAACCCGGTACAGGTGGACCGACCAGGCGTGCTCACGGGTCTCGCCGGGGGCCTGCGCGTGGTTCTCCACGTACTGCGGCTCACCTGTCTCCAGGGCCACCTGCATCCGCCGCTCGACCTCCTCCGACAAGGGGGTGGGGAGCACGTCGGTCATTCGCAGCCCGCGCAGTTCGTCCTCGCTCAGGCCCAGTGCGCTCTGTGCGGTCCGGTTGGACCGGCGGTAGCGCAGGCTTGTGTCGTACACCGAGGTCGCGCAGGACGGGGACTGCAGCAGGCACTGCCGCATGAGCAGGTCGTCCTCGGGCCGGAGCTCGGACTCCGGCGCGGCGGAGACCAGGAGCCAGTCGCGGGCCCCGTCGTTCGCCGTCCGCCGATGCGCGAGGACCATGGCCTTGAGAGGGTGGCCGTCCCTGTGCCGGAGCGTGAGCGTGCCGTGCCATCTCGGCAGCTCCAGGAAGGATGGGGGAGCGCTCGTCGCGGACGCCTCGGCGAGCAACGAAGCCGCCGCACGGCCCACGATCTGTGCTGACGAGTACCCGAGCAACTGTTCGGCACCCGTGCTCCACCCGGTCACGGTGCCGCTTTCGTCGACGATGGCGCGCGGAGTCAGCGCCTCGCCGACGACGTCTCGGGCGGAATGCCTTCCCCGATCGTCGACGGCACGCCGCTCCATGCTCGCTCATCTCGCTCTCGTCGCATTCTTCGCCGCGTTCTACTTCTTGGTCCAGGACACCTGGACATGCTTCGCTGTGGCACTTACGACGAAGCACACATCTCCATATTCAGCACATTTTATTAAAATTATCCATGTCCGCATCATTGGGCATGAACTGTCAAACCTTCGGTGGCTCTGTCCTTGAGAGGGCCTGGCTCTGTGGGGGAGAGGGCTGAGCGCCGAGCGGGTAGCACGTGATCCTCTGTCGATCCCGATGACCCTGAAGGCGTTCTCCTTGGGCAAGTCCTCGGGTGCCACGGTCGAGCAGGTCGAGGGCATGAGGAGGTCCCAGCGCCAGAGCCGTGGCGCCCGCCGGTTACATCTGCAAGATCCCTAGAGGCGCAAGGCCATTGGGGAGCTCGCCGAACAGTTCGCCACCGTCCACTGCGAAGGACAGGGCTGGCGCTCGAGAAGCTCGGCAAACCCTGTGACCTGCTCTGCGCTCGCGGCGAGGTCCTGCTCGCCCGACGCAAGGACGACACCGTCGACCTCGCACCGCCAGGACTGGGGGCCGGCCGAGGAAGACCTGAGGGCACGCAAGGCGCGAATGTGTCTGGCAGCCGTTCCGTGAAGGGCAGTGCCTGGGCGAGTCCCTGGGTCGCCGAAGTGAAGTGCGGTCTGTGCTCGGCAGGCCGTAGCGTTCTGGGATGAGCAGCTTCAACACGCATCGGAGACGGGTCTACGACGAGGGCCTGCCCCTGCGTGTCCGGCATACGAATCTGCGGTCATGTCTTGTCCACTTCGCGCCTTACGGCTTTCGAGCCACCTATCACCACCTCTGCCTCAGTGCAGGGATTCCCAGGATTCTGGAGAAGGATCCGGGCTCGCTGATACGCGCTGTCGGGGAGCTGCACGACGCCCGACAGCTCTGGCTTGCTGACGAACGTGCCTATGCCGAGGGTCGCCGAGCGGACAAGGCACTTGGCTTTCGGCAGGTGAAAGCGGACGAGTCCTGGCGAGGCTGGCAGCGGGGGTGGGGGAACATCGCCTACTGTCCCGAGCCGACGATCCATCCCGGCGAGCCCCTGCCTGTGGTCGTCGAGCGGGTGCTCCGTTCGTCGGTCCCGGTCGATGCAGCTCCCGCGCTGACGTGCCGGGTATGCGGAAACCGGGACCGCACCAGCGTCTGGTACGACGGTGTCTACCGGATCCATGAGCTGTGCATGGAATGCGGGGTCAGTCTCGCGGTGCAGCGGGCCGACGCGCCGGACCCGGCGTTGGCAGCCGAAAACGCCCGACGTTGGAAGGAAATCTGGAGGCTGCGCAACGAATCTCCTCGCAAACCGCGCTGAGTTCGGCACGGGGGGCGGCGTCACGGCGGATGGGAATCCGTGCTCGGAGGCCGGGTTCTGCGACCGCGCCCGGCTACACCACTTCATGGCACCCCAGGGCGTTTCATGGGGCGCGATCCAGGCCGCCGGTTGTCTCCCGTGCTGGTACGCCCGCCTCGGTGCCCAGTGGTCTCTACCTGCGCGGTGAGTGAGGGCGTCACCTGAGTTGCCCGGAGTTGCGGCGCAGCCGTAGTGCCGCAGGTCGGCCTGCGTGAGCGGTGGCGCAGAGCAGGCGGGGTTTTGGCCTTCTGCCGGCGCTTTGGCCGCCTGCCGTTTGATGAGGCCGGCAAGGTGCTGGGCGACGGTCAGTGTGCGCGCACAGCGGCCCCGTAGTGGTTGCTCTGGGGGAGCGCCCGTGCCGTCTGTGGAGGTACCGGCCAGGCCCTGGATCAGGTATCAGTCGGTGATCTGGTCGGGGCCAGGTCGACGGCGGTGTCCTGGCCGAGGGCGTGAAGCCGCAGGGGGTAGTCGCCGGGATCGCGGATGGGCAGGACGGCAAGTTCTTCGTCCAGGTCGGCGGTCATGCCGCGGATCGTGAGGTCCCCGGTCGCGGAGGGGGCCGAGATTTCCATGATCTCCTGCCGGTTGCCGTCGTCGGGTCAGGATCGGAGGGCGTGAGGTGCGAGCAGCCCCAGGTCGCGAGCGCGGGTGACGGTCTCGGCCCGGCGGTGGGTGGCGAGCTTGGCGTACAGGTTGCGCATGTGAGTCTTGACAGTGTTGACCGAGACATGCAATTCCCCCGCTATTTCCGGCGCGGTCAGGTTGGTCGGCAGATAGCGCAGCACGCGCAGTTCGCTGTCGCTCAGTGGCTGGAGCGGCGCCGGGCTTCTTTCAGGCACCGGCGCCGGTGCGCGCCCGGCGAGCAGGCCCCGGATCTCGCCGATCAGGGCCGCGTGCGTGGTGCCGCTTCGGGCATGGCGCTCCAGGAGGGCGGGAATCGGATGCAGTACGAAGGCTGAGAGCGCAGTGTCGGGCTCGGCGAGGTCGAGCGCTCGCTCCAGTGCGCGGCCGGCGGCATCCGGATCGCCGAGAGCGTCCTGCGCAGCCGCCTCCAGCGTGAAGGCCAGGGTGAGAAAGACCCGGGCCGGGTTCACGCGGGCGGAGCCGTCCAGGACTGGCGCGAGCGCGACGGTCGCCCCGTGCGGGTCGTCCTGGGCGAGCCGCAGTTCGGCTGTGGCGACGCGCACCTCCCCGTGCTCTCGCTCCCGTTCTTCGAGGTCGGCCAGGGTTTCCTCGGCGCGCTGGATTTCGCCGAGGCGCACCAGGGCGAGCAGCAGCAATGCCCGCGCCCGCGGAGCCAGCAGGTGCGGCGCGGCCAAAAACCCGGCCAGCCGTTCGGCGTCCCGCAAAGCGGTCAGCGCGTCGCCGTCCTGACCTCGCACCAGCTCCACGAACCCGCGGGCGTAACGGACCCCGAGCCCGGCCGCGGGGTCGGCCTCCGCGCTGACAATGAGTTCAGCGCGCTGGACCCAGGGCTCAGCCTCTCCGGGCTTTCCCTGCCACGCGAGCACTGCGCCGAGGATCATGCACGCCATACCTGCCGCCGACTCGTCCGACCAGCCGTGCCGATCGGCCAGCTCGATGGCCTGCCTGCTGAACTCGGCCGCCCGTGCCAACGACCGTGAAGCCTCGATCGCCGCCTGGTGGGCCAGGCCCGTGAACTCCAGATATGCCCTACCGATCCGGCGCGCCAGCGCGATCCCCTCCGCCAGGTACTCCGCCTGGTCGTGGTGGCCGGTCCAACCCTGCGCATAGCCAAGGCTGATCAGCGCCAGCGCGCGTAGATCCTCACGCAAATAAGGCTGCGCCGTCCCCAGAGCCTCGGCCATGGCCTGCAGCCGCTGCGCCGCCTCGGCCTCCGCCGGCGGGTTCCCGCGCTGGCGGGCTGCCAGCAGCCCGACGACCCCTGACAAGAGCTCCAGCTGGCCGCGCTGGGGGACCGGTACCGTCTCCGTACCCCGCTCGGCCAGACGCAGCAACCGTTCGGCCGCCTCCAGCGACCCCCGGGCCAGCTCATCGCCTGCGGCCACCGCCGCCAGCCCGGCATTCGCCGTGAGCAGGCCGGTCGGGAACCCGGCGAGCAGCTCGTGTACGGCGCCGGCCCGTCCGTCCAGGTAGAGGCCGGACCAGTGCTCGACAAGCAGCCGGGCGGCCAGGGACCAGTCCCGCGCCGCCTGGGCCTGGCGGACCGCCTCCGCCGGGTATCCGTGCCCGGCAAGCCATCCGGCGGCGGCCCGGTGCAGATCGGGGACCTCGCCCGGCGTGGCGCGCCGCAACTCCCCCTGCAACAGCCCGGCGAACATCTGGTGATAGCGGAACTCCGAACGTGCAGTGTCCAGTGACATGACGAACGCGTTCGCCTGTTCCAGGTCCTGCAGTACCCGCTCCCCGCCCTCGCCCCCGGCCAGCAGGTCGGCCAGCTCCCCGTTGACTCGCTCCAGGATGGAAGTCCGCAGCAGCAGCCACCGCACCGGGTCGGGCTGCCGGTTCAGCACCTCGGCCATCAGATACTCCGCCACCGTCCGCTCGGTGCCGGAGAACTCGGCGGCGAACCGCACCGGGTCGGGGTGCCCGGACGCCGCCAACGCGGCCAACCGCAGCCCCGCCGCCCATCCCTCGGTCCGCTCGTGCAGCACCGCCACCGCCGACTTGGGCAGCTCGACCCCGGCCCCGGCGAGCAGTTCCTCCGTCTCGGTCAGGCTGAACCGCAGATCACCCGCACGGACCTCGGCCAGGTCACCCTCCAGCCGCAGCCGGTGCAGCCCCAGCCGTACGTCATCCCGCGCGGCGAGGACGAACCGCAGCCTCCGCGGGGCGCGCGTGATCAGCAGCTCCAGTTGGCGCAGGGTGTCCGGAGCCAGCTCATGCACGTCGTCAATAACCAGCCACACCTGCTCCTCCAGCGACGCCAGGTCCGTCAGCAGCCGCTGCGTGATCGCCCACCCGTCCAGGTCCGGTGCCGCAGTCAACGCCCGCACCAGCGCCACCCCTGGGCGCGTCCGGCGTAGCGCGTCGAGCACCGACAGCCAGAATCCCTGCGGATCCCGCTCATCCCGCCACGCTGCCACCCAAGCAGCGCACTCCTCCAGGCCCGTCTGGCTGATCCAGGAACGCAGCAACACGGTTTTGCCGCTGCCAGGCGGCGCCGAGACCAGCGTCACCCTGGCCGGTCCGCTGAGCCGGCCCACCAGCTCTGGACGGGCCACGACCCCTCCCGCACCGAGATGAGTGGCCCGCACCGGCCCGGCATCTGCTCCCTCGCCAGTTCCCACACGCGGAATCTTCCCACGGTGCCTTGATCAGACCGGCGACAGATTCACTCCTGACCGACGATCCGTGCGCACCTGGCAGCGGCACCCACTCGTCCGATCGTTGCCTTCAGCATCGCCGCCACGGTCAGCAGCCGGGTTGCCCAGCAGGTCGGCGGCGGGGCAGGCATGAACCGGGTGGGGCATGAACCGTGCGGATGGCGGCTTGGCCCTTTCGCCCGCTCGAGGCGATCCCCCGCATCTGGCAGGCCCGGTCACCCCACGGCTCTTCCGCGCTCGCGCGCACACGCCGGGCCGCGCCGCCGACCGGGCCGGTGCCTCCTCGCTGCGCGGATCGCGCCGGTGCCCTCGTCGCGCCGCCGGCTGATCGCCTCTCGGCGCGTGCCGGGCACGACCGATCACACGAATCGGGTGACACCCGCTCACACGGCTGGTCCCTAGCGTCTGAGCGTAGGCAAAAGCGCGAGGAGACCACAGACATGAAGGCAGTGCAGTACAACCAGTACGGCGGCGTTGACGTCCTGCAGGTGGTGGACGTCCCGGTCCCGTCACCCGGCCGCGGCCAGGCGCTGGTGCGAGTCAAGGCGGCAGGCATCAACCCGGGCGAGGCTCACACCCGGGAAGGCCACATGCAGGCGGTGTACTCCCTGACGTTCCCGACGGGGCAGGGCCACGACCTGGCCGGGACAGTGGTGTCCGTGGGCGAGGGAGTCACCGGGGTCGCCGCCGGTGATGAGGTGATCGGCTGGGTGGATCCGCTCTCGAGCCAGGCGCAGTACGTGGTCGCGGAGGCGGACCACCTGGTCCCGAAGCCCGCTGGCGTGACGTGGGAGGTCGCAGGCGCGCTCGCGTCCGCGGGGTTCACCGCTTGGGCGGCCGTCCGTGCCGTGGAGCCGGCCGCAGGGGACACGGTGGTCGTGGCGGGAGCGGCCGGCGGGGTCGGCTCGATCGCCGTCCAGCTCGCCGTGCGGGCCGGGGCGACTGTGATCGGCCTCGCGAGCGAGTACAACCACGACTGGCTGACCGGGCGCGGCGTGATTCCGGTGGCCTACGGACCGGGTGTGGCCGACCGGATCCGGGCAGCGGCGGCGTACGGCAGGGTCGACGCGTTCATCGACACCCAGGGCGCGGACTACGTCGAGATCGCCCTTGACGACCTGGGCGTCGCACCCGGGCGGTTCAACACGATCGTACGGTTCGACGCGGTGCAGACGTACGGCGTCAGGTTCGAGGGGTACGAGGTCGGCGCCGGCTCCGGCGCTGCGGTGCTCGCGGAGCTGGCCGGCCTGATCGCCGCCGGCGACCTGGAGGTCCCGATCGCCGGGACCTACCCGCTGGCGGAGGTCGGCAAGGCCTTCGGTCAGCTTGAGGGCGGCCATGTCCGGGGCAAGATCGTCTTGGTCCCGTGAAGGCCCATAGAACTCCCGATTCCGCAGTCAGTGCACACCAGGAGGGAAGAACCATGCAGGTCGACAGCGGTGGCATCAAGCTGAACGTCGAACTCTACGGGCCGGAAGAAGGGAAACCGGTCCTGCTGTTGCACGGCTTTCCGGACACCGGCCGGGTGTGGTCCAAGCAGATCGCGCCACTCACCGAGGCAGGTCTCCGGCTGATCGTCCCTGATCAGCGAGGCTACGGCCGTTCGGACAAGCCGAGCGACATCGAGGCGTACAAGATGGCCAGTCTCGCCGCCGACCCGGTTGCCGTCCTCGACCAGTTGGGCCTGGAGAAGGCGGCTGTCGTCGGGCACGACTGGGGCGCGAACGTGGCGTGGAGCGTGGCGACGTTCGCCCCGCAGCGGGTTGACCGGCTGGCAGTGCTTTCAGTCGGCCACCCGTCGGTGCGTCGGCCTGGCAACATCCTGGAGCGGCAGAGGACCTGGTACATGCTGCTCTTCCAGTTCGAGGAGATCGCTGAGCGCTGGCTGTCCGACAACGAGTGGACGAACTTCCGGAACTTGTTCCCACACCCCGACGCCGACGCCGTGATCGCCGATCTGGAAGCCAGCGGGTCCCTGACCCCGGCCATCAACTGGTACCGGGCCAATTTTCACCCCAGGGTCCTCGTCGAGTCGCCGCCCGAATTGCCCAAGATCACCGTGCCCGCGATGGGGATTTGGGGTTCAGCCGACTTCAACGCGGGCGACGAACGAATGGCCGCCTCCGGCGAGTTCATCGCCGCTCCCTGGCGTTACGAACGGCTCGACGGACCGGGCCACTGGCCGCAGTGAAGCCCCCGATGAGGTCAACCGGCCTCTCCTGGACTTCCTCCTCACCTCCTGACCCTCGATGTTTGACGACGGTCCGCCGACGCAGTCGGTGGACCGTTTTCGTGTGCTGCGCTGCAGCGATGCGCAGCCGGATCGGTCCCTGCAGCCGGCCACGGGATCCGACGCTCCAGACGGATCCAGTGAGGGGGTGCCCTCGGTGTCCGCCGAAGCCGCGGTGTTCTGGCTCGCCGCAGAGGAATCTCCGCGCTCCGCGACCGCACCGATCGCCCCGGCTGCCGGGTGCCGGCTGACTCGCGGGACGTGGAACGCATCCGAGCGCTACTTCCGGGTCGAAGTAATGGTCAGGACACGCAACCAAATGTAGGGAAGGGTCGCCTTGTGTGCAGCAGCCCACCTGCCGGCCAGAGAGCCGTCGTCATCGGTACCGCTCGCGGCTTGGGGGCGGCGATGATCGGGGAAGTCGCTTGCCGCAGCGCGCGGGTTGCGCTGCGGGGCCACAAGAAGAGAGATTTGGACGAGCAGGCCGTGTCTTTGCCGGTGCCGGCTTTGGCCGTCGAGGTCGACATCATGGACCCCGCCGCGCTGAGGGCGGCCGCCCGGCCGCCACGACAAGGTCTCGGCCGACTTTCGGCGGTGCCGGGCAACGAGGGCGTCGCGGAGGTCCGCCCGTTCGCCGACCCGGGCGCACCCACATGGCAGGCCGTCATTGACGTCAACCTGACCGGTAGCGCCCACACGTCCCACACCTTGTTGACAGACCTCAGGGCGTTGTCGTGGCCATCACCGACCTGAACTGCGCGAACTGTGAGCCCATAGGCACGCCCCGGCCTGCCGGGTGTGCCCTGTGCGGACGGTTGCCGTCGCCTGTCTCGACTGGCCTGGAGCGGCGCCGTACGACTGTCTGCGCGCCTGCCTGCCTGCGGCTGACCCGGCTGGTGTGTGCGGCCCTGCCGCCGGCGGTGCTGTAGGTGTCGCGTCGCGCACGGCTCCGTATGGAGGCCGGGAAACCCCTTGAGCACACCGGATCCTGGGCGCGCCGCACAGGGCGATCACGTCCTGGACGGAGAGGAATGGAGGAACCGCGATGACGAAGAAAGCGAGAAACAACACCGAGAGCGAGAGGTTCGCCCGGGGTGACGAGGTCACATGGAGGAGCCACGGCAGCACAGCCGAAGGCACGGTCGTCCGCAAGCTCACCCGACGCACCGAGGCCGCAGGCCGCACCGTGGACGCCTCACCGGACGAGCCGCAGTACGAGGTACGCAGCGCCAAGTCCGGCAACACGGCGGTCCACAAGCCGTCCGCGTTGCGCAAGAAGTGAGCAGGCCCCGATGCAGACCTTCCTGCCCCACCCGGACTCCCGGCAGACGGCCCTGTTGCTGGATCGGCGAAGACTGGGCAAACAGAGAGTCGAGGCACTGCAGGTCCTGCGCGGCTTGACGGTGCCGGGATACGGCTGGCGTCGGCATCCGGCCGTACGCATGTGGGTGGGATACGAGGAAGCCCTCGTGCGGTACGGCCTGGAGATCTGCCGGGTCTGGCAAGACCAGGGGCACCAGGACAGCTGCGCCGCCTCGCTGGTGGCCGGACTGGCCGCTGTGCGCCCCGGCACCCCGGTACGCGGCCAGTCGGCGCTGGCTGCCTCGGGCGAACTACCGCCCTGGCACGGCGATGGGGCCTTCCACGAAAGCCATCGCTCGGCGCTGGTCCGCAAGGCCCCGGAGGTGTACGGCGAGCTCTTCCCCGGCGTACCCGACGACCTCCCGTACGTGTGGCCCACATCCAACAGAGAGGGACAACCACGCTGACGGCGGTCCGCGAGCAGATAGCCGATCAAGATCCGGACGCCACCGCAAGTGAAACGCGGAGGCTAATACTGACCGAGGTACACGTGATGGTGCGCGCCCTCGGCGGGCTACGGCACCGAATCCGACGGCCGGCGGCACGTATCAGGTGGGCGAGGCAATTGCTCGCGTGACGGCCGTGATCGCCGGGGTGGGGCGGCCGGGGAGCCGCGCCACGAGAACCCGGCGGATCTCGGGAGGTGCGCCTTCGACGTGCAGCAGGCTCACCCCGGGCGGCAGCACCGGCGAGAGCCGTGAGGGCACCGTTGTCACCCCGAAGCCACCGGCGACGAGCTGAAGCTTCGTCAGCCAGTCGCGGGCGCAGTGGACGATGTCCGGCCGTCCGGGCAGGCCAGGCCAGACGCCGAGCAGTGGCTCGGCGTTCGACGCCGGGGCGGCAATCCACGGGACGTCGATCAATTCGTCGACGTGCACCGCGGTGCGGCCGGCGAACTCTCCGGTCAAAGGCACCGCCACGACAAGTTCGGTGTCCATAACGGTCTCGACGTGCAGGCGCGGCGACTCGCCGTCCAAAGGCCGGTGGGGTGGGCGGGACGTCAGCACGGCAAGGTCGATCGAGCCCGCGCGCAGTGCCCGGACCAGGGAGGGCGTGGTGCCCTCGGTAGTCGTGACCGTGATCTGCGGGTCGGTCGCCGCGAGGCGGGTGAGCGAGAGAGGCAGGATGGCCGCGCCGGCGCTCAGGAACAGTCCGAGCCGCACCAGTTCGGTACGCGGGACGGTGCCGGTGAGGTCGCGCTCGGCCGCCGTCAGACAGTCCAGGATCGTGCGGGCGTGGCGCAACAGAGTCAGACCCGCGGGGGTGAGCCGCACGCCGTCAGGGCGGCGTTCGAACAGGGCGGTGCCCGCGCTTCGTTCGAGGGCGGCGGCCTGGCGTGAGACCGCCGACTGTGTGTAGCCGAGCCGGGTGGCTGCTGCGGTGAAGCTGCCGGACTCGGCGATCTGCCGCAGGACCCGTAGGCCTGTGCTGGAGATGTCCATGCGAGATACGCATACCACAGATGCTTGATCGTCGCTTCCCGCATGCCCGCCGGGTTCCTAGTGTCGATCCCGACGAACACGGACGAACGCGGAGGTCAGCAGGTGCGAGCAGCAGTTCTGACGCAGTTCGGTGCCCCGCTCACGGTGCGGGAGGTTCCCGACCCCGAGGCCGGCGGCGGCGAGGTGGTGGTCGAGGTCCTCGCCGCCGGCGTGGCGCCCTACGCGGCTGAGGTCTTCAGCGGCGAGCGGAACTACCCCCTAATCCCTCCCGTCGTGCCTGGGATCGGCGGCGTGGGACGGCTCGTCCACGTGGGCCCCGACGCCACCCGGCTGCGCCCCGGTGACCTGGTGTGGTGCGACCCGACGGTGCGCTCGCGAGATGACGCCCTGACGCCCGACATCACGCTCCAGGGCTGGAGTTCCCGCGGCGAGGGCGGCGCGCGCCTCGCCCGGTACCTGCACGACGGGTCGTTCGCCGAGCTCATGCGGGTCCCGACGGAGAACGTCTTCCCGCTCCCCGCAGCGGCGGGGGACGACCCGGCCCGCTGGGCCGCGCTCGGCGTGCACGTCATCCCTTACGGCGGGCTGCTGGCCGGCGGGCTCGCAGCCGGTGAGACGCTGCTCGTCAACGGGGCCACCGGCAACCTCGGCAGTAGTGCGGTTGCGGTGGCGCTTGCCATGGGGGCGGGCCGAGTGGTCGCCCCAGGCCGCAACCAGGCCGCGCTCGACCTCCTCGCCGATCGGTTCGGTCCGCTCGTGCGCCCGGTTCCGCTCACCGGGGACGAGGCCGGCGACCGCGCGGCGATGTCCGCGGCGGCCGACGGCCCGATCGACATGGTGATCGACCTGCTACCGCCGAGCGCACCCAGCTCGGCAGCGCGCACGGCAGTCATGACCGTGCGCGAATACGGCCGCGTCGTTCTCATGGGCGGCGTCGGCATGCTCGGCGGCGACGACCTCGCCCTCCCGTACCCATGGATCATGCGCAACTCGATCACCGTGCGCGGCCAGTGGATGTACCCGTGTACAGCGAACGTCGGCCTCATCCGGCTCCTCGCCTCGGGCACCCTGGACCTCGCCACCGAACGGGTCCGGTCGTTCGGCCTCAACGCCGTCAACGAGGCCGTCACGTACGCCGCCTCACATGGTGGCCCGTTCGACCGCACCACCCTCACCCCACCGGCTCGCTGACAAGACCGACTGATCCCCACACGTCCTCGCCCTCACGAGCGCAGGCCGCTTCGTCCTCCGGACCTGCTCCCAGGACAGACACGCACAGGTCTGTGGGCCCTGATGCCCAATGTGGACGGAGTAGGGCGACATTCCCTGCATCCGTAGCCAGCTTCCGGACAAGATTTGCAGCTGGTCCTGGTCCGATGTGATCACTTCCGTCGGTGTCCGTGCCCCTCGTGCTTTGCTTCTTCAACGGCGGAGGGGGGGGCATGCGCCGAGCGACGGTGTGCCCGCGCTGCGGGAGTCAGGGGGTGTGCGGTGAGCGGCGCGTCTCTGCCCGCGGGTGTGCGGGTCCGTGCGGTGGGGCCGGATCACCTTAACGGCGACCGGTTCCCCCGCGACCGAGTAGGCGAGGTACACCTCCCCCATCCCGCCTGCGCCGAGCCGCCGCGCGACGAGGAACGGGCCGATACGTGACGCCAGTTGAGTCGCCGGCCTTGCGTTCGGCGATCTTGGTCGGCAGGGTATCCCGGTGCGTGCTGATCTTGTTCCGGACGACCTGTGGGAGCGGGTGGCGCCGCTGCTGCCACCCGCTCCCGAACGACGCCATCGCCATCCCGGACGACTGTGCGTTCCGGACAGAGCAGTCCTCGCCGGAATCATGTACGTGTTGCGGACCGGCGTTGCCTGGCGCGACGTGTCGGCCGAGACCGCAGGCTGCTCCGGAGTCACGGCCTGGCGTCGGCTGCGGGACTGGACCGAGGCTGGCGTCTGGCCACGCCTGCACTCCGACCTGCTGACCGAACTGCGCCACACGGACTCGCTGGACTTGGACGACTGCGCCGTCGACGGCTCGCACGTCCGGGCTCTCAAAGGGGGGACCACGTCGGTCCCTCGCCCGTCGACCGCGGCCACCCCGGCTCCAGCACCACCTCATCGTCGACCGCCACGGGACCCCGCTCGCCGTTACGCTCACCGGCGGCAACCGCCACGACGTCACCCAGCTGCTGCCGCTACTGGACGCCGTCTCGCCGATCCGGAGTTTGCATGGGCGCCCGCGCCGCAAGCCCCGGCGCCCGTACGCCGACCGCGGCTACGACTTCGACAAGTACCGTCGCCTGCTGCGGAAGCGTGGCAGCAAACCGCTGATCGTCCGACGCGGCGTCGCCCACGGTTCCGGGCTGGGGAAGGTGCGTTGGGTGGTAGCGCGCCGCCTTCACCCGGCTGCTCCAGTTCAAGCGACTCCGCATCCGTTACGAGCGACGCGTCGACCTCCATCAGGGCCCACCCGAACTCGCCCGCAGTGCCGAATCAGGATGTGTGTCAGGTGCCAGGGCGAGCACGCCACGCATCCTGGAGCGCCGGCTGCACGTCTTCGCCGAGAACGAGGTGTGTCGTCCTGCCCGGCAGGGTGGGCAGCTCAGCCCAGTGAGTCACCGTGTCATCGTCGGCAAGACCGTAGGGCAGGCGGACATATCCGTCCGAGTCGACGAAGCAGTCCCTGTGTTCCGTTCCGTCCTCACTGAAGTGCCGAGTCGTGAAGTACATCGGCCTTACCAGCCAGAACGCCTCCTCCACCGCGTTCTCGGACTCAGCGCTGTCAGCTGGGTACCGGCCCATGATCGCCGCTGCCACCGGTACACCGTCCCGCGGCAGTCTTTCGCGTGCGTCAATCCAGGTCGTCTGGGTGTTCAGATTCGCCATCCCTCTCCTCAGTCAAGCGTTCGGATGCCTGTTTTCCGATCTCGGCATCCGGTAGGACTGCCCAGCGCTTGCGCAGGTTGCGTGAGCAGGGACGAACGCGGACCGACACTCCCGACTGTCTGCCCTCCCTGCTCCGGCCAGGGCTTCGCCGGTGTTGTCCAGGCCGCTGCCTGCTCCTTCTCGGAGTGGGAGGTGACCAGGGCGGCGTCGAGGTCCAGGACAAGACCGGGCAGGTCGCGTCCACCCGCGCGGGCAGCGGGTATCCCTGCCGTGGTCTCGGCGGCTTGCAGCCAGGCGACATCCCGGGCGGTGGCTCTGGCCGAGCGCAGGCGCGCGAGTGCAGCCGAATCGATGCCGGCCAGCAGGCGCCAGGCGGTCGGAGTGGAGGCGACAGGGCCGAAAACCTCGGCCTGGTCGCGCAGCAGGGCCAGGTCCGCTATCACCTCGCCGCCGTCGGCGAGCATGATCGCGAGATCTACCGCGATCCGGCTGGGAGCGTGCCCGGCGCCACGCGGTCGCAGTGGACGCAGTGCGTCCGTGAAGGCGCTGGTCAGGCTGGTGACATTGGAGAGATCGGCCAGCAAGCGGGATCCGGCGTGGCTGACCACCCCGGTGCCATCGGCCGACACGACGAGCTTGGGACGCGACTGGGTAGGGTGCGCGCAGAAAGTGCCTTCCTGGTGCGATGACAGAGACCTTCGACAAGCCTCATCTTCCCAGCTCAGAAGGCAACTTTCGCTTTTCCGCTCAAGACTTCGGACACCCCCATAACCCGTGCAACCACAGGGAGTTGAGGGACCGTACAACCGACCCCCCGGAACGCAACCTGAACCCGCCCCGAACTCAGACAGTCCCAGGTATCACAAGCCCCGACTCGTACGCCACGATCACCAGTTGCGCCCGGTCCCGCGCCCCCAACTTGCCCATGATCCGGCTGACATGGGTCTTCGCGGTCAGCGGGCTGAGTCCCAACGCGTCGGCGATCTCGGGGTTGTTGAGACCGCGCGCGACCAGCGCGAGCACCTGCCGTTCCCGTTCGGACAGCACGCTCGGCCCGCCCACAGCGGATGTCGTCCCGGTGTTCGGCGCGCGCAGAAAGCGGGCGATCAGCCGCGAGGTGGGACCGGGCGAGAGGAGGGACTCCCCCGCGGCCACCGTCCGGATGGCGTCGAGGAGTTCGGCCGGCCTGATGTCCTTCACGAGGAAGCCGGACGCCCCGGCCCGCAGTGCCTCGACGATGTTCTCGTCGGTCTCGTACGTCGTCAGGACGAGCACCTTCACCCCCGCGAGATCCTCGTCGGCGGCAATGAGCCGGGTCGCCTCGATCCCGTCGAGGTCGGGCATGCGGATGTCCATCACGATGAGATCGGCCCGCGCCGACCGAGCCAGCGCCACGGCCTCCCGCCCGGTGCCCGCCTCGGCGACGACCTCCATGTCGCCTGCCGACGAGACGAGCATCGCGAAGGAGGCCCGTACGAGGTTCTGGTCGTCGGCCAGCAGTACGCGGATGGTCATCGAACCTCGTCCTCCCGGAACAGCGGCAGTGTGGCGGTCACCTCGAAGCCCTCGGCGGGCCCCGGGCCGGCGTCCAGCGTGCCGCCCACGCTACGGGCCCGCTCCCGCATTCCGATGAGCCCGAACCCCGGCGTGCCGTCGGACGGGCCCACTCCGCCGCCCGTGCCGTCGTCCCCGCCCGTGCCGTCGTCCCTGACACTCACCCGCAGTGCGCCGTCCGCGGTCCACAGACCCACTCGCACGGTGAGGTCCTCGCGGCCGCCGTGACGTACGGCGTTGGTGAGCGCCTCCTGCACGATCCGGTACGCGGCGGCGCCCACGGAGGGCGGGATGTCGTCCGCGCGGACGGACAGTTCGACCTTGGCCCCGGCCACCCGGCCGGTCTCCGCGAGATCGGCCAGTCCGTCGATGCCGGGCAGCGGCCCCCGCATGTCCTCGGCCCCGGAAACAGAACCGGACACGGAACCGGGCCCCGGATCCGCGCCCACCCCCACGACCGTGTCATGCGCCCGCAGCACCTCCAGCGTCGTACGCAGTTCCCCCCGGGCGATCCGGCAGGTCCCCGCGATGTCGTCCAGTGCCTGGGCGACGGCCTTGCGGTCGAGGCGCTCGGGGTCGGCGGTGAGGACGTGGGCCGCCACGGACGTCTGCACGCCGATGAGCGTGATGCTGTGGGCGAGCAGGTCGTGCAGGTCACGGGCCATCCGCAGCCGTTCCTCGGCGACGCGGCGCCTGGCCTCCTCCTCCCGGGTGTGTTCGGCCCGTTCGGCCCGCTCGACGATGGAGGCGACGTACCGGCGGTAGTAGCGGACGTCGATACCGATGAACAGGACCGCGATGATCCAGCCGGAGATCTCCAGGGACTCCAGCGCCTCCATCGGGTTGACGAGGCCGTTGCCGATCGCTGTCAGGCCGAGGACGGCGACGCCGGTGAGCAGCGTGCGGCGTACGGCGCCCGTCGCCGCGACGGTGTAGAGCGCCAGGACGGTCGCGGGGATGGGTGGGGCGGGGTTGTAGTCGAGGGCCTGGTACGGAGCCATGCAGGCCGCCATCCCGAGCAGGGCCACCACCGGACGGCGGCGCCGCCATACGAGGGGCACGTGCCCGGCGAGCAGCAGCGTCCAGCCGAGATGGTCGGGCCGGATCCCTTCGCCGCCCATCAGGGCGAGGGCTACGGCGAGCGCGGCTACGCACACGGCGAGGACCGCGTCGTTGCGGGTGCGGTGTGGTGCCGTCAGCGGTTCGCGGTTGATGGCGGACATGATGCGCTCGCCGCGACGGGACCGCCCGCCGCCACCGGCCGCCGTCTCCGCCGCCGACCGGTCGCGCACCCCTGTGGTCGTTCCCCGTTCTTCCACGGCTCCATCTTCCGGTACTCGTACGGGAACCCGGGCGCCCCTACGGAAGCAGAGGCGCCTGGGCGGGCCCGCCGGATCAAGGTGCACGATCAACGTGCTCGATCAGAGCGTTCGATCGAGGCCTTCGGACAGCGTGCTCAGGGTGCACTGACGGTTTCCGGCTGCCGGGGCGGCTCGGTCGGTCCGCCCCTTCCGCTCGACCCGGCCGGTTCGGCCGGCCCGGGCTGCCGTGAGAGCCCGCCCGGCCACCACACCTTCCGGCCCAGGGCCACGCTGGCACTGGTCACCAGATACGTCCGTACGAGGAAGGTGTCGAGCAGGACGCCGACGGCGATCACGAAGCCGAGCTGGACGAGCTGTACCAGGCCCATGTTCGTCAGCACGGCGAAGGTCGCGGCGAGGACGAGTCCGGCGGAGGCGATGACGCCGCCGGTGGTGCGCAGTGCGGTGAGTGCCGCCGTGGCCGGTTCCGCTCCCGCCAGGGACTCCTCCCTCATCCGGTGCATGAGGAAGATGCCGTAGTCGACGCCGAGGGCGACCAGGAACACGAAGGACAGCAGTCCGAGCCCCGGATCGGTGCCCTTGAGGCCGAGGAGCGGTTCGAAGACCAGTCCGCCGATCCCGAGGGAGGCGCCCCACACCGCGATGACCGCGACCACCAGGAGCAGCGGTGCGACCAGACTCCGCAGCAGCCCGATCAGGATGAGCATCACGAAGACGAGGACGAGCGGTACGACGATCTTCGTGTCCCGGGCGTTGGTGGCCTCCAGGTCGATCTGCTGGGCGCTGTCCCCGCCGACGTAGGAGCCCTTCAGTTCGTTCCGCAGGGACTTGATGGTGGCGGTCTCCTCCGCCGACTGGGGTGCGCTCTTCGCGAAGACGGCGATCTCGGTCCAGCCGTCTCCCGTACGCCCCTTCTCCGCGCTGCCCACGCCTGGTGTGCCGCGGACGGTCGCGAGGGTCTCGTCGGCGCGCCCCTGGGGGGTGATCACGTCGATGGGCTGGCTGCCCTGCCCGGGATAGGCCTTGGCAAGGGTCTCCATCGCGACGACGGCCTCCGGCTTCTTGACGAAGGAGTCCTCCTGCTTGAGCGGTCCCGGCAGGTTGAGTGAGCCGAGGGCGAGGGCGCCGAGCAGTACGGCACCGCTCGCGAGTACGGTCAGCGGCCTGCGTCCGGCGGAGCTGCCCATCGCCGAGAACAGGCTCCGCCGCTGCTTGGGCGTGCTCCCGAAGGCGGGCACGAGCGGCCAGAACACCCGCCGTCCGACCAGTACGAGGAAGGCGGGGAGCAGGGTGATCATCGCGATCAGCGCGCACAGCACACCGACGGCGCCGAGCGGGCCCATGCCCCGGCTGCTGTTGAGGTCGGCGGCGAGCAGGCACAGCAGTCCGACGGCGACGGTGCCGGAGGAGGCGAGCACGGCGGGCCCACAGCCGCGCAGGGCGGCGACCATGGCCTCGTACGGTCGCTCGATGCGCCGCAGCTCCTCCCGGTAGCGCGAGATGAGCAGCAGCGCGTAGTCCGTGCCCGCCCCGAACACAAGGATTGTCATCACACCCGAACTCTGCCCCGAGACGGTCGTCCCGAAGGCCTGGTTGAGTCCATAGGCGACGCCCATCGACATGTAGTCGGCGATCCCGGCGACGACGAGGGGCACGAGCCACAGCACGGGGCTGCGGTAGATTAGGATCAGCAGTACGGCGACGACGGCGACGGTGGTGTAGAGCAGCGGTCCGCCGAGCGAGTCGTAGACCGCGCCGGAGTCGGTGGCCAGCGCGCCGGTGCCGCCCACGTCGACGCTCAACCCGCCTTCGCCCTGGGCGACTTTGCGAACGTCGGTTACGAGCCTGTCCTGCTTCTCCTCGTCCGCCCCGGGCTCGTTGCTGGCGACCGGGTACATCAGGGTCGTGCCGTCCTTGGACGGAATCCCCTGGGGAGTACCGCCGATCAGCTCGTGCTGTCGGGTGATCTCCGCGACCTGCCCGGCCGCGGTCTTCCGGTCGGCGGCGCTGAGCCCGCCGTCCCGGTGGTAGACGAGCACCATCTCGGTGGTCTCGCCACCGGGCAACTTCTCCTCGATCTTCGCCGCTTGCGTCGAGTCCGCGCTCGCCGGCAGGTAGTCGGTGACCTTGTCGTGCTGCACGTCGGCGAGCTTCGCCGCGAACGGCCCGACGAGTGCGATCACCGCAATCCACAGCCCGAGCACCGCCCATGGAACGGCTCGCCCGCGCCCCGGCCCCAGCCTCGTCGTAGCGGTTGTCTCTCCGGCCCTCATCGACCGATCTCCCTCCGGGTGACGTCTGCTTCGGTCCCCAGACTTCCGGTGAGAACCACGGCTTTCGTCGGACGGGAGGGCGAGGTGACGCGTACTGCCGGGGGTGACGGCGCGTGCGGATTACTCCCTGGGGAGTATTCGGCGGACGGCGCGCCGCCCCGGAAGGGACGCGGGGCTGTTTCGATCTGCGGCTACCGCCGAGAGCATGAGCCCAAGGGGCCGTTTTCCTCTCTCATCGTGGGTGTCCTCAACTTGTCGCCGGACGACACCGCCGACGCGGGATCCGCCCCGCCCGGAGCAGCAGGCCCGATGCTGATCGAGCTGAACGTGCTGTATCCCGGAGGGCTGCTGGCAGTCCGCGAGGGCCTTCTACGCACTGGAACCAGATTCGCCACAATGGTCGGCGGCGCGGTGGCCGGCAGACGCCACGCCGCCCTACGCGACCCGGTTCAGGCGGACCGACGGCGCACCGCCCACGACCATGCCCGGAGGAGGGAGCGGACACCGATACTCACGCGACCGCGGATGGCTGCCACGTTGCCTCTACCAGGGCACGCTCGGTGCCGGACAGGTATACGGCCGCGCTCAGCCACACCCGTGCGTATCCGTCCGGATCGGCCTGTTGGGTGCGGCCGAACACGTCACGGCCCCGCCGGTCCGCCTCCGCGGCGAGGGCCTCCGCCAGATCCGCCGCCGTACGGAAACCGCTGTGCCGCAGCGCCGCCGCGCCCGAGGCCCGGGCACCGTCCCGTGCGGGCTCGGCGGCGGCCCGGCGGCCACCGGACACCGCGACCTCGACCAGCCGCCGCAGCCGCCAGAGGGGTGCCTCGGCCACCGGATCCGGTGGCATCGCGGTCCGACCTTCCACCGGTGACAGGTCACCGGGCGGCGGGAAGTGGGCGCCTTCGAGGCGGTCGTAGCCGAGATCGGCGTGGCCCGCCCACTCGGGTGGCAGCAGCAGCGTCGCCTTGCCGTCCGGCACGGGGCCGACCGCCAGCGGCCGCAGTGTCGCGGCACGGTCGGGGTCGACGCGGCCCACGACGCGCAGCCGCAGTCCCGGGCGCGAAGCGAGCTTGCGGAAGTTGGCCGCATGAGCCAGCTCCGGGTGCCCGTTGGCCGGCGCCAGTCGGATCAACAGGCCTTCGCGGTCGGGTGCGTCGGGAGTCAGTTCCCGCGCGAACAGGTGGTCCTCGGCCGCCCCCACGACGACCACGTCGCAACCGATCAGCTCACCGGCCTGAGGTCCTGCCCGTTCCGTGTCGTGACCCGGGGCGAGTTGTGCCGTGGCCGCTTGGGTCAGTGGGCGGGCGAACAGAGGGGCAAGCCCCGACGTCCAGGACAGACCGATGACCGGGGTGGCCCGTACCCCCTTTCCGGCGCCGAGGCGGCCGTCCGGGGAGAGCGTCGCTCCGGAGATCAGCAGGCCGCCCCGGGAGAGCTGCGCGTGATCGAGGCTGCCGGAGCCGAGCGCGACCGTGGCGGTGGCGGCGCCGCGCGCCCGCGCCGGTCCGCCGGGCTTGACGTCCGACACGGAGAACCAGCGCCCGTCGTCGGCGAGGACATGGGTGACGACCCCGCCGTAGCCCGTGGCCGAGATCACCGGCTCCCGGCACACCCCGTGCACCTTGAGGCTGCCACCGGGGCGGTAGCCGCGCCGGGCGGTGCCGATCAGGGCCGGGTCGGGATCGGACGCTGCGAGCAAACCGCTGGTGAGCAGCAGCTCCCGCAGCCCGGCGACCAGGTCGGCCAGCCGGTGGCCGTCATGGCGGGCCCGGGCGGCGCGCAGTGCGCGGACCACCCTCAGCGCGGCCGCCTCGGCCCGGTGCAGTCCGGTGAGCCGGGCGGTGTGCGCGGCCCGCAACACCTCCGCCTGCGGCACGGCACCCGCTCCGGGCACTCCGGCGGCCAGCACTGCCGCCGCCGCAGCCCACAGCCCGGCCGCGGCGGCGACCTGCGCCGCGGTCGGCCCGGGCGGCGGTCCGGCGGTGACGTCGGTGCCCGGCGTCCCGGACTTCTGCACACCGCGGTCCGGTTCGGCCGTCTCGGCGCCGCCCTCGGACGGCTGGTCCGTGGCCTCGGTCACCGCGTCGGCGTCGGCCACGGGCGCGGCCCCCAGGACCGCCGTGCGATGCAGGCACCGCGGTGCCAGCAAGCAACTGCACTGCGCCTGGGCGGCGTCCGTGACCGCCCCCGACGGGCCGGGGACGAGAGTGACCTCGGCATCCTCGCCGCATCGCACGCGCCGTACCGCGCCGTCCACCGTGACGGGCAACGTCGTGTACGTCTCGATCGTGGCGTCCAGCTTCTTGCGCAGCCGGGACGTCAGCTCCTCGACGGCGGCGGCAACCACCTCGGGCGCCACGGGGGGCAGTTCGGTGTTCATCGGTTCTCTCCGCGGAGGCGGTCGCCCACCCAGCGGGCCAGGGCGAGGGGACTGAGGGCGGCGACCGGCATGCCGGCCGCGACGAGCTGCTGGGCCACCGGAACCGAATAGCGCGGGGTGCCGGTGTCGTCCAGGGCGGCGCAGCCCATCAGATGCACCCCGGAGCTCGCGAGGGCCCGTACCTCGCCGAGGAGTCCGCCGAGCGGATATCCCTCCTCGAAGTCGCTGACGACCACGACGAGGGTCCGGCTGGGCACGGTCACCAGCGACCGGGCCTGGGCCAGGCCGGCGGCGATGTGGGTGCCGCCGCCGACTCGCACTTCCAGCAGCAGCGACAGCGGGTCGTCGACCTGGTCGGTCAGGTCGATCACTTCGGTGGAGAAGGCGAGGAAGTGCGTGCTCAGCGTGGGCACTCCGCCCAGCACGGCCGCGGTCAGCGCCGACCAGACGACGGACGCCTCCATCGATCCGGACACGTCGACCACCAGGATCAGCCGCCAGTCCGCCTCCCGGCGGGAACGGGTGCTGAACACCGGCCGCTCCGGTACGACCAGGGTGCGGCCGTCGTCGGTGCGGCGGGTGTGGGCGAGGTTGGCCCGCAGGGTGCGCGGCAGGTCGATCCGTCCTCCCGGCCGGTGGGTGGGACGCGGGGTGGCCAGTCCGGTCAGGGCCGGGCGCAGCCGGGTGGCCAGTTCCTTGGCCAGTTCGTCGACCAGGCGGCGCACCAGCGGGCGCAGCTTGGCGAGTTGCTGCTCGGGCATCCCGCCGGCCAGGGACAGCACGGAGGTCAGCAGGTCGACCGAGGGGCGTACGGCCTTCGGGTCGAGCTCGGCCAGGACGTCGGTGCGGCCCAGGTCGGCGGCCCGGGCAAGGACCTCCTCGCGGACGTCGGCGCCGAACAGCGCGTCGAGTTCCTGCGCCCACTCACGGGCGGTCGGGAAGGATGCCTCCTGGCCTCCACCCCGGCCGCCCTCCCGGCCGAGGTCCGACGAGCCCTCGCCGCGGCCGGTGCCGTACAGCTCGTCGAGCGCGTGAGCGAGGCGGCGGGCGTTGCGCGGCAGTTTCTCGCTCTCCCTTCCGAGCAGCAGACGCCAGCGATCGGCCGGCGTGAGGTGCGGGTTGGCGGGCGTGACGTGCGGGGCGGGGCCTACCGGTGTCTCGGAAGGTATGGGTTCGTCCCGAGGGGGGTCTTCCTCGGACAGGGTGCCCGCAGTGCCGTTCAGCCCCGTTCCCAGCGGCCGACGCAGGGACGTCACCGCCGCCCGGCCCGCCGCGTCGGCGGCCGTCCACAGGGCGAGCAACTGCGGTGAGGCGCCCAGCGACAGGTCCAGGCGGTCCCCGAGGCGTTCGGTCACCGTGGACAGCAGCCGGTCACGGCCGGCCGGGCTGAGGGTGTCGAAGCCGCCGCGCAGAGCGGGCAGCCGCCGGAGGAACCCCTGGTCGGTGAGCGTGTCGATCCGGTCGAGCAGCGGGTCCAGGGCGGTCGGCGCCGACTGGAGCAGCGGAGCGGCAGCACTGACCAGCCCCGTAAGGCGGCGGCTCAGCGCTTGCCGGGCGTCCGGCCCGGTGGCGTTGTCGATCCAGCCCGCCGCCCGGCGGCCGAGCGTGCCGGCGTCGTCCAGGTCGAGCATGACCCGAGCGGCGAGCGCGGCTCCCTGCATGAGCGGGGACCCGTGGCGTGCGAGGTCGTCCAGTGCGTCGTCCATCCGTAGGCCCAGGCGGTGTTCGCCGGCCCGCGCGGCCAACGCCACGAGGGCGTCCGCGTCCTGCGGGTCGTCGCTGCCGGTCAGACCCGGCAACGACCGTACGGCCGACTGCATCAGCTCCGTGGAGAGTTGGGCGGCGTCCTGCCGGCTCTCGGGTGTGGTGCCGGGCAGATGGCCGCGCTGCAGGGCCTCCAGCAGGTCCAGGGCGGTGAGGAGTTCGGGCAGGGTGGCGCAGGTGGGCAGGATGTCGGCGGCGTCGGAGAGCCGCTCGGACACCAGCGCGGGCAGATCGCAGCGGGCCGCGTCGCGTAGTCCCGCCAGGACCAAGTCGCTGGTGGCTCCGCCCTCCGCAGCCTGCCCGCGGAAGGTCTCCCGCAGGGTGCCCTCGGCGGCCAGGGCCGCGGTGACACCGCGGATGCCGGCCAGGTCCAGGCGGACCGGCACCGCCGGCGTCCAGGACAGCCGCCACCGGGTGGTCAGAGCGGCGGCGTCGCCGGTACCGGCGACCTGGATCGGCTCGCCGTACCCGGTGCCGCACACCGCCAGCCGCTGGAGGAGGACTTCGCGTTGGCCGTCGAGGGCGGAGCGCAACGGGTCGAGCCGCACCTCGCGCGGTGCGGGGTCGTCCGGTCCGGGCAGCCACAGTGAGGCGAGTTCGGCCTCGACGCAGGGGCCGAGACCGGAGCGGGGAGTGCCGGGGGCGACACGGCCCCGGTCGGTGCCCACCAGGACGGTCTCCAGCGCCCGGGCCAGCGCTCGGCCGCGGCCGAGCGGTTCGCCCTGGCCCATGACCGTGGTGAGCGCCTCCAGGATCTCGCCGCGGCCCGGTGCCGCCAGTCCGCGCAGCCGGGCCAGGTCGCACGCGACCCGCAGGGTCTCGCGGGCCTCGCCCGTGCCGGCGACGTGTCCGGCCGCCCGCAGTTCGCGGCACACGCCGGTGATCGCCCGCGCGGCCGCGTCGTGCAGCCGCTCGGGGTCGCCGCCCGCGGTGAACACCGCCTGCTGCCAGCGCGGGTCGCGGATGCCCGCCGGATAGCCGGAACGGGAGTCCAACAGGTCGAACGCGTACGGCACGAGGGAGGTGACCACGGTGGGCGGGCCCCCGGCGAGGGGGGTGACCATGGAGGGAGGGTCCCCGGCGAGGGGGGTGACCACGGTAAAAGGGTTCCCGGCATCGACCGGCCCAGCCTGCCCCGCCGCCCAGGCGGTCAGCGCGGGGGCGTGGAAGGCGCCGACGACGGCTGCGACCCGGCGGCCGGCGGCCGCGGCGCGGGCGATCGCCTCGCGCATGTGGGCCTCACGCGCCCGATCGACGGCGGGCACACCGCCCGCCGACTCGGCGTCACGGCGCAGCGCCCAGCCGACGCCCAGTGCGGCCCGGCGGATCGCTTCCGGGGCGCAGCCCGGGGCGAGGACCTCCACACTGCGGTCCCACAGGTCGTCGCCGTCGCGGCCGGTTGCGGACGCGGTCAGCGCCGCCGCGAACGCGGTGGGCGCCTCGGCGGAGTGGCCCAGGCCGTCCTCGGCCGCGGCGGGCTCACCGGCGCTCCACCCCGGATCGGACATCGGCAGGTCGCAGCAGACGACCTCGGCCCCGCGCTCGCGTGCCCAGCGGATCGCCGCGAGTTCGGGCGAGAAGTCGGCGAAGGGGTAGAAGCCGAGCCGGCCGCTCTCGCCGGTCCCGGCCAGCGCGACCGGGGCGAGCGTGCCCGGCGCGGCGAGATGGGGCAGCCACGACTGGAAGTCGGTGGGCAGTTCCACGCAGACGACCTCGGCGCCGACGGCGTCCAGGAGGGAGGGCACCGCCGCGGCGAGAGCGGGGCTGTGGTGCCGTACGCCCAGCAGATACGGGGCGGTGCAGTCGGCGAGGGCGGTGAGGGCGGCCCTCGGTTCCGTAGCGAGTGTCACCGGAGGTTCTCCCGCAGGTCCCACAGGCGCCGCCAGGTCGCCGAGCCGTCCTCGGCGCGGCGGCGCACCGGTCCGTCCCAGTAGCCGAGCAGTCGCGCGTGGTCGGCCGGGTCGTCCTTGCGGACTACACCCAACAGGTGGCCGGGCACCAGGTCGAGGGAGTCCCCGCCGGGGAGATAGGCGGCGGCCACCCCCAGGGAGACGGCGACCTGCACCGCCTCGGCGGTGGACATCACCGTGCCCGGGCGTTCCACGTCCCAGCCCTCGGCGGAGCGTCCGGCCCGCAGGTCGCGGAAGACGGTCACCAGGACGTCGAGCACCGCGTCGTCGACGCCGAAGGCCGCTCCCGCCCGCGCGACGGCGGCTGTGGCCTGCCGTTTGATGAGCTCGGTCTCGGCCTCGACGTCCGCGATCGGGTGCACGGTCTCGAAGTTGAAGCGGCGTTTGAGGGCGGCGGACATCTCCGACACTCCGCGGTCGCGGAGGTTGGCCGTGGCGATGACGGAGAAGCCGGCAGCGGCGGCGACCTGGGCGTCGTCGGTGCCGGACAGCTCCGGGACGCTCATCCGCCGGTCCGAGAGGATCGACACCAGGGCGTCCTGCACCTCGGGCAGACAGCGGGTGATCTCCTCGATACGGGCCACCTTCCCGGCGCGCATCGCGGCGAGCACCGGTGAGTCCACCAGAGCCTGCGGGGTCGGACCCTGGGCGAGGAGCAGGGCGTAGTTCCAGCCGTAGCGCAGGGCGTCCTCGGTGGTGCCGGCGGTGCCCTGCACGGTGAGCGCGCTGGTGCCGCAGACGGCCGCCGACAGCAGTTCCGACAGCATGGACTTGGCGGTGCCCGGCTCGCCGACGAGCAGCAGCCCGCGCTCTCCGGCGAGCGTGACCACGCACCGCTCCACCAGGGCGCGTTCACCGACGAACTTCGGGGCGACGACGAGTTCGTCCGGCAGTCCCTCGGGCGCCCCGGGCAGCTTGAGGGCGTCGCCGCCGCTGCCGCAGACGAAGGTGATCACGGCGCGGGGCGTCAGCAGCCAGCCGGGCGGGCGGGGGCCGTCGTCATGGGCGGAGAGGAAGGCGAGTTCGGTGGCGAAGCGTTCTTCGGCGGGCAGGGTCTGCGGGGCCGGAAGGGCCGTCACCGTGTCGGTCAGGGGCATGGATGTCCTTGCTCGGTCGCTCGGTCGGTGTCGATGTGTGGGGGAGTTCCAGGTGGGGGAGGGGCGCCGCAGGTGAGCGGCACCCCTGGCCGGTGATACGTCAGCGGCGGCGGCCCCGCCGGACCTTCAGCTCCTCGAAGCGGGGAGCGTCCCCGTCCTGGACCCGCTGCCACGCCCTGCGGAACAGGTCCGCGGCCGGTTCGAACGGCACGATCACGCCGAAGGGGGCGTGTTCGTCGCTCATCTCGCCGAACAGCGGCAGCTTCCAGCGCTCCAGTGGCACCCGCGGCGCCGACTGCTCCACCCAGCCGCCGGGCAGGAACAGCGACCGGCCCGCCCGGGTGCGACTGGCCTTCACCACGAGGTCGGTGGCGGCCAGTTCGGCGCGCGCCGCCTTCAGCCGTGCCGGCTTCCAGCCCGTCCACCGGGCCGTCATGCGGTCGGTCGGGTCGGGCATGGCCAGCAGCATCAGATACAGCGTGGCGGCGTCCTCGCCCAGTCCGTACTCCTTGGCCACCTGGGTGACCAGATCGGGGACCGAGCGACTGGGGTCCTGCGGCCACCAGGTGGCGTCCTTGCCCCTCTCTCCCGCGATCGGCTCACCGGGGTCGGCGAGCAGGCCAGCGAGCTTCTGGTCGCGGACCAGACGCAGCGCCACCTCGGCGTCGTAGGGCCGCTGGTTGTCGACGCGCACCGCGGGCAGGTAAGGGTCCTGGCCTGCCTCGTCGAGGAGGTCGACGCGGATGGCCGGGGCGGGCTGGTCGTCGTGGGTGGCCAGGACGACAGCGCCGTACCGCTCGAAGCCCGGGCCGATCTCGGTGGGGGTGCCGGCGGTCTTCCGGAAGTCCGGGAGGCTGATGTAGCGCCCCAGGTCGAGCATCAGTCCGGGGTGGGCGAGCCGTTCGCGTACGGCGGTGAGGGCCGGGGGCAGCGCGGCGCGGACCGGGTCGCCGGCGGGCAGCCGGTGGGCGAGCCAGGCCATCAGACCGACCGCGCCGACCAGCGTCTCCGTGGTGAACCCGTCCGTGTCGTCCCCGACGGGCTTTGCCCGGTCGCCACTGACCGCCCAGGTGAGGTCCCGGCTGAGCCGGTGCGAGGCGGCCGGGTCCAACAGGGCGGGCAGGGCCTGCCGGATCGGCCAGGAGGGGTGCCGGAAGGCGCGGATCGCGTCACCGAGGAGTTCCTCCGGGACGGCCACCCGCTTGCCCACCTTGGCGTTCCACACCGCTGCGGCGGCCGCCACGTCCGGGCCCTCGGTCCACAGCCGGGCGGGGTCGGCGGGCAGCAGGGCGCCCACAACCGCGGCCCGCACCGCGCCGTCGAGGTTGTGCAGTTCGTCCTTGGCGACCGCCGCCGGGGCCACCTTCACCCCGATGAGGGTGCGTGTCTCGGGTTTGAGGAAGCTGCGTTCGTACACGTCGATGCCCGGCAGACCGGCCACGACGAGCCGGGCCACCGTCTCGGTCACGCCGGTCAGGCGGGCGAACTCCTCGGCGGCCTCCGGGAACCAGGGGGCGGGTCCGCGCTCGGCCAGTTCCGTGAGGAAGGTCCGGATCCGGCCCGGGGCCGGGTTCTCGCCCAGCGGTCGCGACTGAAGCGTCTTGTAGGGCAGGGGTGTCTCGAAGCGTCCGGCCGGGTCATGGAAGTAGCCGGTGAAGCAGGCGCCGTCGTCGTCGAGCGAGTTGTGGCCTGTGACGGCGATGAAGGCGCCGTCGGCCAGCGGGAGCACCCCGGTCCACGCACCGTCGCGCCGGCCGCCTGCCGTGGTGCGCAGCTGCACCGCCTCCAGGTGCAGGTGCACCCTGCGCCAGGCGGTGGAGTCGCCCGGTGTCAGACCGAGGCGGTCGAACTCGGCGAGGAGGGTGCACAGGACCTCGCGGTGCTCCTGGGCGGTGGTACCGGAGGCGGCCCGGTAGGCCAGTGCGGTCGCCCTCTCCAGCAGCATCTCCAGGCCGGGCTGTCCCGAGGGCAGTGGATGACCGTCGAGGTGGAGGCGGACGTCGGGAAGGCCGGCGAGGGCGGTGCCGGCGAGTCCACCGGCCCGGGCCAGGACGCGCAGGGCACGGAAGACGGTGTCGGCGCCTTCGTCCCGGTTCCACCAGTAGCCGCGGATCGCGCCGAACCCGTTGATCGCCGCCATGATCCTGCTGTCCGCCGGTCCCGCCGGCCCCTCGTCCTCCAGGCCGCCTTCCAGGGCGTGGGTCAGCCGGGTGGCCGCCGCGTCCAGCACGGCCTGCTGGGCCGCGGCGTAACGGGCGACTCCGGCGATGCCCTTCACGAGCGCGTCGTGGCTGACCGGGAGGAGGGTGCGGATGGCGTCGGTCAGCGCTTGCCCGTCCTGGTCGGCCGCGGCGGCCAGCAGGGCCGCGGCCGTGTCCCGGTCGATGGTCCGCAGCGCGTTCGATCCCTGCGGGTCACGGGCCGTCAGGCACTCCCAGAACTGCACGGGAGGCAGCAGCAGAGTGCCCTCGCCGAACTCGCCCGGCGTGCGGTCGGTCTTGGCCCAGGCGGTGTGGACGCCGTCGGCGTCGACCAGGCGGAGCTGCCAGTTGTCGCGGACGACGGCGGTGGCCCGGTCCGCGCCCGGGAAGACGACGAGCACGTCGGGCACACCGGCGCCGGCGGGCAGGGTGACGCGGTGTCCGGCGAGGTCCTCGGCGCGATGCGAACCGTCGGGCAGCTCGATCACCCGCAGGCCGACCAGACCCTCCACGGGAGCGCAGGCCGGAGTGGTGCCGGTGGTGGGGGAGGGGCGCAGTCTGCCGCCCACGTAACTGCTGCCCGAGGGGGCGTCGCGCAGGGCGTCGGCGAGGAAGGCGGGCTTGCTCATCCGCCCGCGCTCGTTCGTGGCCGGGTCGTACTCGTACCAACCGTGCGCCGCACGGTCCTCGGAGTCCGCGTGCCACACCCAGTAGGACGATCCGTCGAAGAGCACCGGCCGTTCGGCGGGCAGGGTGGTGTCCCCGGCGTGCACCACTCCGCGGCCGGTGGTCCGGCCACCGTCCGGCAGAGGCAGCGTGATCGGGAAGTCGCCGCGGTACCAGTCCATCTCGGTGCCCCGCGTGGCGTGCGCGCCCTTGAGGGACTCGACGCGGTCGGCGCGCGAGTGCCAGTAGCCGCGCAGACCGTCTCTGCGGGAGTTCCAGTACACGAGAAGTTCGCCGTCCACGTGATGGAAGCCCGGGTCGCCCGAGACGTCGTTCGCCGGCAGGCGCAGGTCATGGGTGAGCAGGGTGCCGTCGGCGCCGATGACACGGGCCTGGGCCGTACCGGCCACGACGAGGTGAGGCCAGGCGTCGGCGACCACGATGTCCTCCACCCGGTCCTTGGGGACGAGTTCGGCCGTCGCCTCCTCCCAGGCCGGCCAGCCCAGTTCGTCGAAGAGTCCGGCTTGCAGGGTGCGGGCCAGTACCGGCGCGAGGTCGGTGCCGACGGCGGCGCGGACGTCGTCCTCGGCCAGCGTCAGTGCCTCGGCGGGCAGCCACGCGAGCCGGTGCAGCGCGCCGGGCAGTCCGGGCAGGCCTTCGGCGCTGAAACGTCGCACCACGCTGCTGACCCACTCCGTCAGCCAAGAGCGGGCACCGGGCGAGGCCGCCAGCAGCCGGATGGAGCGCAGCGCCTGGTCGCCCTGGTGGAAACGGTCGGCGCCGCGCAGGAAGGCGTCGCGGAACCGTGGGTCGGCGCCCAGGAGCGTCAGCTCCCGCTGTCCTTCCCCGATGGCCCATGCTGTCAACGGCAGCTCCTGGTCCTTGCCGGGTGCAGCGACCGGCACGTCCAGGGACAGCAGCAGGTCGATCAGGTCGATGTCGTGCGTGACCTTCAACCCGCGCCCGGACGCGGCGAGTTCGGTGCGCAGCCGGTCCGCGGCCCGCTCCACGAGCGGGTACAGCTCCGGCATCCGGGTGGAGCCGCGCCAGGACCGGGCCCGCTCCCGGAACGCCAGGAAGCGCTCCAGCCAGCCCGTGGTGCCGTCGCTCGGCCGCTGTTGCGCGGGCAGCGCGTCGTCCCACAGCCCCGTGGTGGCGCCGGATGTCTCCAGGACCTCGAGCCACATCGCGGGCATGTCCTGGTCGGGGCTGGCAGGGAGCATGTCCAGCAGGGTGCCGCGCACCCGCGGTTCCCGCTCGGCCAGCGCCACCAGTGCGCCCCGGTGGCCCTTCCACCAGCCGCCCGTGGCACGCAGCGTGGCCGGCAGGCCGAGCAGCTGGGCCAGGTAGTCCTGCTCGGCCCGGTCTGCGTCCTGGCCGGCGCCGCGGGCCAGCTTGCGCAGGTCGCCCGCCATCTGGGCGGACGGCGGCAGCCCGCCCGCGGTGCGGCGCAGGCACAGGCGGGTGAAGCGCTCGAGTGCCTCCTCGGCGGAGACCCGGGCGGCCAGTTCCTTGCCGTAGGCGGAGAGAACCTTCACTGGCAGCGCACCGGCCAGCGCGAACTCCAGGAACACCGCGTCCAGGCGTTCCTCCTCCACCGTCAGTCCGTGCTCCGCCTCCGCTTTGCGGGCGCGGGTGAACAACTGGGCGGCGTAGGTGGCGTTCTCCTCGGCGAGGAACACCCGGCCCGCCTGCTCGTAGAAGGTCGGCAGGAAGTGTGGCACCGACGCGGCCAGCCGCCCACCGAGTTCGAGGTAGGCGTCCAGTGCGGCCTTCGGGCGGGACTTGGCCTGCCGGGCCGCCCGCTCCAGGTCCGGGACGACGCCCAGGGCGTGGTGGCCGTCCTCGGGGTGGTGCACGAGCACCCACTCGGGAAAGCCCAGCGACTGGCGCAGTCCGAGGCCTACGACGGCCGGCTCCGCGGCCGGTTCCAGGCCGAGGAAGCCGGCGGCCAGATCCTCGGCTGCGCCCAGCTCACCGGCGACCAGCCGGACCACGATACGGTCGTCGAGGCCCGGGTGGCGGTAGGCGCGTGCGGTCAGCGGCACCGCCCGCTCGCCGGCTTCCCCGGTGTCCGGCGGCAGGACCGCGCCCGCTGTCAGCAGTTCCTCGTACGACACCTGCGTCCCCCCGCTCACGCGTTCTTGCCTTCCTCGATCGTGCGCCCGGCGTACAGCGCCGCAGCCATCCGCATCCCCTCCGACCAGGCCACCGGGCCCACCTTCCGCAGCGGGAGGGCGCGGCCGTCGTGGTCCTGCCAGGTGAGGCCGCCGGTCTCCACCGTGTCCTGCCAGTACGGCTCGCCGATCCACACGCACGCTTCCACGGTGCGGTCGCCGTCGCGGACGCGGGCCGTGGAGTAGCCCCCCGAGACGCGGTAGCCGAGCGCACTCGCCCGTGCGGCCAGGGCGAAGCGGGAACGGAAGGAACCTCCGCTGAACTCCCGTATCTCGGTGGCCTTCGGGTCGAGGTCCTCAGGCCGCTGCCAGGTCGCGCGGTGGATCTGCTCCACGCGCTGCACGATGCCCAGCTCCGCCGCGAACTCGCGGATGTCGTCGAGGTCCGGGAGCAGCACGGGGTGCGGCAGCGTGACCGTGCGCGGGGACAGCCGTACGGTCTCGCCGTCCAGGTTCACCACGCGCAGTTCGCCGTTCTCGGTGGCACCGCGCAGGAAGCCGACCTCGTCGGGGTCGTCGCCCACCACGGCGAGGTCGCGCAGTGCCGACTGCCAGGCTTCGTCCGGCCACACCCGGGCCAGCAGGCCGGTGGGGACGGGGAGTGACGACACCATCCAGGAGTCGACCTGGGCGACGCACGCCGTGGCGTGTCGATCCAGCCATTCGGCGAACCGCCGCAGCCGGTCCACCTCCGGATGGTCGCGCAGCGCGCGCGGCAACGATTTCAGCTGCCGCCCCGCCGCCCGGCCCGAGGTGGCACGCGCCGCCACCCGTCCGTCCACCAGGGCGACTTCATACCCGTCACCCGCCGAGAGCCAACCCACGAGTCCCCGCCTTCCCCATCAAGTCAGCAAGAAGAACGCACAGTTCAGCCGGGTACAGCCCGGCGTCAGTGCGACGATGTGAGGAACGTTAGCGGCGATCACTGACAATCGGTGGCGGGAGCGGGTCACGCAGCTCCCACAGCCCGGTGTGGCGGGCGCGCGGGGCGGGCGTTTCCACGGTTTCGCGCGGCGTGAGAAGACGTGTGCGGTGGAGTTCCGAGGGTGTGGTTTCGGCCAGGTGGAGGGCTGTTGGGGGAGCGTCGCGGGGGTGCTGCCCTGGGGAGGCTCGGAGGGGTTCACCGGCCAGTCTTGGGGCCCTGCGAGCACGGCTGGGTGCAGGGCGCCCTGGGGTCGCCGTACGGCGGTTCAGGACTGGGCGGTGAGCTGGAAGGCCTGCGCTGCCGAACCGTCGCAGGTCCGCTGGGCGAGCTGGACGCTGTCCGTCGCCGCTGCGGCGGCCGTCAGACACTTGCCGCTGTGCCGGGCGACGAAGTGGTAGCGCCCGCTTGTCTCACGCACCGGCTGCCATTGCTGATTCGTGCCGCCGGAGTAGGCCCACAGCTGCAACGGCGCATTGTCCGCCGTCGAGCGGTCGGTCACGTCGATCACCTGCGCGGGGTTGCCGCGGGCGGTGATCCGCAGGTAAGCGCTGTCGGTGCTCCGGAACTGGTACTGCTGCGCTGCCGTGCCGTTGCAGGCGTACTGCTGGATCGCCGTCCCGTTCCCGGTGGCTGCCGAACGGGCGTCCACACAGGTGCCGTTGCCGCCGTTCTGCACGGTGTACCAGGCGGTCTGGGAGATCTGGTCGCCGGTCGGTGGGATCGTGGTGCCGCCCCCGCCCAGCCATTTGAGCCCGTCCAGGAGGAACCGGTTCTGGGTCGCGCTCGCGAACGTGGACGAGAGCCGTGTGTTGGTCGTGTAGTTCATCGCGTTGTGACCGAAGTTCGCGTACAGCATCCGGTACTTCGTGTTGGTCCACAGGATCGGGTAATAGCCGCTGTACCAGGACTGGTTGGGGTCCGTGCCGACCGGGAAACTGCTCGGGTCGATCGATGCCAGGACCTTGATGTCCGGGTTCTGCCGCAGATCCTTGGACCAGCTGTACCACTCGCTGACCGACGAGGTGAACGTGGCCGGCAGGTTCACGGTGGCCGGGCTGGTGTGGTCCTCCACCTTCAGGGTGACCGGGGTCGGGCCCCAGGTGTTGGACGCGAAGTTGCCCGAGCCGAGGAACGTGTTGTGGTACCAGGACCAGCTTGCCGCGTCGGTCGTGAACGCCGAGACATGGAAGCCCATGAAACCGCCCCCACCCCTCATGTACGCCTCGAAACCCGCGCGTTGGGCGGACGTCTGCGGCAGATCATCCAGGAACAGAACGACTTGGTAGGCGTTGACCCCGCCGTTGGCGAGCAGGTCCCAGTTGGTGCTGGCCGTGTAGGTGAAGCCGTTGGCAGCCGCCTGCTGCGGGAACCAGACGTTCGCCTCCTTGTCGAAGTCGATGTGCGCCGCGTCGTAAGTGCCGCTGTAAAGGGCGAGGACCTTGAACGGGTTCGCGGCGGTGTCCGCCTGTGCGACTGGCGGCACGGCCGCGAGGCCCAGCAGCGTCGCCAGCAGGAGCAGGACCCGCAGCATGGCGCGGGGGGAGCCGGATCGGACGGTGCTCATCTTCTGGTCGATCCTTTCCGTGGGGTCTATGGGCAGTTGCTCAGGGGGCGACGGCTGCCGTACCGGGATGGTTTGGGGTGAGGTTCTGAGCGCGCACGTCAGCCGGTGTACCGGGCGAAGATGCTGGTGAACTGCCAGTTGCTCTGGCTCACGCCCGAGCAGGTGTCGTCGTTCGGGTAGGCGCCCGGGCAGGGCCGGTCACGGTTCGCGGACCAGAACGTCAACCGCGCCAGGTGATGGGCCTGCGCGTAGCTGAGGATGGTCTGGAAGTCGGCGGTGGTGACGGTCTCGTTGTCGTCGGTGATGCCGTTCATCGACGAGATGCCCATGTGGCGGTGGGCCGCGTCGTCGCTGTAGCCGTAAGCGTTCTGCAGTGCGCCCTTCAGCCCCTCGGCCGCCCGCTGGGTGAGGGTGCCCATGTTCTGGCCCGCGCCGCCGAAGTCGAACGGCATGATTGTCCAGGCGTCCACGGTCAGCCCGGACGACGCCGCTCGGTTGATCAGACTCGTGTCGGGGCCGCTCTGCCCGGTGCCGATGGTGACGTACACCTTGATGCCCGGGTTGTTGGCCTTGACGGTCTTGAGCGCGTCCACGGTCCGTTGCTGCACGGTGGCACTGCTGTAGGCGTCGGCCTCGAGGTCGATGTCTATCGCCTTCAGCGAGTAGGCGCTGATGACCTTCTGATACGCCGCCGCCAGCTCGCCGGCGCTGGAGCAGGAGCTCTCCAGCTTGTTGCCGCTGTAGCCGCCGAAGGACGGGATGACATCGCCGCCGTTCGCGCGCACGGTGTTGATCGTCTGCTGGTCGACTCCGCCTGTCAGAGCCCGGGCGCCGTCCCACTGCGGGTTGCAGTAGCCGTTGCTCAGGACGAACGCCAGCGTGAACCATTTCACGCCTGTCGCGTTCATGACATTCGTAGCGCTGGGCGGATTGCCCCAGCCGTTGTAGAGGTAGGGTGCCACGGCCATCGGCGCGGAGCTCGGCGGAGTCGTGCCGCCATCGGCGGCGGGCGCGTTCCATTTCTGGTTGGCGGTTCCGGTGCAGGTCCAGATCTGGGTGCGGGTGCCGTTGGCGGAGGAATTGCCGGTGACGTCCAGGCACTTGTCGGCGGCCGGGTTGACGATGTCGCGCCCTGCGCTGACCGTCCACCTCTGGTTGGTACCGCCGGTGCAGGTCCAGAGCTGGAGCTGGGCGCCGTTGGCTGTCGAATTTCCCGTGACGTCAAGGCACTTGCCCAGGGCCCGGATGGTGCCGTCGGAACCGACCGTCCACTGCTGGGCCGCGGTGCCGTTGCAGTCGTAGACCTGTACGGCTGTGCCGTCGGCCGAACTCGCGCCGGCCACGTCGAGGCACTTGCCGGCCAGGCCGGTGATCGTGCCGGTGGCCGCAGAGGCGGAGGGGGTTGCGAGTGTCCCTACGGCGGTGAGGCCGAGCGAGAAGGCGAGAGTGCAGCGCAGGGCGAGGCGTTGCATGGTGGGGGCCTTTCGTCCAGGGGTGGGGGTGGACGCCGCCTGTGCGAGGGCGGTGAGAGGTGAACAGTGCGTTCACATATGTGTGCAGGGGATGTATGCGTGGAAGGTCTGCTGGCTGGTGAACTTAAAGGTCTACACCAAAGCCGTCAAGATGTGCGACAGCGCAAGTCTGTTGTGGCGTCGCTGAGTTGAAGAGTTGTAGGCGAAGCAGGAGACGTAACGAGACGTTGAATCCATTCCGGTGGGGAGCCACCCGGGCCACGGAGGGGAACTAAGCGACCGAGCAGCGCCATTGGCGCCGACGACCTGATCTTCCCCACGAAGCCGCAGCTGGCCGCTGCTTTCCCGACCTGCGGGAAGGAGGCGGCCTTCGGCTGATGGAGCGCTCGCCGAGTTCGTCCGGCCTCCCGGTCAGGACGAACTGACGCTACGAGCCCAAGTCATGCACAGGGTTCGATCTTGTCTGTCGTCCGCATGAACTGCTTCGTGTCTGTGGCCCGTTGGCCAATATCGGCTTCCCAGCCCCGACGTGGCGCTGCTCGGGCGGTGAAGTGTCAGGCCAGCGTCTGGGCTGCGTAGAGGGCTCCGAGGGCGGTGACGAGAGTGCCGAGCAGGAGTCGGAGTGCCGTCTCGGGCAGGTGGGGCTGGAGCCGGGCGCCGAGGTAGCCGCCGATGAGACCGCCGAGGCCACAGGCAAGGCCGAGCCACCAGTCCGGGGCGACGGGCCCGGTACTCACCAGCGCCAGTGCGGTGTACACGGCCGCGCCGGCGACGGAGGTGGTGAACGTCGCGGCGAGCGTGGCAGGTGCGATGAGGGCCAGGGGCAGGCCGCGGGCGGCGAGGATCGGCCCGAGCAGGGAACCGCCGCCGATCCCGTAGACGCCGCCCACCACCCCGACGCACAAGGCCAGAACGGACAGCGCGGTGGAGGAGGGCGCGGCGGCTTCGGCCGGTGCCCGTTTGTCGCCCGGACGCCGGGTCCGGATGCACAACCACAGCCCCAGCGGCCCGAGCAGGGCCGCGATCAGCAGACGGAAGACGTCCGGGCCCGGCAGGACGAACACGCGGACGGCGGCACCGGCGGCGACGCCGGGCAGCGTCCAGATGACCAGGCGGCGGGTCAAGGGGCTCCGCAGGGCGACGTTGCGGCGGTAGCGCCACAGGGCGCCGGGTCCGGCCACGACGTTGAACAGCAGGTTCGTCGGTGTGACCGCGGGGCTGGGAACGCCCAGGACGTTCAGCTGGACCGGCAGGAGGAAGACCGCCCCGGACACGCCGACCGGTGCGGTCACCGTCGAGATCAGCAATCCGGCGGCCAGCCCCGCCCAGATGGTCCACTCCACCGCTGTCCCCGCTCCTCGGTCGCCCGGCCAGTATCAAGGGCGCGGAGGCCGGTGGAGCGGGATGGCAACGAGATGTTCACGAATACGAGGAACAGCCCGTGACTTGGTGGTCGGTTCGGTCGTGGTGGATCAGTGTGTGCCTTGCTCAGGGGCAGGCCTGTTCCGCCATGGCGGGTGGCGACGATCTCGGCCGCGATGGACAGGGCGGTCTCTTCGGGTGTGCGGGCGCCGAGGTCGAGGCCTATGGGTGAGTGGGGGCGGGTCAGTTCGGCGTCGGTGAGGCCGATGTCGCGGAGTCTGCCGTCGCGGTCCTGGTGGGTGCGGCGGGAGCCCATCACACCGATGTATGCGGCCGGCAGCCGCAGGGCCGCTTCCAGGAGGGGTACGTCGAACTTGGCGTCGTGGGTGAGGACGCATACGACTGTGCGGTGGTCGTTCCCGGTTCGGTGCAGGTAGCGGTGTGGCCAGTCGACGACGATGCCGTCGGCCTCGGGGAAGCGTGTCCGGGTGGCGACGGATCGGGCGTGCACACGGTGACGTGGTAGCCGAGGAACTTGCCCATGCGTACCAGGGCGGCGGCAAAGTCGATGGCGACGAAGACGAGCATGCGCGGGGGCGGGACGCTCGACTCGACGAACAGGGTCAGGTCCGGCTCGCATCGGGAGCCGACCTGCGTGATGTCGAAGGTGCCGGTGCGACCGGCCACCAGCAGGCAGCGGGTTTCGTCGGCGACGGCGCGGTCCGGATCGGGACGGCACCGAATCCGCCTGCGCCAGCCACCGGGTATGCATGGCCCCCCTACAGGCCGGACAAGCGACCCAGGGCGGCGGTCACCAAGGCGTGCATTGGCCCCAGAGGGTGCTGCCGGGGCCACCGGCTCACTATCCGCAGCGCTCAGCTGACCGGTCCCGTCATCGCGTGCGACTCTACCGCCGGCTCGAGCAGCGACAACGTCCGCTGCTGCGCATCGAGGCCGACACGGATGCCGACCGGCATCGGTAGATTCGGTCCGGCATGCCCGAACTCGACGTTGCCCAGGACCGGGATATCACGGTCGCCGAGGACGTCGAGGACGATCTCGGGCAGAGTAGGGGACGCGCCGGGCTCGAGTCCACTGATCTCGCGCGGAACGCCCACGACCATGCCGGAGATCCGATCGAGGATGCCGCAGTGTCGCATCACCTGCAGATAGCTCCACACGTACGATGCCAAGCCCCCCATCTCCTCCCAGAACAGCACTGCACCGTCGAACCATTCGAGCGGCAGCGCGAAACGCGTCGCCTGCGCCAGCACGATGCGATTGATCACCCCGCCGATCAGCCGACCTTCGACACGGCCAGGACGCCAACACTCCCACGACGGGCTCGCAGGCAGCGCACCAATCGCCTCGGTACCGGTCAGCAACCGGGAGTAGAGCTTCTCGAGCTCCGCTTGGCGCGCCACGGGCGCAGACTGCCAGTGTCCGCCGAAGCCAGGGACGGCCATGTCGGCATGGAACCCGACCAGACCCGTGCGCGAATAGAGCACCAGATGCAGCAGCGAGATGTCGCTGTAGCCGACGATCGGCTTGGGGTCGGCCCTGATCGCCTCGACGTCGATCAGGTCAAGGTAGCCGAGTGCGGTCTGGCCGCCGTCACTCGCGACGATCGCGCGCACTTCAGGATCCCGCAGAAGACCGTTGAGCTCCCCGGCGATCTCCGCCGGCGTGGCCGCGCTCCACCAATGGCGGCGTCCTACTTCGAGTAGCGGAGCCCGGCGCACGCGGAATCCCATCCGCTCGAGCACGACCACCGCCTGCTCGATGTTGGGCCCGTAGGCGGCTGGCAGCGGACCGGACAGCGATGCGATGACAACGAGATCTCCCGGCCTCAGAGCACGCGGTCGAAGCAGTTGAGGCAGTGCAGAACTGGTCATGGCGTCAGTGTCGCCGGTGCCATTGGTAGGGTCACGCGACTTTCGCCGATCGGCCGCCCCAGCGCAGGCCCTTCTCGCTGCGGATGCAGGCTCGCTCGCGGCGCTGGGCCGCGAGCACATCTGGATGGTGGGCGTTGGTGTTGCGCCGGCGCAGGTAGGCGTGCAGGGCGCGAGTCTGGACGGTGTGGTTGCCGTAAGGGGAGTTGGCGACGGTGAACTGCCACAGTGGCCCGAAGCGGGCCTCGATCGGGTTGGCCCAAGAGGCGTAAGTCGGGGTGAAGCACAGCGCGACCCGGTTCCTCTTCGCCCAGCGCCGTGTCGCCCTTGTGGGCGGATACGTTGTCCAAGATGACGTAGATCGGGGCGCCATCAGGGCGGGCCGCGGCGGATCGAACAGCGGTCAGGAGCGGGAAGCCTGCGAGGCCGAGCCAGAACCAGGATTCCCCACCATGAAACTCAGCAGGCTGCCGCCGAAGAGCAGCAGGGAGCCGACGACCTCCAGCAGGTCGAGGCGCGCCTTGAAACACAGCGCGGAGTTGGCTTCCCGCAGTCGATGGATGACGGGGAAGAGGCCGAGGACCCGCCATAGGAACAGAACGAGAAAGATCCAGACGAACCAGCCGGATATGCCCACGGTGCGCACTCCATCGGCCGCCTGGAACCCTCCGGAGGAAGATCCAAAAAAAGCACCCTAGCCATCGGTGCGGACCTTGTGGGCGGGGTCGCCCGTGCGGGTCGGCGAGTGCGCCCGGGCGCCCGGTGCCGAAGAGGTCGCCGGGGGAGCGGCTGTCCCGGGCGTTCCGGAAGGCGTTGAGGTCGCTGACGCGGCTGCTGGGCCCGCCCACGGAGACAGGACGGCCGAGAGAAGTCGATCTCGCACCGGTCGGGCGTAGCGGTGAGGGTCGCGATGATGACGCCCACCGGATTCCGTCGATCGTGATCAACGGCTGCCGTGTGCCCGGCAGGAACAGTTCACACTCGGTCGGATGAGTCGGCGAATCCCGCCAGGTGAGACGGAGTGTGACGCCGTATGACATCCATGTGGCGATCCGCTGCCGCCCGTCGCGCACGCCCTCCCGTTCCCCGCACGCTGGTGATCATCACTCGTATCTCCCCAGGAGTCTCCCCATGCCGCACGTCAGTGGTCTGCCCCGCCGCGCCTTCATCGTCGGCACCGCAGGAGCCGCCCTCGCGCTCGCCGCTCCCGGCATGGCGCGAGCCGCGACAGGTTTCGGCTGGAGCGACGACGGCACCAACTACGTCGTGAACACCGGCGCGAACCTCGTCTTCAAGGTCAACCACACCAACGGCGACCTCGTCTCCTTCGTCTACAAGGGCACCGAGTACCAGGGCTACGACGGCAAGAACTCCCAGGTCGAGACCGGCCTCGGGGCCTCGACGGTGACGATCTCCCGGCCGTCGTCCGGGGTCGTGCTCATCACCGTCGCGCACGGCACGCTCATCCACTACTACGCGGCCCGCAGCGGCGAGGACAACATCTACCTCTTCACCTACAAGGCCGACGACTCCGTCACCGCCAGCCGCTACATCGCGCGCCTCAACCCTGGCCTCTTCCCGCTGACTTCGTCCGACACGTGGTCCAACTCCGACACGGTCATCGAGTCCGCCGACATCTTCCAGAAGACCGATGGCACCACCCGCGCCAAGCACTACGCGAACCTGCGCACCGTCGACTACGACTACTTCGGCTTCACCGCGCCCGCGCTCGGCATCTGGATCGTCCGCTCCAACAAGGAGAAGGACTCCGGCGGTCCGTTCATCCGCCAGTTGCTGCGCCACGGCAACGAGAGCGGGTACGGCCTGTATGAGCACTTCTACTACGCCGAGACGCAGACCGAGGCTCAGCGCTACGGCCTGCACGGACCGTACGTCCTCGCCTTCACCGGCGGCTCGGCGCCGACCACCGCCGTCGCAGGGCGGAACAACACCGCCTGGGTCGACGCCCTCGGCCTCACCGGCTGGACGGCCACGAGTGGCCGGGGTCGCGTCGTCGGCAACGGCGTGGCGGGCCGCGACGCCGCCTACCCGTACGTCGTCGGACTGTCCAACACCAGCGCCCAGTACTGGACCACGGTGGATGCCGCCACCGGGAAGTACGCCATCGCGGGCGTGCTGCCCGGCATCTACACACTCACCGTCTACAAGGGCGAACTCGCCGTCCACACCGAGAGCGTGACCGTGGCGGCGGGCACGGCGACCACCGTCCACACCCGTACGATCACGGCCGACCCTAGCTCCGACGCGGCCATCTGGCGCATCGGCGACTGGAACGGCACCCCCTCCGGATTCCGCAACGCCTCCCTCGTCACCCACGCCCACCCCTCCGACTCGCGCGCCGGTGCCTGGGCGACGGGCACGTACGTCATCGGCACGTCCACGGCCGCGGACTGGCCCGCATACCAGTTCAAGGAGATCAACAACGGCCTGCTGGTCTCCTTCCCTCTGACCGCCGCCCAGGCCGCGGCCGACCGCACCCTGCGGATCGGCATCACCTCCGCGAAGGCGGGCGGCCGGCCCCAGATCACCGTCAACGGCACCTGGACGTCCGCGCTCCCGTCCGCCGCGAACGAGCCGTCCACGCGCACGCTCACCGTCGGCAGCTACCGAGGGAACAATCACACGTACGAGTACGTCGTCCCGTCCTCCGCACTGGTCAGCGGGACCAACACGTTGCGGGTCGACGTGAACAGCGGGTCGGCCGGAGGCGGGGGGGTACCTCAGCCCCAGCCTGTCGTTCGACGCGATCGATCTGTTGGCCTGAGCGAGGTCTTCGTCACGGTGAGCGGCCAGGGCCGCCACGGGTGTCGGCGGACGCAGAACAGTCCGTGCGGACAGCACCGCGAGAGGCCGATGCAGACCCCCGCGGCGGGCCTGACACGTCCGAGCCAGGTTTGCCGCCGCGACGAGATCGACAAAATCCTCCCACGCGTTGCGGTCGCCCCAACCACCCTGCCCAGCAGGCCCGTTGACACGTGCCGTACCACGTGCTTGCATCTCGGCATGCCTCCGCTGGAGCCTCTCACCCGTCGCCGCGCCGTGGACCTCGTCCGCGTGGCCGCCGCGCTGTGTCGGTTCCCCGGCTGATCGGTTTCTCCCGGTCCTTTTCTGCGACGGCCGCCTCGCGCATGCGCCGTCGGAATCCGTAAGCCTGCCGAGGACGGCCGCTTGCCTGTCCGCGTGCGCTGCGTGCGGGCCGGTCCCTTCTCCCCGCCCACGTATGACGAGGATCGCCATGTCTGCTGCCGGCTCCGCCGCCCACCACGAGATCGCCTACGACCACCGCAGGCTGCGTCAATGGCTCGCCGGGGAGGCCAGAGCGGAGGGTGTCACACGGCGCCGGCTGCTCACCCTGCTCGCCGCGACCGCCGCCACCACGGTGCTCCCGAGTGCGAATTCGGCTCGCGCCGCCGGCTCGCCGATCGTCAAACCTCTCCCGCCCGAGTGGTTCATCCAGCGCGGCACCAACGCCGAGACCCGCTGGGAGGCACTGAGCGGAACCGGCCATCACACCCCCAACGCACGGTTCTTCGTCCGCAACCACACGGCGACACCCGTCCTGGACGCCGCCGACTGGCGGCTGAGACTGTGGGGCGACGGCCTGCGTGGCACGCCTGCCGAGGACAGGCCGGTGGAGTTCGGGTACGACGATCTGCGGGCCCTGCCCGCCGTGACCCGCACCGCGTTCGTCGAGTGCGCCGGAAACGGCCGCAGCTTTTACGCGACACAGCAGGGCGAGACGGTCACCGGCACCGCCTGGACGCTGGGCGCGGTCGGCGTGGCGCGCTGGCGTGGGGTGCGCCTGGCCGAAGTACTGCGCAGGGCCGGGCTGTCCCCGTACGCCGTGGACGTGCAGCCCCGTGGCCTGGATGCCGAGTACGTCAGCGGTGGTGAAAGCCTCGGCCGGGTGCGTCGGCCGCTGCCGCTGGCCAAGGCGCTGGACGACGTGCTGCTCGCGTACGAGATGAACGGCGAGCCGCTGCCGTACGACCACGGCTACCCGGTGCGGGTTCTGGTGCCCTCGTGGGTGGGAATCGCGTCGATCAAGTGGGTCGGCGACATCGAGGTGTCCGCGGAGCCGTTGTACTCGCCGTGGAACACCACCTTCTACCGGCTGTTCGGTTCGGCCTATCCGGAGGACGGCAGTGCGCCGCTGACCCGGCAGACGATCAAGAGCGCCTTCGAGCTGGCGAGCGGTGCGACGTTCTCCGTGGGGGAGAGCCAGGTGCTGCACGGCCGGTCCTGGTCGGGCGCGGGAGCCGTCGCGGGGGTCGACGTCAGCACCGACGGCGGGGCGAGCTGGCGTCGGGCCCGACTGGACGACCGTCCGCGTTCCGGCACCTGGACGCGTTGGTCCCTCCCCTGGACACCCCGCACGCCCGGTCCGACGCACCTGCTGGCCCGCGCCACGGACACGGCTGGCCGTACCCAGCCGGACACCGCGGTGTTCAACACGCAGGGCTATCTGTTCGACGCGGTGGTGCGGCACCCGGTGACCGTGGCCTGACGCCGGCGGTCCGTAGGGACGTCATCACAGGTTCCTCCGGCTGGTGGGCACGGGCCGGTATGCGCACCTCGTGGAGCCTCACGAAGGACGCGGTGATCGAGTACGACCTGGTGCCGGCCTCACTCAGCGCTTTCAACGCGTCGTGGGGCAGCCCCTGATCGAGCGGCACTGGAGCGCTGCCCGCAACACCGACGGGCAGCACCGGCCCGCGGACTGGACGGACGACGAGCAGCGGCAGGATCGAGAAGGCCGCTGCCACGCATAGGTTGTGCAGCCGCGTGACCTGGGATGTGGTGAAGGACGACAGCGCCATCCGTACCGTCCAGGCGCTCAGGTGCTGCCCGACAACGGGCGGCCACGGGACGAATAGTGCGTTCGGCACGACGATCAGCCGGTGCGTTCGCCGGCAGCCCAGCCGGTCAACCTACGCCGCGTCCTCCAACTTCTGGGAGATTTCCGGCAATTACCGTCGGATGGCGGAGCGGGTGAAGGCCGGGAACGGCGTCGGAATGATCAGCCCCCGATACGCCGAGATCCAGCCCGGCGACGACACGACGAACGGCCGGGATGCCCAGCAGCTCCGGCGCAGGGGAGGTGACCGGGTCACGCATCCGGTGTGGTGCCGCGGTCCGGTCGCCTCCCCAGAGGGGTCAACGGGGCTCGCGGACCACGGCGACTCCTCCCGGTGGGACGGCGACGGTTCCCGTGACCGGTGTGTCGGTGAGGAGTTCGACGCCTTCGGCGGGCACCTCGGCGCCCTTGCCGGTGTGGTCGATGAGGAACAGGTAGTCGGCCTGCGCGCCGCGGCGCCGGACGACTTCGATCCCGGCGGGTGCCTCATGTTCCGGTGTGACGTCGGCGTCCTGGCGTACGCGGTGGAGCAGGGCGGCGAGCGTGTCCTGGTCGGGGTGGGTGGCCAGATACCAGGCGGTGCCGTTGCCGTACCGGTGGCGGGTGACGGCGGGGAGGCCGGCAAGGGAGCCGTCGGCGTAGGTGGCGACGGCCTGTGCGCCGGTGAGCCGGACGCGTTCCGACCACAGGTCGGCCGTGGCGCCCGATGCCACGTCGCCGGTCAGGCCGGTTGTCTCGCCCGGCAGCAGGGGAAAGAGCTCGTCGGTGACCACCCCGAGGACATCGCGGAACGCGCCAGGATAACCACCCAGATACACATGGGCGTTCTCGTCGACCATGCCGCTGTGGAAGCCGACGGCCAGCGTGCCCCCGCGTTCGGCGAACCCTGTGAGGTTCGCCGCGGCTGCCTCGGTCACCAGGTACAGCGACGGCACCAGGACGAGTTTGTAGCGGTCGAGTCGAGGGTCGGCGGGGCGTACGAAGTCGACGGCGACCCCCGCCCGCCACAGCGGGGTGTACCAGTCCCGGACCATGTCCTGGTAGCGCAGTTCGCCGCTGGGCTGGGACGGGAGTTCCAGTGCCCAGCGGGCGTCCCAGTCCCACACGATCGCCACCTGCGCCGTGCTGGTGGAGTCCCGCACTTCGGCCAACGCCCGTAGGTCTGAACCCAGTTGGACGACGTCCCGCCAGATCTGGCTGTCGGTGCCGGCGTGTGGGAGCATCGCCGAGTGCCACTGCTCGGCGCCCGCTTTCGCCGCCCGCCACTGGAAGAACGCGATGCCGTCGGCACCATGGGCGACGTGCGCGAGCGCGTTGCGCCGCATCTCACCGGGTCGCTTGGCGCGGTTGACGGGCTGCCAGTTGACGGCACCGGTCGAGTGCTCCATGAGGAACCACGGGCCGCCCGCGAGCGAGCGCATCAGGTCGCCGTGGAGGGCGATGTCGACCTCGGCCTCGGGGTCGTCGGACAGCAGGTAGTGGTCGTTGGAGAGGATGTCCAACTCCGGTGCCCAGCGCCAGTAGTCGAGAGCGTCGATGGTGCGCAGGACCAGGAAGTTGGTGGTCGCGGGGATGTCCGGAGCAGCCCGGCGCAGTACCTCGCGTTCGGCGATGCACAAAGAGAGCAGCTCGTCGGAGCAGAAGCGGCGCCAGTCAAGCTGGTGGGTGGGGTTCGGGGGAGCAGATGTGGTGCGGGGCGGCAGGATCTGGTCCCACGAGTAGTACCACTGGCTCCAGAACGTGGTGCCCCAGGCGTGGTTGAGGGCGTCCAGGTCGTCGTCGTAACGGGCGCGCAGCCAGGTGCGGAAGGCGGCGGCGCTGGTGTCGCAGTAGCAGGCGTCGTTGTGGCAGCCGTACTCGTTGTGCACGTGCCACATGGCGACGGCCGGGTGGGCGGCGTAGCGATCGGCGAGCGCTCCGGCGATCCGCAGGGCCGCGCGCCGGTAGGCGGGACTGCTGGGGCAGAACGTCTGGCGGCTGCCGTACGACAGCCCCCGGCCGTCCCGGTCGACCGGCAGTGCCTCGGGATGGGCGCGGAAGAACCAGGCGGGCGGGGCGGCCGTCGGTGTCGCCAGGTCGGCGGCGATGCCGTTCTCCTGGAGCAGGTCGAGGATCTTGTCCATGCGGGCGAAGTCGTAGACGCCCTCGGCCGGTTCGAGCAGGGCCCAGGAGAAGATGCCGATGCTGACCATGGTCACCCCGGCCTCGCGCATCAGGCGCATGTCCTCGGCCCAGACCTCCTCGGGCCACTGCTCGGGGTTGTAGTCACCGCCGTAGGCGATTCCAGGAATGCGGAGACGGCGTGCGGTACTCACTGGTTGTGCTCCGGGAGGTGTAGGGGAGGGACAAGTGGGGGTGTGTCAGCCCTTGTTGGCGCCGAGGGTCAGTCCGCTGACGAACTGGCGCTGGAGCACGAAGTACACGATCAGGGTGGGGATCGCGGTGAGCAGGGCG
>NZ_JBEXEA010000036.1:0-82132 GCF_040606035.1 Streptomyces sp. NPDC005483
CCGCGCGGTGTCCGCGTGAACACCGTCTCCCCGGGCACCGTGGCCAGCCGGCTGTGGACCGACCCGGACGGTTACGGCGGCAAGGTCGCCGCCGCGCACGGGGTCGGCCACAGCGACCTGCTCGCAGGGCTGCCCGGGCAGGTCGGCATCGCCTCGGGGCGCCTGACCCAACCCGAGGAGGTGGCGGACCTGGTCGCCTTCCTGCTGTCCGACCGCGCCTCCAACATCCATGGCGCCGACCACGTCATCGACGGCGGCACCCTCAAGGCCGCCTGACAACACCGCAGTCGGCGGCGGGTTGTGCGACCGCGCGGCTCGTGCCGAGTCGGTTCTTCGAAGGCATGCCTGATCGGGAGATGTCGGGTCCCACCAGTACGCCGGGGCGCCCCTGCCGGGGCCCCCGCGCGCCTGTGACCCGCAGTTTCCGTCGCAGCGCGGCCGCTCATCCCCTTCCACCGGTCAGGAGCAGTCAATGACAGTCGTCGCCGATCCCTCCTTCGACCTCGACCTCGACGTCACTTCGAGCGCCGACGAGGCCGCGCAGGCATGGCAGATGGCCGAGAACGCTTTCGCCGCCGTCGCCCTTCGACCAACGGGTCGACACGGCCTCAGGGCGGCCGTGCGCACCCGGGCGCTCGGCGACCTCGTCATCGACGACTGGAGCACCCCCGACTTCGAGGGCGTCCGCACCCGTGAGATGGCCGACGCCGAGGCCGACTCAGTCATCCTGGTCACCGTGTCCGAGGGGCGCCAGATCATCGAGACGTCCCACGATGCGCTCGTCCTGCAGCCGGGCAGCCTCGCCCTCATCCACACCGGCCGGCCGGGCAGGGTCGTAGTGCCGGGGACGCTCGTGAAGCGGGCCATCCGCATTCCGATGACGGCACTCGCCCCTTTCGACACCGGACATGGGTCTCCGCAGTCCGTCGTCTTCGAGGCTCGCGACAACGCCCTGTCCACCCTGCTCCACGACTACGCCGCCGGCATCGATCAGTACCTGGGCAGCATGTCACCGCTCGAGATCGAAACGGCGCGCAACGCCCTGCTGGTGCTGGTGACCGGCCTGCTGCGGTCGGCCCAGCCGCCGCCCGTCGGCGAGACCAGTGGGCTCTCGTTCCTGCGCACACGCATCGAGGCCTCCATCATCGAGCGCCTGCCCCAGGGGGCGATCGGCGTCAGCGAGCTGGCCGCGACCCACAACGTCGCCGTCCGTACGGTACAACGAGCCTTCGCCGAGAGCGGTGAGACGGTGCGGTCGGTGGCGCGCAGGCATCGTCTCGCCGCCGCTCGATCCGATCTGGTCAACACGTCGTTGCCCATCGCGCGGATCGCCGTTCGGTGGGGGTTCTGCGACGCCAGCCACTTCAGCCGACAGTTCCGGCGCGAGTTCTCGATGTCTCCGGGTGACTATCGCGACGCCTACGCGGTGACAGAACTGACCCCCGGGGCGTAAGCCACGTGATGAGTCGAAGGTCGGCGCTTTCATGGGACGGGATGGAACTGTTCGACCGAGCGGGTCGACCTCCTCGCGGATGCTCGTGACCATCGGCGGCGCGGCGGGCGCCCGGCTCGCCACGGCGATCGTCACGGGGTCGGCGGGCGCCGGCTCGACGGTGGCACGGTTCCTGTGTCCGGCACTCCCGAACGCATCCGGGGTCCGATGACAAGTACAGGGTGAGACCGTCGTCCGGCGGTCGGAAACGGAGACTCGGTGAAACCGGATGAACCGGGAAACCGGCGCCGCGGCGGGCGCCGCCAGCGCGCCGGCGACCATCACGGCGCCGCCAGTGACCATCACGGCGACAGTGGGCCGAGCGGTGCCGGTGACGAACACGGCGACAGCGAAGCCCAGTTGACGCGGTCGGCGCACGGTGACTCGGCGGCCTTCACCCACCTCGTGAAGACCCACTCCTCCGCCCTGCACGGCTACTTCGCTCGGCGGATGCCCGCCGCGTCCGAGGATCTGCTCGCCGAGACCTGGCTGCAGGCGTTCGCCGCCCGCCGCACGTTCGACCCGGCGCGCGGTTCGGCACGGGGCTGGCTGTTCGGGGTGGCCCACAACGTGCTCAACCAGCAGCTGCGGCGGGCGGGACGGCAGCAGGAGCCCGCGCCGGGGCCGGATGTCACCGACCCCTGGCAGGTGGTGGACCAGCGGCTGGACGCCGCCGCGATGGCCCCCGCGCTACGCCGGGCGCTCGCCGAACTCCCGGTAGAGGAAAGAGAGTTGCTGCTTCTCATCAGCTGGGAGCAGCTCAGTCCGAGCGAGGCCGCCGCTGTCGTGGGGATCCCGGCGGGGACCGCCCGTTCGCGGCTGCACCGGGCCCGCGGCCGACTGCGCGACCGCCTCACGCTGCCCCGCCCTGCGGGACGGAACCTGACCGCGACGGGAGACCTCGCATGACCACGTACGACGACACGGAGGCGAACGGTATGAACGAGCGAGGCGCACTGCTGGACTTCCCCGGCGCCGATGACCTGGCGGCGGCGGGTCACGTCGAGCCGCTGTCGGAACGGGCGTTGGCCAGGATGCTGGCCGAGGTCGAGGCGGCCGTGGCCACGGAGGGGGCGGCCGTAACCGCCAAGGGGGTTACCGGCGTTGTCGTCGCGATACCACAACGGCGGCTGCTCGGGCGGCAGTTCGGGCGTCGACGGGCCCTGATCGGGCTGCTGACCACGGCCGCGGTGGCGACCGGCGTGGTGACGTACGCGAACAACGGCACGACCTCGGCGGGCACGGGCACGCACAGCGAGGCCCGCGCGAACACCGCGACCGTCTTCCTGGACGACATCTCCACGGTGGCCGCCAGCCAGTCGGCTTCCTCGGGGAAGTACTGGAAGACGCGGACAACGGTCGGGACCACGTACATCTCGCAGTCCATGAACTACTACGTCGTCAACAACGGGAAGGTCTACAAGAAGGGTCTACGGCCCGGCTGGCAGGTCGGGCCGAAGGACCTCGACTGGAAGGGGCTGGAGCAGCTGACCATGGATTCGGGCAAGTTGCTCGACCTGCTGCAGTCCCCGCCGCGGCCCAAGAGCATCTCGCCCTTCGACCAGGCGGTCACCCTGCTCACCGACTCCCCGGCGAGCCCGAAGCTGCGGGCCGGGGTCTTCAAGGCGATGGGCGGCCTGAAGGGCGTCAAGCTGCTCGGCCAGGTCAAGGACAGTACGGGGCGCGGTGGTACGGCAGTTGAGTTCGCGGAGGCCAAGAGCCTCGGCCAGGTGATCGTCGACCCCAAGACCAGCGCGATCCTGGAGTACACCTTCACGTGGACTGCCGGGCCCAGCAAGGGCAAGGTCACCCACCAGACGTTCCTGTCGACGGGCTTCACGGACAAGCTCGGCTGACCTGGGGAGGGGTGGGGGTGGATGGGTGGGGGAGTCATCCCCCACCCATCCTTACCGCTAGCTAGGGCATCCGCGTACGGCTGGGCCCGCGGGGCGCCGTCGGCGTACGTCCAGGACGTTGGCATCGAGGTCGCCGCGCACAACTCTCACCGGCGCCTGGGTGGAGCGTGTCGCGGCGCGTGCGTACCGCGGACCAGGCACCGTTGTTCTACAGGTGGGCACGGCAACGTTCCTACCGTGGGGATTCGGCGCCGAGCAGGTTCGGCCGCAGCCATTTACCCCGCAACCGGAGGTTTCACCGTGGACTCCACCCCGCGCTCGCCTGCTTCGAACGACGTACCCCTGAGGGCGACCGTGTTCGTCGGTCACTGGCCGGCGATCCCCGCCCAGGAGAGCGCCGAGGTTCCGCCCGGCACGTTCTCGCCGACGACCGCGACGCTGATCAGCGGCCCCACCGAGATCGTCCTGATCGACGCCCTGCACCTCAAGGCGGAGGTGCAGGAGCTGGGTGATCTCATCGAGCGGACCGGCAAGCGCCTGACCACCATCTACGTCACGCACGACCACGCCGACCACTACCTCGGCATCGGCCCGCTCCTGGAGCGTTTCCCCGGCGCGAAGGCGGTCACGCTGCCGCACATCCTGGAATCGATGCGCACCACCTGGGACGCCCAGGCGGCGCAGTGGAAGCTGATGTTCGGCGACAAGGCCGTGCCGCACGGGCTGATGCCCGAAGCGCTGGAAGGCACGACCCTGTACGTCGACGGCTCTCCGGTCGACGTCATCCCGGTCAAGCAGGCCGACATCCACCCCACGAGCATCGTCCACGTCCCGGCGATCGACGTCGTCGTCGCGGGGGACGCCATCTACAACGAGGTCTTCCCGATGCTCGCGCTCTCGACGCCCGACGAGTGGAAGGACTGGCTCGACACGCTCCAGGTCATCGAGGACCTCGCGCCGCGCATGGTCGTGGCCGGGCACCGTCGCCCGGACGGCGACGACCACGACGTCGCGGCCATGATCAGTCAGACCCGGTCGTTCATCCACGACTTCGCCGCCGCATCCGAGGTCGCCACGGACACCGGTGAGCTCTTCGGCACGATGAAGGCAAAGTACCCGCACCATGCCAACGACTGGAGCCTGCTGGTCTCGGCGCACGCGGCGATGCAGCGAAACGGCTCAGCTTCGTAGCCACACCCTGCCGCACGGCGAAGGGCCGGCTACGCGCGCGGAGCCGGCCCTTCGGCATTCCCGCCAACCGGGTGAAGCTCATGTCCCAGAGAGGGCTGCACCATCCTGTGCGGTCGTTACAGGTGATCGGCGATGGCGTCTGCCACAGCCTGCATGCCGGCGCTGTTGGGATGGAAGGCGCCCATGAGGCTTGAGCCGCTCAGACGCTCGGGGAGACCGGTGACCCAGGGCTGGGGGGATCCGAGGGCGTGGTCACGGCTGCGCTGTCCCATGGCGACGAGTTCCGCACCGGAGCGGGTTGCCGCGCGGGTGAAGACGTCGGCGACGTGGCCGCCGAGGCGGCGGAAGTCGTCCAGCGTCGCCTCGTCAAAGGGCGTTGCGCGGCCGTAGCTGGTGTCGGGTCCGATCACCGTGAGGTAGTCGACCAGGACCACCCGCGCGCCGTTGGCACTGCCTCGGACCTCCTGCACGACTCGGGCGAGACCGGCCGCCGCCCGGTCGATGTCGTCCTCCGTCGGTCGCGGCACGCCGCGCCGCTTCAGTACCGCGCCCAGCGGGCGGGTGAGGGGGCGGGAGGAGAAGCGGCCGGCCAGGCCCAGCCGGACCATGCTGCCGATGTAGTGGAGGTCGTTGCCGCCGACGGTGATGGTCACCAGGTCGGCATCCGTCGGCAGGTCGTCCAACTGGGGTGCAAACGTGTGGAACATGAGCCGCTGGGGCGTGGAGGTGATCGTCTCGGTGGTGGCTCCGCTCACGGTGAGATCCGTGAGCACGGCGCCGAGCTGTTCGGCGAGCAGGTGCGGATAGTTCCGGGACGAGCGGTGCGCTCTTTGGTCCGCGATCGGCTCAATGCCGGGCCCCGCCGCGTACGAGCTGCCCAGCGCGGCGATATGCCTGATGCGTTCTGACCTCATCGAGCTCTTCCCCTTGGTGGTTGATCGTCGCGCGCCTAGTCACGGGAACGGCGCCCATGCCCCACGCGCCGTCCGCGCAGACCTCTCGCGTGAGTTCGCCCCGCAGGTGTACGGCCTTCCGCGCCCCGGCGAAGGTCAGGACACCTGATGCGACGGCGGAGGCGAACGCGCCGACAAAAGTGCCCCGGCGACCGCTGTCAGCCTGCTCGGGCGCCCTCGTACAGGGCGATGGTCTCCTGCGCCCTGCGGACCAGCACTCCGCGCAGCTCAGCCGGCTCCAGGACCTCGACGGCGGGACCGAAGAGGAGCAGCTGCTCAGCCGAGCCCAGCGAACGGAACCTCACCTCCAGCTGCACCGGATCGGTGCTTTCGGCATCGGCCGGCTCCTGCGGCGGCGGGACGGCGAGATCCGCACTGTGCAGAGCCAGGAATTTCGCCAGCATGGGGCGCTGGACCTTCACCGTCACGCTCACCGGTGTGGGCACGTTGTCGACCCCATGACGCAGGTTCTCCCACAGCTCGGCCAGCTCCACCCCGCTGCGCCGCTGGACGGGATCCTTGGTGACCGTCGCCGAGAGCATCCGGTCCACCCGGAACATCATGGGCTTTCCGCGGTGATCGGCGATCAGATACCAGATGCCCGCCTTGCTCACCAGCCCATACGGATCAAGGGTGTAGGAGCGGACCTCGGCATCGCGGCCGTGACGGTAGCGCAGCCGAAGCCGCCGGTCATTGAAGACCGCGGCCTGGAGCACGCCGAGGTCGACGGTGAGCTCCTGAGGGCTGCCACGCCAGCGCACCGGGTCGATCAGGATGCGGCGGCTGGCGAGATCGGCGTCACCGCGAAACGGCGCAGGAACAGCAGCCATGACCTTGCGCAGCGCCGAACCGATCGCCTGGCCCAGCCCCAGGTCGGCGTGGGCCCGGTCGGTGACCAGGACGAACAGCGCGCGGGCTTCGTCGGCCGTCAGGCCGGTGACATCGGTGCGGTAACCGGGAAGCAAGGCGATGCCCCCGTTGCAGCCTCGCTCGGCGTACACAGGCACACCGGCCGCGGACAGCGCCTCGACATCGCGGAAGATGGTCCGGACCGATACCTCCAGGCGCTCGGCCAAGTCGGTCGCGGGCACCTGCCCGTGGGTCTGCAGCAACAGCAGCAGCGACAGCAATCGGTCGGATTTCATATCTCAAGAATGACCCGGATACATGACGAAGCCCGTCATGTATCCGGAGTGTGCTCCACGGCACCTCCACCCACCCCGACCGAGCCGCGGCCGCTGCACCAACGCCGCTCCCGCGAGGACCGGAGCGGCCACCCTGCGCGTCGGGCCTGCTCCTCAAAGCCGCCGCATACGCTCGGCTCCGCACACGTCGCCCCGATAGCCGGCGCTGCCTCTCCTGAGGGAGTGCCGAAAAAGTCCCAGATATACATGACGGCACATGTCATGTATCTGGTCGTACGTTCATGGGGCAGCAGCACGCGGCTCAGCACAAGAGAGCCGGCCGATGAGAGCTGCTTCAGAACCAAACTTCGGAGGATCTCATGACCGGCATGGATGTCGAACGTACCCCTGACGAGCGTTTCGAAGGTCTCGCCGACTGGCCGTACGAGCCGCACTACGTCACGGGAGGCGAGGGTCTGCGGATGCACTACGTCGACGAGGGGCCGGCCGACGGTCCGGTCGTGGTGCTCGCTCACGGTGAGCCATCCTGGGGCTACCTGTACCGCAAGATGATCCCCGGACTGGTGGCAGCCGGCCGGCGTGTCCTGGTCCCGGATCTGATCGGGTTCGGCCGCTCGGACAAGCCGGTCGACCGGGCCGCTTACACCTACGAGGCCCACATCGCCTGGACCGGTGAGTGGCTGGACCAGCTCGGCCTCACGGACATCACCCTGTTCGGCCAGGACTGGGGCGGTTACATCTTCAACGTGCACGTCGGGCTCACGCCCCACCGGTTCGTGGCCGTGGTCGCCTCCAACACCGGTCTGACCGACCCGGATTTCATGGCCTCACTGACCGAGGAGCAGTTCGCGCAGGGCTTCAGCGCGTTCCTGGAATGGCGGGAGACGTCCGAGGCGCCCGACCTGACCGCTTCGCGGGCGGTCGCCGCCGCTCTGAGTGCCACCGGTGACGTCCTGACCGAGGAGGAGGCCGCCGCCTACGACGCGCCCTTCCCCTCCGAGCGGTACTTCGCCGGGGCACGGCAGTTCCCGCACCTCGTCACGCTCCAGACCCCGGAACCGCTCGCGGCGACGCTTCGCAGTGCCTGGGCCGGGCTGGAAGCCTTCGACAAGCCGTTCCTGACCGCCTTCGCCGAACACGATCACATCTCGCGCCCCTTCGAGGGAATCTTCCAGGCCCGCGTCCCGGGCGCGAAGGGGCAGAAGCACGTGACGGTTCCCGACGCCGGTCACTTCCTGCAGGAGCAGCAGCCCGACCTGCTGGTCGAGGCCATCCTCAGCCTCGGCTGACAGCCCACCCGCACGCCACGCCCCACACCCAGCGGCCCACGCGAGTGGTGTGGGGGCATGGCGGCGACCGGCCTCACACCTGCCGGGATCGGGGTTCGCCCCGGGCGCGCTCTGCTTTGGGGTCGCTTCAAGATCCGGTTCTCGTGACCGGTGAGTTCTTCCCCGCGGTCCTCGGAGGGGCCTTCCCGGTGACCGATTCCTTTGTCCACCTGCACAATCACACCGAGTACTCGATGCTCGACGGTGCCCAGCGGATGCTGCCGATGTTCGCAGAGGCCGCCCGGCAGTGCATGCCCGCCATCGCGATGAGCGACCACGGCAACATGTTCGGTGCGTACGAGTTCCAGCAGGTGGCCAAGGGCATCGACGGCGTCAAGCCGATCATCGGGATCGAGGCGTACCTCGCCCCGTCCGGGCGCCGCAACCGCGCACAGGAGTTTTGGGGGCCCGGCGGGCAGCGCGCCATGTCGGACGACGCCGACGGCTCCAGAGATGTGTCGGGCGCAGGCCGCTTCACCCACATGACGATGTGGGCCCACAACGCCCAGGGACTGCGAAACCTGTTCTCCCTGTCGAGCGAGGCCAGCTACACGGGTCAGTTCCCGGCCGGCAAGCCCCGAATGGACATGGAGCTGATTGCGGAGCATGCGGAGGGCGTCATCGGGACGACCGGGTGCCCCTCCGGTGCGATCCAGACCCGGCTGCGTCTGGGCCAGTACGACGAGGCACGACACGTCGCGGCCTACTACCAGGACATCCTCGGCAGGGAGAACTACTTCCTGGAGCTGATGGACCACGGCCTGGCCCTGGAGCGCAACGTCCGCAGCGACCTGCTGCGTCTGGCGAAGGACCTGGGTATCCCGCTGCTGGCGACGAACGATGCCCACTACGTCCTCGAAGAGCACGCGGACGCCCACGACAACCTGCTGTGCATCGGTGTGGCCAAGAACAAGGACGACCAGAACCGGTTCAGGTTCAACGGCACCGGCTACTACCTCAAGACCGCCGCCCAGATGCGGGAGTTGTTCGCCGACCTGCCCGAGGCGTGCGACAACACCCTGCTGATTGCGGAGCGCATCGAGTCCTACGAGGAGGTCTTCGCCCTTCTACCACGACCGCTGGGAGCCGGGCGTCTGCCGCTTCGTCACCTCCTTCTCCACCACCGAGCGCGACGTCGACACTCTCCTTGAGGCCGTCCACCGCCTCACCAGCTGACTCCACCCTCGGGCCGGACTCTCACAAACGGTCCTTTGCCGGAGCAAGATCAAGATTGGTCCGCCGACCGCCGACCGCCGACCGCCGACCGCCGACCGGGGCAGTCGTGGCGGCCCGTCCCCGAGTGAGTGGGGATGGTCCTGAGGAGACTGCTCGCTGCCTGAGCCGCGGCTGCTCATCTCACCGGGAGGCCATGGCCCGCAGTACCAGGGATGACAGTGGTGCGGGCAGGATGCGCAGCGCGCGGACCAGTGTGGCGGTGGACCAGGGGAAGAAGGAGTTGGCGGGTTCCTTCTGCAGGGCACGTATCACACGCCGGGCCGCGACTTCCGGGCTGATCTGGAATGGCTTGGGCAGTCCGTCGGTGCCGACGCGGTCGGTCGCCACGAATCCGGGGTGGATCGTCGTGAACCGTATGCCCTTCGGAGCCAGTTCGACGCGGGCGGCATCGATCAGGGTGCGCGTCGCTGCCTTGGCCGCCGAGTAAGGGCCTTGCCGGGGGATGCCCATCAGCCCTGCCAGCGAGTTGGTGTGCGCGATGAGGCCGCCGTCGGGCTGCCTCTTCATCTGTTTGATCAAGGGGATCAGATAGTTGACCACAACGTCGTAGTTCAACGCCATGATCCGTGAAACGTCGTCCGTGCTGACGTCGTCCATGGGCATGTCCGGCCCTTGGCCGGCGTTCAGCAACGCGATGTCGACGGATCCGAACGTCGAGACTGCGGAGGCCACCACCTCGGCAGCGGCCTGCGGGTCGAGAGCATCGGCGGCGATGTCCAGGCAGGTGCCGCCGGCAGCACGGACGGCATCGGCCACGGAGGCCAGTTCCGCGGCTCGCCGTGCCACCACCACGAGTCGGTTGCCGCCCGGAGCGAGCTGGCGTGCCACCTCGGCTCCGATGCCGGACGAGGCGCCTACGATGAGAATTGTCTTGCCGATGATCTTCCCCATGTCCTTCACCTTCTCTTCGTGGGTCAGAGGAAGCGGCGGCTCTCGCCGCGACAGGTGAGGACGGTTTCGACAAACCGGCCGCCTTGGACCAGGTGCAGTTCGCCAACGCGCTCGCACATTTCACCGGCCTTGGCGTGCCTCAACCACACGTGGTCACCGAGGCGCAGTGTATGCGCGGGTTTGCCGAGGGCTGGAGTCTGTACCTCGCCAGCGCCTTCACTGCTGGGAGGAGAGGACCCGGACTTCTGCGGAGCAGGGCAGGAAAACAAGAATTGCCGCATGGGAGTGACCCGTTGACGGGTGGTCGGGGCGGGCGCCGAACCGCCCCGTGCAGTGCTCGCACGAGCACAACTCCCCGTCAACTTGATGTGTTCACAGCCTCGCGTTCCCGGCTGCATTGGAGCACGGTGCCAGTGGACGTCGGAATCAGATCCATGGTTGCCGGTCGTTTTAGCAGCAGTTCGAGTCCGACGATCAGTCCGGAGCGGGCGGGATCGGCACGGCCGGGCGAGGACCGGGGGTGCTGTGACGAACGGTTCGTCCAGCAAGCCCGTACCGAGCAGACGGGAGACCGTGGTGGCGGACAGCGGGTCAGCGAGACGTGGTCCACCGGGGGGCGACATCGGCCCAGGCTGCGTCCCACTGGGCGAGGTTGTGCCGCTCCAGCCGACGGTGGGCGTAGCCGTAGGCGGCGGCGCCGAGGAGCGGGACCGCCAGGGCGGCGAGCACGGCATAGACCATGGTGCGGTTGCGGACCTGTTCCGTGGTCAAGGGCGGGTCGGTGATCTTTCCTTCGGCGTTCACCCATACGTGGACGGTGCTGCCGGCAGTCAGGGCGGGTGCGACGTCTGTCTTCGCGGTGCGGGTGTGGCCGTGGGGGTCGGTGAAGCGGATGGTGGCCGGGTAAAGGGTCTTCTTCGCCTCGTACGATCCCGGCTCTGGATGGCGGGGGGCATCGTGAACCAGTACGGCGGGGATGAGGTGCCGGGTGGCGGCCTGGTGCCGGGCGATCTCCTTGTGGTGGCGGTAGGCGGTGTCGCCGATGAGGAACATGGCGGCGGGGGTGGCGGCCAGCACGGCCAGGAACAGACCGAAGGCAATCCACGCCTGAGCAAGATCGGTGCGACGGCGCAGGGGGTTGCGTCGCCATCGCCACAGCAGGATGCGCGCAAGTTCTTCGGGAGGGTGTGCCGGGGGTGTGGCGCGGGCCACGGCGTCTCTCCTTCCGTATGAGCGTGGCAGCATCGCTGGGCGCTTGCCGAGGTCGTGGGTCAGCGAGGCTGCGTGGGGGTGGAGGGGTGGGCGTGGGCGGCTTGCAGGAGCCTCGCTGCGCCGCGGACTGCGGCGGTGTGGGGAGAGGGGACGGGCTGGACGGGGGCGTGCAGCTGGCCGGTGAGGCCGTAGGTGATGTCAGGTCGTAGCGCGCCCCCACCGGCGAGGAGCGTGCCCCGTTGGAGGGCGTCGAGCGTCTGGGAGGTGTGGTCCTGGTCCAGCATGGCGGTCACCATGGCGACAACCGCGTCGGTGATCTGCGCGGGCGGGGTGAGGCTGTCCAGGTCGCTGGTGCCCAGGGCGGTGTGGCGGGCGTCGGTCACCGCGCCGTCGGCGAGGAGCGTGACCTCGGTGAGGTGGGCGCCGATGTCGACGACCAGCAGGGGATGGGTCAGGTCGGCGTCCGCGGCCATAGCCACAGCGCGAGCGGTGGGGACGGTCAGCACGGTCCGCGGGCGCAGGACATCCACTGCGGTGCGGGCTTCGGCCCGGTAAGTGACTCCGCCCAGGACGGGGGTGGTCAGGATGAGCAGAGGGCGGCCGAAGCGCGGCAGGCGGTGGCCGAGCAACCGGTCCAGCATCCGGGCCGTCCCGGGGGTGTCGACGATCGCCCCGCGCTGAATGGGATACACGGCACCGGTGCCCGGGAAGGTCACTGTGGGCACGTCGAGGATCATGCGCCGCCCGGACGTCCAGACTCGGGTGCGGGCGCTGCCGAGATCGAGGGCGATACCCGTGCATTGTCGGCACCAGGGCCACGAGCGGTGCCGGGCGGCCAAGGGACTACCGGGGCTGGGGGCGATGGTCACCGGTCGGCCTCCCTGACCTGCTGGCAGCGGGCGCAGTAGCGGGCCTGCGGCACGATCATCAGTCGCTCGCGGGAGATGGGGCTGCGGCACAGGTGGCAGGAGCCGTAGCGGCCCTGGTCCATCCGCTCGATGGCGGCTTCGACGTCGGCCAGAACCATGCGGGCGGAGGCGGCGAGTTTGACGCGGACCTCGATCTGGGAGGCGGCCTGCCGGTCGCGGAATGCATCGGCGCGGGTCGTGGCGGCGGTGGAGAGCTGGTGCAGCTGTTCCTGGCGGAACAGGCGCTGTTCGTGCAGGTTCTCGCGCAGTGCGGCGAAGTCCTCGATCGACAGGTCATTGGTGCGGTCGTCGATGATCTGGTCGTTCACCAAGTCACCCCCTGGGCAGGGTGGGAGAGGGAGGTTGGAAGAGTGGCTGAGAGGCGGAATTGCGCTGGCAGGGGACGCAGAGCGCGGTGTACGGCAGGATCTCCAGGCGTTCGACCGGGATCGGCCTGGTGCAGCTGCGGCAGATGCCGTAGCTGCCGTCCTGGACGCGGGCGAACGCGGCCTCGACCTCGGCGAGGACTCGCTGGATGGTGTCTTTCTGCGTGGACATCACCTGTTCCTCCGCGTCAGCCCGGGCCTCGTCGATGGCCCGCAGTTGGGTGAGGCGGGAGGCCCGTTCGTGTTCGAGGCGCTGGAGGGCCTCGTGCGCCGTCAGCCGTTCACGGCGGGTTTCGGTCTGGGATGTATCGAGTGACATGACGATTCCTTCTGTCCCACGCGAGGTGGGGTGCGCATGGGCTGGGTAGCCGGGGCCAGGACCGGGGGCTGGTCCATGCCTCTACCGTGGCCGCGATGCCGCACAAAGCCCATCGGGCGCGATACCCATCTGTGGCATGGCGCAAGGCCCATCTCGGGGTGGGGAGGTCAGGAGCGGGAAATGGGCATTGGAGCCCATCGACGGCGAAGCCGGCAGCGGGCAGCCTGGACAACAGGCCGGTCAGGACCAGTGGACGCAGCTCATGCTCGGAGTGTGCGGTGACCGACAGTAGAGACAAAGCCGTGTCACACGGAGAAAGGCGTCATTCCGGTGTCCCTGTTCTGGCGGATCTTCGCGCTCAACGCGGTCGTGCTGGGAAGCGCCACCGCGCTGCTGCTGTGGGCTCCGGTGACCGTCTCCGTGCCGGTGGTATTGACCGAGGCGGTCATCCTCGTGGGCGAACTGGTGGTGATGCTGGTTGCCAACGCCGCTCTGCTGCGGATCGGTCTGGCACCGCTCGACCGCCTTACGCGGCTGATGGCCACCGTCGATCTGCTGCGCCCCGGGCAACGGCTGCCGGAACGCGGCCGGGGTGAGACCGCCGAACTGATCCGTACCTTCAACGCCATGCTCGAGCGCCTTGAACACGAACGGGCGTCCAGCAGCGCCCGCGCTCTGTTCGCGCAGGAAGCCGAGCGGCGCCGCATCGCCCAGGAACTGCACGACGAGGTGGGCCAGAGCATGACCGCGATCCTGCTGGCGCTGGAGCGGGCCGCCGACGAGGCGGACGAGCCCCTGCGCGGTGAGCTGCGGCAGGTGCAGGAGATCACCCGGGGGAGCCTGGATGAGGTACGGCGTCTGGTGCGCCGGCTGCGGCCGGGCGTACTGGAGGACCTCGGTCTGGTCAGCGCCCTGACCTCGCTGACCAGCGAGTTCGCCACCCACGTAGGGCTGCGCGTGGTGCGCCGCTTCGAGACCGGCCTGCCCGCGCTGGACCAGCAGACGGAACTGGTGCTGTACCGCGTCGCCCAGGAAGCCCTGACCAACGCGGCCCGTCATGCCGAGGCCGGCCAGGTCGAGGTGAGCCTGCATCACACCGGCGAGGCGATGGTGCTGGCCGTCGTCGATGACGGCCGCGGCATCGGGGCCGCCCGCGAAGGAGCGGGAATGCGCGGAATGCGCGAGCGGGCCCTGCTGATCGGGGCCACTCTGGATGTCACCTCCCAGCCGCAGGCCGGTACGACGGTCCGACTCACCGCGCCCCTCAGGAAGCAGCCATGACCACGCTCCACACATCCGTGATCCGCATCCTCCTCGCCGACGACCACGCGCTGGTGCGTCGCGGGGTGCGGCTCATCCTCGACCGGGAGCCGGACCTGGAGGTCATTGCCGAGGCCGGGGACGGCGCGGAGGCCATTGAGCTGGCCCGCACCCATGAGGTGGACCTGGTGGTGATGGACATCGCCATGCCCCGGATGACCGGCCTGCAGGCCACCCGGGAACTGCTCGCGCTCAAGCCCGGCGTGCGGGTGCTGATGCTGACGATGCACGACAACGAGCAGTACTTCTTCCAGGCGCTGAAGGCCGGTGCCAGCGGCTATGTGCTGAAGTCCGTGGCCGACCGCGACCTGGTGGCAGCGTGCCGGGCCGCCATGCGGGATGAGCCGTTCCTGTATCCGGGCGCGGTCACGGCGCTCATCCGCAACTATCTCGACCGGGTCCGCAACGGGGAGGAGCCGCCCGAGCAGGTGCTGACCGCGCGCGAGGAGGAGGTCCTCAAACTCGTGGCCGAGGGGCACTCGTCCAAGGAGATCGCCGAGATGCTCTTCATCAGCATCAAGACCGTCCACCGGCATCGGGAGAACCTGCTGCACAAACTCGGCCTGCGGGACCGGCTGGAACTCACCCGCTACGCGATCCGCGCCGGCCTCATCGAAGCCTGAGCCTGCTGACTCCTCAGGGTTCCGGCTGCGTACTCCCCGGCCCGGGCCTCGAGGCTCCGGACTGCCGTCGGCGGGCCGCCAATAATAGGAAGGGAGAGGGGATGGCCCGCTTCGCACTCACCGTTGCGCGCACGCGTGGATCTGGCTCGGCCGCGGTGTGGGCCGTACTGCTCGCCCTTCTGGCCACCCTGCTCGGCTCGTCTGCCCTGGGCAGTGAGCATCCCCGTGTACCGAATGGCACCGTGGCCGCCGCCGAGGCCGCGTCGGCGCACAGCGAGTCGTACGCAGACAGGGCGGACCCTGCGGTCTCGACGGTTTCCGTTCGAAGCCATCGGGACGGCGCCGGCGAGCGGCATGCTCCGCCGGTCTCCACCCCGGGTGCGTCGCTTGGCACGGGGGCCGCCCCGTTCCGGCTCGCACAGCCCCCGCCCTCGGCGATAGGCCCGCCTGAATCGGAGCAACCGGCATACCGCCATGGGGTGAGGGCACCACCCGCGCTCTCCGGCATCTGAACCTTCACCTCTTCTCCCTTCTTGGCCGCGGCCACTGTCCTGGCCGCGGTGTGCCGTCCGGAGGCCCGCTGTGAACCGATCCCCACACATCAGAGGGCTGATCGCCCTCGCTGCCGTCGCCCTGTCCCTGTACGTTGCGCTCACCGTGCCCGTCCACCTCGGACTCGATCTGCGAGGCGGCACCCAGATCGTGCTGGAAACCCGCCCCACCGCCGCTGACGACGCCGGCGAAGAGGTGACGGACCGCACCGTGGAGGTGCTGCGCGGCCGTATCGACGCTCTCGGCGTCGCCGAACCCAGCATCGCGCGTTCCGGCAGCGACCGGATTGTCGTCGAACTGCCCGGCCTGCAGGATCCCCGGAAGGCGGCCGAGGTGCTTGGCCGCACCGCCCAGCTCACCTTCCACCAGGTGCTCGGCTCGGCTGCCAGCGCCGACGACCTGCCCGAACCGCTGCCCAAACGGCCCCGCGAGCAAGTGCTGGCCGACGAGTCCGGCCAACACCTGCGTCTTCAGGCAGCGTCACTGACCGGCAAGGACGTCGAGAAGGCAGCCGCCCGCTTCGATCAGCAGGGCGGCGGCGGATGGCACGTCACCGTTGACTTCAGGGGATCAGGTGAGGAGGGGTGGGCCCGCCTGACCGGCGAGGCCGCCTGCCACGCGGCCGGCGACCCGGCCCGCCGGGTCGCCATCGTCCTGGACGACAAGATCGTCTCTTCGCCGCAAGTCGATCCGTCCGTCGCATGCCGCTCCGGCATCAGCGGCGGCTCCACCCAGATCACCGGCACCTTCGACGACAGCGAGGCCAAGGAGCTGGCATTGCTCATCAACGGGGGCGCCCTGCCGGTGCCGGTCGAGACCGTCGAGCAGCGCACCGTCGGTCCCACCCTGGGCGCCGAGGCCATCACGGCCAGCGCCTGGGCCGCCGTCATCGGCACGGCTTTGACGTCGTTGTTCATCATCGCCGTCTACCGGATCATGGGCCTGCTGGCGACCGCGGCCCTGGCCTGCTACGGCCTCATCTCCTACGCGGCTCTCGCAGCCCTCGGCGCCACCCTCACCCTGCCGGGCCTCGCTGGTTTCGTGCTGGCCATCGGCATGGCTGTCGACGCCAACGTACTCGTCTTCGAACGTGCCCGCGAGGAGTACGCCTCCCGCCACCGCCCCACCCCACGGTCGTCCCTGACCTCCGGATTCCGCAGGGCCTTCAGCGCGATCGCCGACTCCAATATCACCACCCTCATCGCCGCAGGGCTGCTGTTCTTCCTCGCCTCCGGGCCCGTGCGCGGGTTCGGCGTCACGCTCGGCATCGGCGTCCTCGCCTCCATGGTCAGCGCCCTGGTCGTCACCCGGGCCCTCGCCGACTACGCCATCGCCCGCCCCTGTCTGCGCCGCCGCCCCCACCTCACCGGCATCGCCCACCCCGGCACTGTCCGCGACCGCCTCAGCCGCAGCCAGCCCAACCTCCTGCGCTACCCGCGCCGATGGCTGGCCGCCTCCGCCGCCGCCCTCGTCCTGGCTGCTTCGGGCATCGTGGTGCGCGGCCTCGACTTCGGCGTCGAGTTCACCGGTGGCCGTCTCATCGAATACACCACGACCACCCCTGTCGACGTCGACCGGGCCCGCAGCGCGCTCGCCGACGCCGGGTTCCCCCGGGCCGTCGTGCAGAGCTCCGGCGAGAACCAGCTCACCGTCCGTACCCACCACCTGAGCAACACCCAGGCGGCGGCCATCACCGACACCGTCACCGGCCTGGCACAGGAAGCAGACAAGATCCGCGACGAAGCCATCGGGCCCAGCCTCGGCAAGGAACTGCGCCACGGCGCCCTCATCGCCCTCGTCGTCGCCCTCGGCGCCCAGCTGATCTACCTCGCGGCCCGCTTCCGGTGGCTGCTGGGAACCTCCGCGGTCGCCGCCCTCGCCCACGACGTCGTGATCCTCATCGGCATCTTCGCCTGGCTCGGCAAGCCCGTCGACGGCGTCTTCCTGGCCGCGCTGCTGACCGTCATCGGCTACTCCGTCAACGACTCCGTCGTCGTCTTCGACCGGATCAGGGAACTCGGCCGCCACGACCGCAAGATGCCCTTCGTCCGCATCGCCAACCAGGCACTCCTGCAGACTCTGCCCCGCACCGTCAACACCGGCGTGGGTGCCGCCTTCATCCTCACCGCCCTGGCCGTCCTCGGCGGCGACACCCTGACCGACTTCGCTGTCGCCCTCCTCATCGGCCTCGCAGTGGGCACCTACTCCTCGATGTTCACCGCCACACCGCTGGCCATCGAACTGCACCAGCACGGCGGAGCTGGTCGCATCCCCGCAGCCAGGGGCAGCGCGCGCCGCTGACGCCGGGGAGGTCCGGTTCTGGCACCCGCGATGATCAGGCGGCAGACTCCAACCGAACACAGCACCGGCCCGGGCTGGGCGACAGACAGGCCGCATACCTGCCCTCGTCCAGCCCGTGCAGGACGCCGCGCATCAGGTGCAGGTTCATGCCGCACACCGTCTGCGTGTGCTCACGCGCCAGCGGTGAAAGGGGCAGTTGCCCAGCACAATGGCTTCTGCCTCGCGTCGCGGCTCGAACCCGTACCGCTCCAGCAGATCGAAAAGGCTTACGTCACCCGGCTCGCCCAACTGCGCGCCGAACTCTTCGGCCTTGTGGTGCAGCACCTCCTGCATCGGCGCACCGGTTGCCGCGGACTCCTCCACGGACTGGGCCAGCAGTCGCCCGGCGAGCTCGTAGCGCCGGTCCGGCAGGCTGACCGCGATCTGTTTCATCGAGCGCCGGTCCGAACAGGCCTGCTCCCACCACGAGCTCGGCATCGTCCATCGCCGGGCTCACGACCTATTTGCAGGACTCGCTCAGGCACGCGCCCCTCCTCCCGGGCCTGATGGACCTCGTCGCCACGCTGCCGCCCGGGGGCGTCCCGCCCGGCACTCCCGGGCCGCCGCTGACATGAGCCGTACGGCATTCTCGCCGGGGCAGGCGCCGCACGCCGCACGGGCGTCGACGGTGTCGTTAGTCTTCTCGACCGACGAGGAAAGGGAAGCCGGCGCATGAGTTCCCTGATCGACGCGGACGAGATCAGCCACGAGACCGACATCGTCTGGCTGGAAGAGATCGACGAGCTCGACTACGTCCGCCAGAGCATCGACCGCCTGCCCACCCGCAAGGGCCGGCCCCCGTGCCGGCGTCCCGGCCGCATGATCGGCTACGCCATCCTCGGCCCCGACGCCAAAGCCTCCCGCGCCTCGGGCACCCTCCGTCGCCGCGTCTTCTGGCTCCAGCCCCACGACCGCGACAGCGAACCCGACGGCCTGTACGCCAACAGCGCACCCGCCGAAGCCGTCGACCCCCGCACCCTCGAACCCCGGGTGAAGGGCTACAAGACCGAACGCTCCGAAGGCGGCCCGCCCTCGGCCGCCATGCAGGAACTCGGCATACAGCTCCCGCTGTAGCAGCCACTCCTGAGCCCGCTGAGCACCGATGACCCAGGTGCTCGTCAGCCTCATCGCGGTCGCCGGTAACCTGCTCGGCGGCGAGTTCCGTGGGGTGAAGGCCCAGCTCCTCGCCCGTGTCTGCGGGCGGCCCGGCAGGGTCCTCGGTCGAACACGTTATGCCGTGTGGCTACCAGGATCGGCGGCGGCCGGGGTGTGGGAACGGTCCGGTGCGGGTACGGCCGGGGCGCCGTCGCCGTGTGCCGTGGCTGTCCGTGGCTGCGGTCGTACCACGATCAGCCCGCCGAGCGTCGCTGCCGTCGCAGACAGCAGGAATACCCGGTCCATGCCTGCCGCGAAGGCCTGGTGCACCAGGTGGCGTGCCGCGTCGCGGTGTGCGGGCGGTGCTGCCTGGATCAGGCGCTCAGCCTGGCCGCCGGCCAGTGCGGAGGCGGCTCCGTCGGCATCCGGAATCGTGCCGGGGCTGGCCAGTACCGCGGCTGTCCGGCTGGTGAAGACCGCGCCGAAGACGGCGATGGCCAGCGTCATGCCGAGTTGGCGGAATGTGTTGACCGCCCCGCCGGCCATCCCCGCCTGACGCGGCGGCACGGTGGAGGTGGCGGCCGACACCAGTACCGGCGTGGCCAGGCCGACACCGATGCCGCTGACCACGAGCCCCCAAAAGAGCGCCGCCCGTCCCGCTTCGGCCGTCATCCCCCCGCGCAGCAGCAGCATGCCCGCCGCGACGAGCAGCAGACCCACGCCGATCGGCAGGCGCGGGGCGATCCGCTGGATGGGGCGGCCGGCTACGGCGGACACCAGGAACGACGCCCCCGCCAAGGGCGTCAGCGCGAGACCGGCCGCGACCGGGCTGAGGCCCAGGACGGACTGCAGCCACAGGGAGACCAGGACGAGCCAGCCGAACGCACCGGCCTGCAGCAACAGCGCACCGCCCATCAGGCCCGCGAAGGACGGGCGGCGCAGCAGCGCGGGATCCAGCATCGGGGCGCCGCCGTGCCGCGCCGTGCGGTGCTCGATCACCGCGAACGCGGCGAGCGCCACAGCGGCAACGGCGAAGGCCGAGACGATCCCGGCCGAAGTCCAGCCCGCGTCCGTGCCGCGGATGAGCCCGTAGGTGAGCGCGCCCACGGCGGTGGTGAAGGCCGCCGCGCCGGGGACATCGATGCGCCCCGGTGCGCCGGTGCCGGACGCCTTGCCGGTGCCGGGCCGGTCCGGGCGCACCGCGCGCAGCGTCATCGTGATGGCGACGACGGCGATCGGCAGATTGACGAAGAAGATCGCCGGCCAGCTGATGTGTTCAGTGAGCAGGCCGCCGAGCAGGGGACCCGCCGCAGCGGCGGCCCCGTTGACCGCACCCCACACGCCGAAGGCCGTGCCCCGGTCCTTGCCCTGGTAGCTGGTGATCAGGAGGGCGGGTGAGGTGGCGAACATGGCCGCACCGCCCACGCCCTGCACCACACGGGCGCCGATCAGCACCCCGGCATCGGGGGCCAGACCGCACACGAGGGAGGCCAGGGCGAACAAGCCCAGACCGTAGACGTAGAACCGCCGATGGCCGAACCGGTCCGCCAGGGAACCGGAAGCCAGCAGCAGGGCTGCGAGGGCCAGGGCGTAGCCGTCGATCACCCATTGCAGCGAGGTGAAGGAGGGGTGGAGGTCATCGGCGATGCTGGGCAGTGCCACGTTCACGATGGTCACGTCCACCAGGAGGATGAAGGCGCCCAGGCAGACGGCCGTCAGGGGCCACCACTTGCGCATATCGGGTCTCCGTTCAAAGTTCGAGATTCGGAAATCGCAGTGCCGGACAGGCGTTCGGACCAGGCGTGCTGTCCGGCACCGAGCGTTGGCGACCTTCAGGTGATTCCGTTAGTCAGAGCCAGTCCTCTGCGCGGATCCGACATAGTGAAGTGTTGTGATGACCTATCTCGACATCCCCCGCCACACCGACCGCGCACTGTCGGACGAGGACATGGCGCTCGCGCAGGCCCTTCAGATCAACGGACGCGCCTCGTTCCGGGAGATCGCCGACGCCCTCGGCGTCTCCGACCAGACCGCCGCTCGCCGCTGGTCACGGCTGCGGTCCTCCGGGAGAATCCGGGTCCTGGGGCTGACCGATCCCCAGCGGCTGGGGGACTCCGGCTGGCTTGTACGCGTACGCTGCACGCCCGACGCGGCCTCTTCCATCGGGGAGGCGCTGGCGCGGCGCACGGACACCACCTGGGTCCATCTCAGCTCCGGCGGCACCGAGATCAACTGCTTGGTGCGGGCCCGCGGCCTGGGGCTGGACGACTCACCGCTCCTGCAGAAACTGCCGCGCACGCCCCAGGTGGTGGACGTGTCGGCGCACTGCCTGCTGCACATCTTCTTCGGCCGGGACCTGAGCCCGATCAACAAGCGCGGACCGCTGACGGCCGCGCAGATCGAGGCACTCACCCCAGAGGGGACACCCGAACCGGCCCCGGACGACGCACCTCCGGTAAGGCTGGACGACAGCGACCGGCACCTGCTCGACCTGCTGGCCCGGGATGGCAGGGCGGCAGCCGGCGAGTTGGCCGCCGCGACGGGGCTGTCCCCGTCGACCGTGCGCCGCCGCATCGCCGAACTCACCGTGTCCGGCGTTTTGTACTTCGATGTCGAATACCCCCCGGACGTCCTGCGGGAGAACTTCCGGGCCTCGCTGTGGCTGGAGATCGACCCTGCCCACCTCGCCACCGCGGGAGCCGCGCTCGCCGCACACCCCGAGGTGGCCTTCGCCGGCGCCGTCACCGGTACGACGAACCTCTACGCCAGCGTCGTCGTACCGACCGCGCACCTCTTCTACCGCTACCTCACCGAGTCGGTGGCGGCCCTGCCCGGCCTGCGCCACACCGCGACCACCCCCATCCAGCGCACCATGAAGGGCGCAGGCCCCTACCTCCCGGCCGGAACGCCGTAAGGACGAGGCGAGGTTGCACTACCGTGCACGTCCGTCCCGGTAGCCGGCACCTTGCGCACACTCGTGATCCGGATGCGTGCCGGGTTCAATGAATCGTGGCCCGCGCCGACTTACGCACTGCCCGAAGCACGCTCATGCTCAATTTTGGAGATGTGGAGATCCCGCCAGAGGTTCTCTACTGGGGGATGTCGATGAGGACGCGGCCGCGGCCGCCGGCGTCGATGCGGTCGTGGGCCTTGGCGATGTCCATGAGTGGGAAGCGGGCGCCGACCTCGACGGTGAGGGCGCCGACGGCGGCCGCGGCGGTGAGGTCGCGGGCGGCCTGGCGTTTGGCCTCGGCGGGGAAGTCGTCGCTGCCGAGCAGGCGCAGGGTGACGTTGTTGAACAGCAGCGTCCAGAACGGGATTTCGGTGCGGTCGGCGCGGGTGGCGTACGCGGCGATGACGGCGCCGTTGGCGGCGACGGCGTCGTCCAGGTCGGCGTTGTCGGACAGGGCGACCTCGATGATCCGGTCCACGCCGTCGGGTGCGTGGGCGCGGATCGAGGCGGCCGGGTCGTCTGAGTCGAGGGCGACGGCGTGGGAGACGACGGCGGGGTCGATCCGGTCCAGGTCGGTGCCGCGTCGGACGGTGCCGATGACCGTGGCCCCGCCCCAGCGGGCGAGCTGGGCGGCCAGCGAGCCGACTCCGCCGAGGACGCCGTTGACCAGCACGAGTTCGCCGTCGACGGGGCCGTCGGCGAAGACGGTGCGGTGTGCGGTGATGCCGGGGATGCCCAGGCTCGCGCCGAGGTCGTCGCTCAGGTGGTCGGGCAGCGGGACCGCGATGTCGCCGGGGACGACGGTGTACTGGGCGGCGGTACCGAAGGGGCGGTAGGACTGGGCGCCGTACACCCACACGCGCTGCCCGACGCGGCGCGCGTCGACGCCGTCGCCGACGGCGTCGATGATGCCGGCGGCGTCGCTGTGCGGGATCACCCGCGGATAGGGCATGGCCGAGCCGGTCCAGCCGCGCCGCTTCTTGGTGTCGCCGGGGTTGGCGCCGGAGACGCTGACGCGGACCCGCACCTCACCGGGGCTGGGTGTGGGGTCGGGCAGCTCACCGAGTTGGAGCACCTCGGCGGCCGGGCCCTGCTGGTCGTACCAGGACGCAAGCATGTTCAGTCCTTCCGGTCACGGGTGTGGGCCTGGGGGCGGGGCCGCTCGTGCGCCTCTCGGGTGTCGTCGCTGTCCAGGGCCTGGTGGAGCCAGGCGCGCTCGGCGCGGCTGATGGCGCGGGCGGTGAGCAGCATGCCGCGCCGGTAAGGGTCCCTGACCTGCTCGGCGCGCAGCGGTGTGTCGCCGTCGTAGAAGAAGCTGGCGGGGGTCTCCAGGAAGTCCAGGCGGCGGCGCAGCACGGCGTGCTGCTCGGCACTGTCGGGCAGCAGTGAGAGGAACGCCAGGATCACGAACCAGCGGGAGAAGTCGGTGATCTCATGCTGGGCCGGTTCCCGCAGCCGCCGCAGCATGTCCTCGCGGCCTGCCGCGGTCAGGTTCAGCACGTACCGGCCGCCGCCCGCTTCGGGTGCGGGGTGCCGTTCGATCAGACCGGTCTTCGTCAGCCGGTTGATCGCCGGGTAGAGGGTGCCGTCGCTGACCGGACGGCTGTAGCCGGTCAGGTCCGTGATGTGGCGGCGCAGCTCGTGGCCGGGCAGGGGGCCTTCGGCGAGGAAACCGAGGATCGCGAGTTCGAGCATGCCCTCAGCCTCTCACATCGAAACGATGTGCACATCGTTTCGATGTTACCGAGCATCCTTCTACTACGCGGGCAGTTCGGCGTCCGGCATCGGCAGCCCGCACACACCGCCCGACCACATCTGGCCGCTCTCCCTGACCATGCAGGCGCTGACCAGCGACGACGAGGCCGAGCGGACCCGCCTCGCGGAGCTGCTGCTGCGCACCGACGGGGGCACCGGCTCCATGCACGAGAGCTTCCACGTCGACGACCCCGCGACCTTCACCCGCCCCTGGTTCGGTGGGGCGACGCCCTCTTCGCCGAGCTGCTCCTCGACCTCACGGGACGCTCGACGGCAGCCCTGCACAGGGCCCGTCCACCACCGAACTGCCCTCACGGTAAGGACACTTCAGACCTCCCGGCGCCGGCGGTCGCTACGATCTGCGGCGTGTGCGCAAACATTGTGGTCGCCGAAGACGACGCGAAGCAGGCCGAACTGGTGCGCCGCTACCTGGAGCACGAGGGTCACGCCGTCACGGTCGTCGAGGACGGCCGGACGGCTCTCGAGACGGTCCGGCACCAGGAACCCGACCTGGTCGTCCTCGACGTGATGATGCCCGGGGCCGACGGTCTCGACGTCGTACGGATCCTGCGCGCCGAACGCCGGGAGGTGCCGGTGCTCATGCTGACGGCCCGCAGCACCGAGGACGATCTGCTGCTCGGCCTCGACCTCGGCGCCGACGACTACATGACCAAGCCGTTCAGTCCGCGTGAACTCACCGCCCGGGTAAGGACGTTGCTTCGCCGCAACCGGCGCGGCCCCGCCCCGGCCCCGGCGACCGTACCCGCCCCCGCCTCGGAGCCCGAAGTGGCCCCGGACGACGAGGTGTTGACGGTCGGCGCGCTCAGGGTCGATCCCTCGCGGCACGAGGTGTCGGTCGCCGGGACGCCCGTCGAGTGCACGCCCGGTGAGTTCCGTATCCTCGCGGCGATGGCGGCCGAGCCCGGCCGGGTCTTCACCAGGGCACGGCTCCTGGACGAGCTGCACGGCTTCGACAAGTACATCAGCGGCCGGACCGTCGACGTGCACGTCATGAACCTGCGCAAGAAGATCGAGCGCGCCCCACGACGGCCCGCCCGCCTCATCACCGTCTTCGGCGTCGGCTACAAACTCACGGACCCCGCGAAGAACGTGCGCCATGCGTCGTCCTGACAGGGGAGGTGCGGCGGGGGCCGCCCGGCTGCCGCTGCGCAAGAGCCTGGCGGGGCGGCTGTTGACCGTGACGGCGCTGGTGGCCTCTTGCTCGGTCGCCGCGACCGCCTGGCTGGCCGTGCAGACGACCTCCGTCGCGATCCGCCAGGAGCAGGGGCAGAACCTCAAGTCCGACGCGAAGATCTACAACACCCTCCTCGGCTACGCAGCCACCCACCCCGACTGGGACGGCGTCGACACCACCGTGCGACATCTGGCCCAGGAGTCCGGGCGCCGGATCGTGCTCACCACGCCGGGCCGACGCCCGATCGTGGACTCGGCCGACTCGCGCTCAGCGGGCGGCGGTTCGTCCGACGACCTGCTCGCTCAGCAGGCCTCGGCGGTCGTGGATCCACGCTCCGTCGACACCGTGCTGGTGCCCGACGCGGCCAAGGCCGGCTCCGACCGCGTCGATCCACGGGCCGTGGGGCCCTTCCGGCTGCCCGCGAAGGAACACGACGCACTGCGGAAGGCCGCCGCCGGGAGGGTGGAGTGCCTCAGCCAGATGGGTATCGCCGCCGACGTCGTCGAGAGCCCGGGCGGACGGCCCCGCGTCCAGTTAGTGAGCGACGAGACCGAGGGGGGGACCGACAGCGTCACCGACCGTGACATGGAGGCCAAGTGCTTTGCGTCCTACCCGGTCGGTCCCACCGCGACCGAGCAGAAGGCCCTGAGCGCCCTCAACCAACTGGCTGACGCCTGTCTGAAACGACAGGGTCGCGCCGCCGTGAAACTGAACCTGGACCTGTCCTGGGACCGGAGTTACGCATACGGGCGGGACGACGCGGTCTCCGGCGCCGAGGACGGCCTCAGCGATCGGGAGGCGAAGGCCCTGGCCGCCAAGAAGGCGGAGGACGCCGCGACGGCCGAACGCAAAGCGGCTTCCGGCGGCGCATTCGACTACGCCCCCGGCGAGATCCGCGACAGCGCGTACGACCGGGCCGTGGCCAACTGTGTCGAAAGCGCCCGCCGGGAACAGCTCACGGGCTATGTCGCCGAGCCCGCACTCCTGTTCATCGACGGCCCCGGTGCCGCCGGCGTGCCTGGCTTCGACCTCTCCCGCGCCAACACCGCACGCATCGCCGGTGTCACCGCCCTGGTCCTCGCCCTCACCGTCGGCGCCTCGGTGCTCGCCGGAGCCAGGCTCGTACGACCGTTGCACGCGCTCACCGGCGCCGCCCAGCGCATGCGGGAGGGCCTGGACGCGACGCCGGTGCCCGTGCCCGTCGTCTCCGACAATGAGATCGGACGGCTGACGGCGGCCTTCAACGACATGGCCGCGCACCGGGCCCGCCTGGAGGAGCAGCGCAAGGTGATGGTCAGCGATGTCGCCCATGAGCTGCGAACGCCGCTGAGCAACATCCGGGGCTGGCTGGAGGCGGCCCACGACGGACTGGCCGTGCCGGACCCTGCGTTCGTCTCCTCGCTCCTGGAGGAGGCGGTGCAGCTCCAGCACCTCATCAACGACCTCCAGGACCTGGGCGCGGCCGACGCGGGCGCTCTGCGGCTGCACCGGAAACCGGTAAGGATCGACGAGCTGCTCGGCCAGGTCGCCGCCGCGCACCAGGGGTTGGCCGAGACGGCGGGCGTCACCCTCACGGTCCTGACCCCGCCGCCAGGCACTCCTCACCCACCGCTCCTCGACGCCGACCCCGTACGGCTGCGGCAGACCGTCAGCAACCTGCTCTCCAACGCGGTGCGCCACACCCCGGCCGGCGGCACGGTGACCCTGCGCCGGTACGTCACCGACCCGGGGGACGAGCTCGCCGTGGAGGTGTCCGACACCGGCAGTGGCATTCCGGCGGGCGACCTCCCGTACGTGTTCGACCGTTTCTGGCGGGCGGAGAAGTCCCGCAATCGCAGCACCGGCGGCAGCGGCCTCGGCCTGGCGATCGTCCTCAAGCTCGCCGAGGCCCACGGCGGCACGGTGGACGTGGCGAGCACGGAGGGGGAGGGGGCCACCTTCACCCTGCGGCTGCCGACAGCCGAGTCACGGAAGCCGGAGAGCCCCGGTCGACCCTGATGGGATGACGACAGCGCTCTGACAGTTTCCTCACAAGTGGCCGTCAGGGTGAAGCCATGCCCGGAACCTGGTGCGGATCGGCAACCAGGAACGACCAAGCCGGGCTGGAACTGGAGCCCTGACATGTCCCGCCGTCTCACCCTGCGCCCACTGCGTATCGCTGTCCTGACCGGCGTCGCGGCCGGCGCGCTGCTCGTCCCGGCCACCGCGGCCTTCGCCACCGACCCGACTCCGACGCCGGGCGCGACCGAATCGACCCCGGCCGACAAGGAGGCCCTGGCGAAGAAGAAGGCCGAGGACGCCAGGACGCTCAAGGAGGACGAGGCCCGGAAGGCCGCCGAAGCCCAGAAGGCCGGAGGCAAGGACTACCCGCGTGGCGGTGTCGCCGCGGGCGAGGCCCCCGCCCAGGACGACAACACCGGCACGCTCATCGGTTCGGCCACCGGCGCGCTGCTGCTCGCGGGCGCCGGCACCTACGTACTGCGCCGCCGCACCACCGCCCGCCGCGAAGGCTGACCCGGCAGCACGACCGCTTGTACGAAACGGTGGCGCCGCCCTTCACCAGGCGGCGCCCTGTGCGTTCCGGCGAACCCTCGCACCCTGTTCTGGAGCCCGAGTTGCCCCCTGCACACCGTCCGGCCCTGTCTCGGACCCGCCTCGCGACCCTCACCCTGTTGACCCTTGTCAGCCTGCTCACCGGCTGTTCGTCCGGCCCCGACCCGACGGTCCGGGTCGCCCCCACCGCCCCCGCCGCCGCGTCGGGCGCTCCGAAGTCCGAGCGGCCTGCGGCCGACGCTCCGGCGGCCCCTGCCGAGGTGGCCGTTCCCTCCGTGGGGATCACCAGTTCGCTGATGGAGTTGGGCCTCAACACGGACCGGACGGTTCAGGTCCCTCCGGCCGAGGAGGGGATGACCGCGGGCTGGTACACGGGCGGTGCGGTGCCCGGTGAGATCGGCGCGGCCGTCATCATCGGCCACAACGACACCCGCTTCGGCGAGGCCGTCTTCCACGACCTGAAGAAGATCAAGGAGGGTGCGGACATCACCGTCACCGACAAGACGGGAAAAGCCCTCCACTTCACCGTCACGGCCACGGAGAGCGTCGCCAAGAACGCCTTCCCGACGGAGAAGGTCTACGGGCCGACCCAGGAACGTGCTCTACGGCTCATCACGTGCGACGGCGACTTCGACGCGCAGGGGCACCCTGTCGACAACCTCATCGTGTACGCGACAGCGAGCTGAGGGCCGTAGGCGTGTCCGTTTCGCCCTCTCGTCACGAGTAACGTCCGCGACTCGATCGTCAGCGGCCGTTTCCAGGAGCGCGCCGCCGAACGGTCGGTACGCGTCAGCCACGGCGAGGCGATCCGCCGCGACTGCCTGGAGGCCGTCACCACTCTCGCCTGCGCCGCCAGCGACCACCGCCGGGCGAGGGTCTGTCAAACGAGCGGTGTAACCAGGGTGGTTGAGGTTACTGGCGGGCTGCGGAGAGACGGCCGTCGAAGGTGATGTCGAAGGCGTTCAGTGCGGTCTTCCAGCGCATGGTCCAGCGGGCCTGGCCCTTGCCGGTGGGGTCAAGCGACATGATGGCCATGTAGACGCACTTCAAGGCGGCCTGCTCGTTCGGGAAGTGTCCGCGGGCCTTGACCGCTCGCCGGATCCGCGCGTTGACCGACTCAATCGCATTCGTCGTGCAGACGATGCGCCGGATCTCGGTGTCGAACCGCAGGAACGGCGTGAACTCCTCCCAGGCGTTCTCCCACAGTTTCACGATCGCCGGATACTTCCGGCCCCAGGCGTCGGCGAACCGGTCCAGGGCGGCCTCTTCGGTCGGAGCGGTGTAGACGGGCTTGAGGAGGCGGGCGATCTTGTCCCAGTCCTGGCGGGCGGCATAGCGGAAAGAGTTCCGCAGCAGGTGGACCACGCAGGTCTGTACGATCGTCCTCGGCCAGACCGTCTCCACCGCCTCGGGCAGGCCCTTGAGCCCGTCGCAGACGAGCATCAGCACATCGCTGACACCGCGGTTCTTGACCTCGGTGAGGATGTGCAGCCAGTGCTTGGCGCCCTCACCGCCATCGCCGGCCCACAGGCCCAGGACCTCGCGCCGGCCTTCGGTGGTGACGGCCAGGGCCACATAGATGGGCCGGTTGGCGACGGCGCCATCGCGGATCTTGACGTGGATGGCGTCGATGAAAACCACCGGATAGACGGGGCGGTTTTCATCAGTGATTGCGAATCAGCTGGTCAACGGTCCTATGAGCCATCGTCTCATGGCCTCAATGGGAGTCTTGTCGCCGAGCACGAGACGGGGCCGGCTGTTCAGTTGCCGAGCTACTTCGCGGAGGTCGCGGGCGGTGTGAACCGACAGGTCACTGCCCTTGGGGAAGTACTGCCGCAGCAGTCCGTTGGTGTTCTCGTTCGTCCCTCGTTGCCAGGGCGAGTGCGGGTCGCAGAAGTAGATCCGGAAGCCGGTGAGCGCCTCGATCTGCTCGTGCAGAGTCAGCTCGCGGCCTTGATCCCAGGTGAGTGTCTTCCGCAGCTCGGGCGGTATGCCGGCGGTCTGGGTGATGAGTGCGTTGCGGACTTGGGGAGCCTTCCAGCCGTGGGGTAGGTGGATGAGCTGGACGTAGCGGGTCGTCCGTTCCACGAGCGTGCCGATCGCCGAGCCCTGGCCGCGTCCGATGATGAGGTCGCCTTCCCAATGGCCGGGAGTCGTACGGTTGTTGACCTCAGCGGGCCGTTGATGGATCAGCGTCATGTACGGGATGTCCCAGGTCCACCGTCGTTCGGTGCAACGGCTGAAGTGAAGTTCTCCCATCCCGGTCCAGGGGAACAGTTGCCGCAGGCAGGGCTCGGCGTAGGCCGCTTCCAACAACTCCACCCGTACCCGCCCGTCGTCCCGTACTGCCTGCCAGCCTGCTTCAACGACGGCTTCGCGCGCTGCATCCCTCTTCACGTCACCATCGTGCACGAGGGGCGCGGCCGACCGAGGCCGCCTGATTGATCGAATGGTCCCTCGAACTTGATCACTCGGGATGGGGACGGCCGGACGCGAGAGCGGCCCTCGCCTGATCCTTTGCTCCGTCACAGAGTCAGAGGACAGCGCGGTTTTGAGTTCGCCCACCGCCACGTGAGGCGTCTTCCGTACCGCGTACCGCGCCAGCATGACCAGCACAGAGGTGTGGCTGCGCCTCCTCAACAGCGAGCACGGCGACCACCTCATCGGCGGCTCCCCCTTCTGGGCCCACTGCCCCGCAGCGATCACGTTCACCGCGGGCGGGCACACGGCGGCATTCCCGGCGATCGCCTGCCCGACTGCACCAGCCGACCGGCGCCCGTAGCGCGGCCGCCATCGCGGGAATCACGGGCCCGCTGGCGTACGGCAACGATGGCACGACTCTCGCCGAGGCCGCCATGCTGACGGCCGCGGGGGCTCGACTCCTCTGACGTCACGCTCAGCCTCGGCCGCGCGGTGTGAGGCCGGGCGGGGCAGGTGGACTGAACGGAGCCTCGGGTTCCTTGGCGCGAGCCCAGCCGTGGGCGCGCATGGTCTCGGCCTCCCAGTCCTCGAACAGTTGGGGGAGAGCCCTCGGGGCACGGTCGGCGTCGCGGTTTCAGCGAATGAAGGCGCGGGCCGCGGGACGGTGCGTGCGGGCCAGTTCTTCGTCACTGACGTCGTCGAGGCTGCCGTCAAGGTTGCCGATCCGGCTGAAGGACCCGTCGGGGCGTACGAGATATCGCCAGGTGAAGGACATGCACTCCCCTTCCCGTGGAGCAAGGCGCAGACTTACCGTCTGTCCGATTCGTAACCTGCGTCAAGAGGTGAGACGCATGTGCACACGGATCCGAGGCCGTGCTTCAACGTCGAGTCCTGCACGGTAGGCCTCGCCGACGGGTGAGAACGCACTGTTCCCCGGCACGCGCCGGCCGGGCAGAACTACGCTGGCACGGTGACCCTCTTGGCGCCCCAGACTGCCCAGCTGCCCGCCGATCCATCGCTGATCAGCCTCACTTACCACCACGAACACCCCGTCCAGGCATACGAGTTCGAGAACACGCTGGAGGTGCGGACGGTGGCCGCCCGGATCGACGCGGACGTCCTGGCGGAGGACCTGGCCGCCTACAGCGACCTGGACCAGGAGGCGCTGGACGCGGTCCAGGACGTCACGGTGGGCAGCATGTCGTTCGTGCGGGTACGGATGTTCGGCCCGGACCATCCGTTCGAGGTGATGGATCCTACACCGGGGACGTCTCCCGTATCGGCGAGGTGGTGCTGGACGTCGCTGCCGGCCAGTGGGAGCCAGACTTCGAGGCCGCGCTCGCGCACCCCGTCGGTGACCTGCTCGTCATGGACCGGGTCGTCCTGGAACCCCCTTGGCGCGGACTGGGCCTGGGCCCGGTCTTGGCAGGTGCCGCGATCCGCCGCCTCTCGCAGGACTGTGTCGCGGTGGCGTGCGAGCCCGGATCGGCCGACGGCCGCGAGCTCACCGAAGACCAGCATCACGAAGCCGCCGCCAAACTGAGCCGCGTATGGGAGCGGATCGGCTTCGAACCCTTCCAGGACGGCGTACACATCCTCGACTGCCACCTGCAGCGGCCCCAAGACCTCCTCGCCGAACGCCAGGAGGAGTTCCACGCGCTGTGCCGCGCCTGGCGGGAGCACCACCGGCCGTAGGGCCCGCGAGTCAGGCGCGACAGAACAGCCATCCCGCGATCCTGGACACTATGGGACTGTCTGAGTAGGAGCGAGGAGGAGCGGTTGAGCAAGGGGGCTTCCTCGACCGGCTCAGGTGGGGGGCGGCACGATTTATGAGTAGCCGCCCGGCCGGATGCCAGCCCTAGATCTGCACGTCGTCCGCCTGCTTACGGTGTGTCCGGCGCGGCTGACCCGCAGGTTCACCTTGTGCTGCCAGCCGCTTGTCAGTGCTGCCTGGCATGGTTCGGATCATGTTCGAGGAACTTGATGACATTGGCTGGTCGTTGCTGGAGCACGCGTACGGCACGGCCGAGGAGATACCGGGCCTGTTGAGGGCGCTGAGCTCCCCGCAGGCCGAGGAGCGCCGCAAGGCTCTCGACCGTTTCTACAGCGCCGTCCATCATCAGGGCGACGTGTATCCGTCCACGGCGGCCAGCCTGCCCTTACTGTTCGAGCTGGCCGCCGCCCCTTCCACGCCTGACCGGGCGGCCGTGGTGGCGCTGGTGGTCAGTGTGGGGCGGGAGTCTCTCGAGCGGGGCTTCGACGATGACGGCACTGAGATCGAGTACTACCCGCCGGACGGCTGCGCGCAGGCCGCCGCCTTTCTGCGTGCGCGGGACGTGGAGTTCGCCGAACTCGTGCGCGACCGGGACCGGATGTGCGCCTGGCCGCGATTCCCGGTCTGGGGCTGTTCCTCGACGATGTAGACTGGGCCGCCGATCTGCTGCGTGAGCGGCTGGCTGCCGAGCGCGGAATTGCCGCCCGGCTGCGGATCCTGGATGCGACCGCCGTCCTGGCGCTGCGGCTGCCTGCGGCCTCGCCGCAAGTGGAGGACTGGCTCGGCTGGCTGGTCGCCGACCCGGCCTGGGGGCCGGTCACCCGGCTCGCGGCCCTGATCCAGCGGGCCCGCTGCACCCCGGAGGAGATTGGCGAAGACGTCGTCCCGGCCGCCGTCGATCTGCTGCACGAGAGCGTCCGCGCCCTGCCCGTACAGCCGATCGCACCGGCCACGAGCCACCCGTCGGTCTCCGCCCAGGGGGTTCCGCCCCAGATCGTCGCCGCCTTCGAGGATCTCGACCACCACACGCGGGTGTACGCGCACACCACGGATCTGCTGCGCACCTTCCACGAGGTGCTGGCAGGCCGGGTGGCTGAGCGCACCGCGGTGCTGGCCGAGCAGCTGGCCAGCCCCGACCCCGGCACACGCCTGGACGCGCTGCGGATGAGCGGGGAGCTGATACGAACCTGGCGCGGCGACCACACCCGCCTGCTGATGCTGGTCGCCGAGCATCTCACCACAGACGACCTGATGGTGGCTGCCGAGGCCGCCGGCGTCCTGGAGGCCTGTCACCCGATCGCCGCCCCGGCCCGGGAGGCGCTCGCCGCGCACGTCGACGCCCAACGCGCAGCGCACGGCCCCAACGTGTGGGCCGCACCCGAGGATCGGCTGCGCAAGAGCCACCAGGCGGCCGTGGGAGCCCTGGCCCGCCTCGGTGACACGCGCGCCCTGCCGAGCCTGCTGGCCGCGCTGGACTCCGACGTTGACGCATGGCGCGCGATCCAGGTCGCCCGGCATCTGCCGCAGGCAGCCGACGAGTTGGTGCCCCGGCTCGGCGACCATCTACGCCGCCTCGACCTCGCCCAGGAATGGACGAGGATGAGCGCTAACGCGACCCTGTCCGCCCTGGCCGCGCTCGGCGACCCTGCCGCGATCGACGCAGTGGTCGCGGCGCTTGGCACTGCGGTTCGCCATGAACAGCACGGGGTCACAGCATCGGCGCTGAAGGCACTGGGGGCGTTCGGCCCGGCGGCCGCCGGCGCCCGGGAGACGATCCGGGAGCTGACCACCCACACGGATGCGCACGTACGGCCCGCGGCCGTCGCCGCGCTGTGGGCCGTCGGCAGTAACCCGGCCGAGGTCATGCCGCTCTTGCTCGACCTTCTCGACGACCCGATCACCTTCCGCATCAGGGAGGCGGCCGATGTGCTCGCCGAGATCGGCCCACCCGCCTCCTCCGCCGTGCCACGCCTGCGGGACCGTCTGACGCACGGCTACGAGTGGGTGCGGGTGCCGTGCGCGGCCGCACTGTGGAAGATCGGCGGCGAAGTCTCGGGCATGCCGGTGACCGCGGTCCGCTCCTTCCCGAACCGTTTGATGATCGCGTTGTACACCTCCAGACGCCGCTCGGACTCCACGTCGAGGTCGATGTCCGGCAACGACGTACGCCGCTCGCTGTTCGACGGCGGCCCCTGCGAGATCGGCGTCGAGTCGACCATCGTCGACGCCACCGGAGAGATCCCGAGCATCCTGCGGCCTGGCGGGGTGACCCGCGAGGACCTCGAAGCGGTCCTGGGACGCCCGATCGCGGTCCCGTCGACGAGCCATGTCCGAGTGCCGGGCCAGCATCCGTCGCATTACGCTCCCCGGGCGCGGGTCGTCCTCGTCGAGCTGGAGAAGGTCGCCGCCGAAGCAGAGCGCGCACAGGAGTTGGGGCACCAGGTCGGCGTCCTTCTTCCCCCTACCTTCCCCGACGCGCCGGTGAACGCGCACGCCGTGGTCGCGGTCCCCGCTTCGATGGCTGCCTATTCGCGCGGGCTGTACGGGTTCCTGCGCGAGCTGGACCAGCGTGGGTGCGATCTCATCGTCGCGTCGTTGCCGGTGGAGGAGGGGCTGGGACTGGCGATCGCCAACCGGCTGCGCCGCGCCGCCGGGCCCCGCACAACAGGTTACGCAGCGCCCACGGTGCTCGGTGTTCCGGCCGAAGCGCCCAGCACACACTTCCGGCCGCGCACCGTGTGCGCGGCCCGGGTGGTCAGGATGCGGTGACGACGTGCGTCTCGAGGCCGCGGGCCGCCACCACCTGAGCGCTGCGGTCGGCCAGCCGGTAGCACAGCCCACCACCGCGGCCTGGCCAGCGCCCACCGCCTGACCGCCGTCGACGACCCCGCCCTCCCGCTGGAACCGCGGCGCGTCGCCCTCGCCTGGGGCTATCTCGGCTTCGCCACCGAGAACGCCGGGCTCCTGGAGCTCATGTTCGCCCGCAAGTACGACCCCGAGGCCTCCGAGGAGATGGCCGCCGCCATCGACCGTACGATGGGGGTCTTGGAGCGGATCATCGCGCACGCCCAGAAGCGCGGGGAGATCATCGAGGGGGACCCCACCCACTTCACTCTCGTCGTGGGCGCCACCTCCAGGGCACCGCCACTTTCGCCGCCAACGACCGGCTCGGCGCGCAGACCACTCGCGACGGCGTCCCCCAACTGGTGCACCTGATGCTGCACGGCCTCAAGCCCAGGTGAGTTTGCGGCAGTTGTGCGCGACGCGTGTAGATGGTCAAGCCGAGGCCATCGATCGCCCCGCCATTGATCGGTACTGACGTCTCGTGGACAAAGCCAGCCCTGGTCACCGCGGAGTGCCCCGCGACGCCATCGACGTGTTCGTGGCCTCCCGCCGCTGGATCGGCACAGGCCTGCCCGAACCGGAAGGTACCCGGCCGGAGGTACAGCGGTCCCGCGCCCGCCGGAGAGGCGGACGCGGGACCGTTGGTGTTGCCTCAGCGGGAGGTGAGTTTCCACAGGTGGTCGGCAGTGCCGGTGTCGGCCCACTGCAGGACCTGCGCGCCGGACGTCGTGCTCATCTGGTCCACGCCGAGTACGAGACCGCTGTTGTAGTTGGCGATCTTGTAGTAGCCGCCGGGGGCCGGGATGAGCTGCCAGAGGTGGTCGGCGGTGCCGTTGTCACCCCAGATCAGAGCCGTGCCGCCGTCGCTGGTGCTCATCTGGTTGATGCCGAGCGCCAGGCCGCTCTTCTGGTTGACGATCTTGTAGAGGCCCGAGCCGGCTGCCACCAGGGTCCAGTTCTCGTCGGTGCCGGTGGTGGACGTGGCCTGGACGACCGAGGTGCCCTGGGCGGTGCCCGCGTTCAGGGTGTCGAGGGCGAGGCCGCTGTTCTTGTTGGTGATCTGGTAGCGGCCGGCCAGCGAGGTGTTCGTGCCGCTGGGGGTGATGACCAGGTGGTAGCCGTCGTTGGCGTTCATCGTCACCGGGACGGTGATGGAGCCGTTCGAGACCGTGTAGTCGGCGTCGGAGATGGTGATCGGGCCGGGAGAGGCGGTCGTACGGCCGGTGTCGGGGCTGTATTCCAGCTTCACGTGGACCGTGCTGCCGAAGGCCGACAGTGAGGACAGGCCGTTGACCTTCACGGCGCAGGAGCCGGTGCAGCCGGCGGCGATGACGCTGATCTGGTTGGCCGCGCTGTTCAAGGACGCGAGGCCGTCTATGCCCGTCTGGGCGGACGGCGTGGTGACCAGCATGTTGCCGGACATGTCGCCGTACCACTTGTACGTCCAGTACGAGCCGTTGGGCGAGCCGCCGGTGTCGGTGAGGGTGTCGCCGAGGGTGCCGTAGTGGTTCCAGAAGGCGAGTTCGGCGTCGCGGACGCCGGCCCGCTCGAACTTGGCGGCGTAGCCGATGAGGGCACCGGAGTTGCCCATCTCCGCGGGCTTGCCGTACTCCTCGATATCGATCGGCCGGGGGCTCAGCCCGAGGCTGGACTCCAGTGCGCGGTAGTCGGCGATGCGCGAGGCGATCCCCGAGCTGCCCCCCAGCTCGTGCCAGGCGATCACGTCGGGGACGGCGTTGTTGGCGATGGCGTCCTGGAGGAACGTCTGCATCTTGGCGTGGGTGTAGAAGCTGAAGCTGGGGCCCTGGATGGGGGTGGTGGAGTCCTTGGAGCGGATCTCCTTGTAGGTCGTGCTCCAGGCGGTGTCGAAGGGGCCGGCGTGGGTGGTGTCCCAGTTGAGGTCGGGTTCGTTCCAGATCGCCCAGGCGGCGATGTTGGTGGCGCTGGAGGCCTTCACGGAGGCGATCTGCTTGTCCACGGCGGACAGCCAGTCGCTCATGCTCACCCACTTGTAGGGGAAGTCCGGGTACCAGTCCGGCATGCGGATGACGACCTTGGCGCCCGCGCGGGCCGCCTTCGGGGCTACGACGAGGGCGTCGCCGGCGGGCTTCGGCTCGCCGTTGGGCAGTTGGCTGCCGCCGGGGGCCATCTGTACGAAGGTGTTCGGCTTGAGCGGGGTGACCAGGCTGTCGGCGGGCGTGGTGTCGTCGGCGAGGCCGTAGAGGCTGCCGGTGCCGACGTGGGTGACGGGCCGCAGGTTCTGCGCGGCGTTGACGACCAGGGTGGTGGAGGAGGAGGGGGTGGCCTGGGCGGAAGTGCCGGACAGGACGAGGGCGGAGGTGGCCAGGGCCGTGGCGAGGGCGGCGGCGCTCGCGCGGCCGAGGGTTCCTCTGTGGCGGTGGCGGGAGCTCAGGTATGACATCAGCGGCTCTCCTGGGCGGGAGGGGGACGTGCAGGTGGCGCGGCGCGCCGGGGGGAGGCGACGGCTCGGGGGCCGGCCGGTTACGTGGGACGTGGGTCCTCGTGACGGGTGGCAGCTCTGGACGGTGTGCGGGCGGGACGGGGGCGGAGCGCGGTCCCGGCGGGTCCGGGGGGAACGGATGGGGGTCATCGTGGGATCAGTCCTTGACGGCGCCCGCGGTGACGCCTGCGGCCACGTAGCGCTGCGCGAGGACGAGCAGGACGGCCGCGGGCAGGGACGCGACGACGGCGGTGGCCATGATCGCGTTCCACTCCTGGTTGTTGTTGCCGATGTAGTGGTAGATGCCGAGGGTGATCGGCCGCCAGTCACCGCCGCCGTCGAGCGTGTTGGCGAAGACGAAGTCCGACCAGGCCCACAGGAAGCTGAAGAGCGAGACCGTGACGATCGCATTGCGGCTCACCGGCAGGACGACGGACCGGAAGGTGCGGAAGGTGCCGGCGCCGTCGATGCGGGCCGCGGCGATGAGTTCGCCGGGGATCCCGGACATGAAGGCTGTGAAGATCATGACGCCGAAGGGCACGGCGATGGTGGAGTCGGCGATGATCAGGCCCCACCAGGAGTTCTGCAGACCAAGGTCCAGGAAGATGCCGTAGAAGCCCATCGCCATGACGATGCCGGGGATCATCTGAGCGACCAGCAGGACGAGGCCGAGGATTCCCCCGCCGTACGGCTTGAGCTTGGCCAGGGCGAAGCCGGCCGGAGCGGCGAGAAGGAGGGTGAGGACGACCGTGCCCAGACCGATGAGCAGGCTGGTGCCGAGGTAGGGCATCTGGTCGTTCAGCACGGCGCGGTAGCCCTCGAACGTGGGGTGCACGGGCAGCAGGTCGGGCGGGCTCTTGCGCATGTCCTGCTGCGGGGTGAGGGACACGTTGAGCATCCAGTACACCGGGAACAGCATCAGGGCGGTGAGGACGAGACCGATGACGGTGTAACGGCGGGATCCGGTAGGGGACTTCACGATTCCTGCCTCCTCTGGACGCGGATGTACAGCAGCCCGAAGACGAGGGCGATGAGGATGAGGATGTTGCCGACGGCGGCGCCGGGGCCGAACTTCGGCAGCAGGGTGCCGAATCCGAGCTGGTAGGACCAGGTCGCGAGGGTGGAGGAGGCGTCGCTGGGGCCGCCCTTGGTCATGATCCAGATCAGGTCGAACACCTTGAGGGTGTAGACGAGACCGAGCAGCAGGGTGATCGCTGACACCGGCCGCAGCAGCGGGAAGGTGATGCGTCGGAACTGTTGCCAGGCACTCGCCCCGTCCAGGGACGCGGCCTCGTACAGCTCACCGGGGATGTTCTGCAGACCGCTGTAGAGGATGACCAGGTTGAACGGGATACCGATCCAGACGTTGGCGATGATGACCGAGGTCAGCGCCCAGTCCGGGGAGTCGAGCCAGTTGACCGGGGACACGCCCACCAGGTGGAGTGCGTAGTTGACGACGCCGGACTCGCTGTTGAGCATCCACGACCAGGTCGACGCCGACACGATCAGCGGCAGCAGCCAGGGGATCAGGAAGAGAGCCCGGAGCGTGCCGGCCAGCCGGAAGTGCCGGTTGAAGAAGACCGCGAGGGCGAGCCCGGCCACGTACTGGAACACGATCGACACGAAGGTGAAGATCATGGTGTGGCGCATCGCCGGGCCGAACGTGGGATCGTCGAGGACGGTCCTGAAGTTGTCCAGCCCGGAGAAGGGCGCGTCGCCCGCCACGAACGACCGGACCGTGTAGTCGCGCAGGCTCAGGTCGAGGTTGCGGTAGAGGGGGTAGACGTAGAAGGCGGCGAGGTAGAGGGCCAGCGGGGCGAGGAAGGCCAGCGCGGTGAGCCGGCTCCTGCGGCGCTGTCGGCGCCTGAACGGCGAGGCGTCCGTCCGGTCAGCGGTGCCGGTCGCCACGAGCGAGACCGTCGACCGCGGTGAGCGGCGGTCGAGGCGGGCGGTGGTCATGCGAACTCCTGGGTGCGGGTGGCCGGCCCGGGGCCGTGCTGGTGTCCGGGCGGTTGCGGGTGCCGTGCGGTTCTCGGAGAAAGGCCCTGGGGCGGCGCCGGGTGTCAGTTGCCCTTGCCGGCGGCCGTCTGCGCGGCGTCGAGAGCGTCCTTGGGGCTCTTGCTGCCGGACAGGGCGGCCTGGACGGCGGTCCACATCGGCTGCGAGATGGTCGGGTACTTGGTGCCCAGACCGCCGCTGGTGCGCCCGCGTGCCGCGGCCACCGCCTTGACCCACGGCTCGAGCTCGGGGTTCGACTTGACCTGCTCGGCCTGCACCGCCGCGGTGGGGGCGACGTACGTCAGGGTGTTGTCCGTGGTCAGCAGGTTGGCGGAGTTGGTCAGGCAGGTGACGATCTTCTTGCTGACGTCGTAGCGCGAGGTGTCCTTCTGCACGGGGACCGTGACGAACTCGCCGCCGGTCGGCACGGGTGCCGAGCCGCCGTTCTGGCCGGGGATGCTGATGACGCCGTAGCCGAAGCCGGCCTTAGCCGCGTTGCCGAGCTGCCAGGTGCCGTTCTCGGCGAAGGCGTAGTCGCCGGTGGCGAACTCCTGCCAGCTGGTGGTCTGCGTGTTTTGCAGGACGTCCTTGGGCGCGTACCCGGATGCGACCCACTGCTTCCACAGGGACAGCGCGGCCACGCCCTTGTCCGAGTTCAGCTTGGTGAGGTCGCCACCGGCGCCCCAGAACCAGGGCAGGAACTGGAAGCTGCCCTCTTCCGTGTTGATCGCGGAGAAGGTGATGCCCTTCTTTCCGGCCGCCTTGACCTTCGTCAGGGCTGCCGTCAGTGAGGCCCAGTCCTTGATGGAGGCGGGGTCGACGTGTGCGGCGGACAGGACCTTCTTGTTGTAGTAGAGGGCCAGCGTGTTGGCGCCGATCGGTACACCGTAGGAGGTGCCGTCGATCTCTCCCGCGCCGAGGATGTTCTTCTGGATCGGCTTCGTGTCCAGGCCGAGGTCGCTGGTCTTGTTGAGGATGCCGGCCTCCACCAGCGTCGAGACGACCGGGTTGTCGACGAGCATCACGTCGGGGGCGTTGCCCTGCTGGGCGGCGAGCAGCGCCTTGTTGCCCAGGTCGGTGGTGTCCATGCCGGTGCGCTTGACCTTGACCCCGGCGTCGGTGCCGCACTTGCTGACGAGCTTGCCCCAGGCGGAGGAGGCGTCGAACTGGGGGTACGGGTCCCAGAAGGTGTACGTGCCGCCGGCCTTGGCCGAGCCGGACCCGGAGGAGTCGGAACCACCGCCGCAGGCTGCTACGGAGGTGAGCGCGCCGATGGCGGCGATGGCGGCGATCAGGGTACGGCGGGTGTTTCTCATGGTGACCTCGTTGTCTTGGGGTGTTTCACAGGGAGCCGGGGGAGGGCGGGGCAGGGGAGCGTGGGGGTCAGGAGGTGGGCAGCCAGACGCGCATGCTGCCGTCCTGGCGGTTGGCCCACGCGTAGTAGGGGATTGCGGTCAGTTCGAGGGGCGCGTCGGCGGGCGGCGCGTCGGTGGCCTCCGCGCTCCGGTACGGCCACCAGCCGACGTCGGGAATCTGCCGACGGTGCCCCGTGGCCAGGACGGTGGTGACTCCGCCGAGCAGGTCCGGTCGGTGCTTCACCGCGAGTGGGCGGGTGGTGTCGAGGACGATGTCGTCCAGGCCGCCGCCGGGGTGGTCGACCTGCTCCAGGCAGTACACGAGCGGCCCGCGTTCGATCGCCACGCAGCCGCGTACGGCGTCCACCCGCGGATCGGCGGCCGTGAGACGGGGGTCCAGGCCGATTTCCAGGACGACCACGTCGCCCGGCGCCCAGGCGCGCTCCAGCCGCAGCCAGCCGTCGCTGACCGGCGCGTCGGTGTGGTCGTACGCCGTGTCCCCGCACCGGACGCGGAAATCGCCGCACCACTGCGGGATACGCAGCGACAGGGTCCAGGGCCGGTCCGCCGGGGCTTCCTCCACCGTCACTGCGATCACGCCCTGCCAGGGGTAGTCGGTCTCGCAGCGGACAGTGCTGCCGTCGGCGGTGTAACGGCCGGTGACGTACTGGTGGATTTGCAGGCCGCCCGCGTCGCCGCTGGCGAGGTAGTGCTCCAGGGAGGCCAGCAGGCGCATCACGTTGGGCGGGCAGCAGGCGCACTTGAACCAGCGGGTTCGGCGGGCCGACTGGTCCCCGCCGGGGTCGGTGTGGCCGTCGCGGACCTGGAGCGGGTTGACGTACAGCCAGCGCTCGCCGTCCAGCGACACCCCGGCCAGGAAGCCGTTGTACAGGGTGCGCTCGATGAGGTCGGAGTAGCGGGCCTCGCCGGTGAGCAGGGCCATGCGCCAGCTCCACTGGATGGACGCGATGGCGGCGCAGGTCTCGCAGTAGGCGCGCTCGTTGGGCAGTTCGTACGGGTCGCCGAAGTCCTCCTCGTCGTGGTGGGCGCCCAGTCCGCCGGTGATGTGGGTCTTGGTGGTGGTCATCGCCGTCCACAGCCGTTCGGCGGCGGCGCGCAGTTCCGCGTCCCCGGTCTCGGTCGCCAGGTCGGTCGCGGCGGCCAGCAGGTACAACTGGCGTACGGCGTGCCCTTCGACGTCGGTCGCCTCGCGCAGCGGGAGGCGGTCCTGGCAGTACGCCTCGCCGCCGAGCGCACCGTGGCCGAAGCGGTCGACGAAGTAGCCGGCGAGGTCCAGGTAGCGGCGTTCCCCGGTCTCCCGGTACAGCTCCACCAGGGCGGTCTCCACCTCGGGGTGGCCGTCGATGCCGCCGAGGGGCTTTCCGCTGTCCGCGGGGCCGAAGACGCTGTCGATGTGGTCGGCGAACCTCACGGCCACGTCGAGGAGCTCGGGGCGTCCGGTGGCCCGGTGGTGGGCCACCGCGGCCTGGATCAGGTGCCCGGCGCAGTACAGCTCGTGCCCCCAGCGCAGGTCCTTGTACCGCTCACCACCTTTGAGCAGCTGGAACCACGTGTTCAGGTAACCGTCGGGCTGCTGCGCGTCCGCGACGAGGGACACGATCCGCTCCACGTCGGCCGCGAGCGGGCCGTCGTCCTCGGACGTCTCCTGGGCGAGCTGCCAGGCCGCGGCCTCCAGCCACTTGTAGACGTCCGAGTCCACGAACGGGTACGCGCCCTGGAACTCGCCCTCGGCGGTGCCCGCCGCCACTCGCAGGTTGTGCAGGTTCCCCGCCGACTCCAGCAGGCCGGGGCCCTGCGGGACGGAGGTGCGCGAGTTCACCTCCCGCCGGGTGCCCCAGAAGCCGGCGCTCACCTCGACGAAGGCGGGGGCCAGTGCGGCCTTGGCACCTGGACCGGGGCGAACCGGACCCATGGGGGCGTGCCCCGCTTCGGACGAGGCCGAGGGCGTGGAGGAGGGCACGGCGGAACGCGGGCGGGACATGGCTCTCCGAAGAGGTAGATGGGGGAACGGGTAGAGTCCGGCGCACGTCGGATGTCGCGCGCCCTGGGAAACGGACTTGCGGTGCTCCGCTTGTCGAACCCGTTTGAGCAAACGTTTTTCTGCCGGGAAACGTAGGTAGCCCCGGAGCAGCCGTCAAGAGGTCCGGGGGAACATTTTCTGACTTGCTGCCGGGACTGGTCAGCACCCGGGAACGATGCCAGGATGAGCATCACTGACGACATCTAGGAAAAGGATTGCGCGTGGCCGCCGTTCCAGGGTCTCCCCAAGCCGGGCGGGCGAAGCTCGCCGATGTCGCCAAACTGGCCGGCGTCAGTGTCGGGACGGCCTCGAAAGCGCTGAACGGCAGCGGCAGGATGCGGCCCGAGACGCGGCAGCGCGTCCTGGCCGCCGTCAAGGAGCTGGATTTCCGGCCCAACCAGAATGCGCAGAGCCTGCATACGGGCCGCAGTTGGACTGTCGGGCTGATGACGACCGACGGCATCGGCCGCTTCAGCACCCCTGTGCTGCTTGGCGCCGAGGACGCGCTCGGTGCCGGGAAGATCTCCGTGCTGCTGTGCGACACCCGTGGCGACGCCATCCGCGAGCAGCACCACCTGGGCAACCTCATGGACCGCCGGGTGGACGGCATCATCGTGACCGGCCGACGCACCGACCCACGCCCCCCTTTGACGGGCATCGAGCAGATACCGACGGTCTACGCGCTCTCGCCGTCCACCGACCCGGACGACATGTCGGTCGTGTCCGACGACCGCAGCGGAGCGCAGCTGGCAGTCGAGCATCTGCTGACGACGGGCCGCACCCGGATCGCACATGTCACCGGCCCGGCACATCACGCGGCCGCCCGCGACCGCGCCCAGCACACCGTCGAGCAGCTCGAACGCGCCTCGCTGGAGCTCTCCACCGGCCGGGTCCACTTCGGCGAGTGGAGCGAAGCATGGGGACGCCGCGCCGCCGAGGCGATCCTGCATACCGCACCGGACACGGACGCCTTCTTCTGCGGTAACGACCAGATCGCCAGGGGCGTCGCCGACAGCCTGCGCGAGAACGGCGTGGATGTCCCCGGCAAGGTGGCGGTCGTGGGCTACGACAACTGGGATGTCATGGCCCTGGCGTGCCGCCCTCCCCTCACCACCATCGACACGGACCTCGCCGAGATCGGCCGACAGGCCGCGCTGCGGCTGCTGGACGCCATCGGCGGCAACCCGGAGCCAGGCGTGCGCTCCGTCCCGTGCCACCTCGTCGTCCGCGAATCGAGCTGAGCCGCCGCACGAATCGAGCTGAGCCGCCGCGAGGGGCGTTCAGGCCCGGCCGCACACATGGTTGCGGCCGGTTCCGCACGAGGGCCACCCGCCGAGCCCCGGTGTCTAAACAAGTTGGTCGCCGTGGTGAGGCGTGAGGGCGCAGAGCCTACCCCAGAGGGCTCCCCTGGGGCCTGCCATTGAAGAACCGTGTCAAGAACCGCGGTGTCGGCGACGTCCTGATGCTGGTCTGCGACGGGCTCAAGGGCCTGCCCGAGGCGGTGGAGGCGGTCCGGCCGAGGACGATCGTGCAGACCTGCGTCGTCCATCTGCTGCGGAACTCCTTCCGCTATACCGCCCGCCAGGACTGGGACAAGATCGCACGTCTGCTCAAGCCCGTCTACACCGCTGCGACCGAGGAGGCCGCCCTGGACCGGTTCGCCGAGTTCGCCGATGCCTGGGGCAGGAAGTATCCGGCGATCGTGAAACTGTGGGAGAACGCCTGGGAGGAGTTCCCCCCTTCCTGCGGTTCGACACCGAGATCCGACGCATCGTCTGCACCACCAACGCGATCGAGTCGGTCAACGCTCGCATCCGGCGCGCGGTCAAAGCCCGGGGAAACTTCCCCAACGAGCAGGCCGCGTTGAAGTGCGTCTACATGGCGATCATGTCCCTCGACCCCACCGGCAAGGGACAAGCCCGCTGGACCATGCGCTGGAAAACCGCCCTCAACGCCTTCGACATCACCTTCGACGTGACGAGGGCGGAGGAGTTCGACGCCGGCCCGGGGGCGGTGGCGGCGTCCTGGCACGACCTCGGGGTACGTCCTGGGCAGTGCTCCGGGGCCCCTGGGCACCGGCTTCACCAGGGCGGACCTCGGCGAAATGGTGCCGGCACCCGCACGCAGGAGCCGGCCGGCCGCGGACGTGCGGGAGCAGACCGGGAGTGTCTCGCGGAGGGCTCGTCGAACGGTCGACGGACGCAGGACACGGCTCCGGCTCGTTTCTTCCCTCGACTTGCGTGCGGGGTGCGGCGGCCGCTTTCGCGATGCCCATGGCCCTGTTCGGCCGGCTGTGCGGTGCCACACTGGCCCGCGCCCACGCCCGCTCCGGCGACCGGATCGCGATCGCCGCGTACCTGGGCAGCGGCGACGCCTTCGACCGCGCGCTGGTGGCCTTCGCCGAGCTCTACGCGGACCAGAACGAGAAGGACCACCGAGCACTGGTCGACGCCATCCGAGCGAGACGGGTCCCGGCCGAAGCCGCCTGATGCGCGGTGTGTCATCAATGGGTGACCACATCCTCCTCGGGGACGTCGGTCCGCGTCACGACCGACGGGAGGAACGTCTGATTCTGCGCGGCTCGGTCCGACTCGCCCAGCCGCTGGAGCGGCCCCGCCGACCGGGAGCCCGGACGTGACTGAAGGCGGGTGCCGCGCCGGGGCACAGGCGGGACAAGCTTCCCAAGCCCTGCGGCCTCGTCAGCGAATTGGTGATCACACTGCCCCTTCGACGACGGGACTTGAGGTTCCATACCGGGGAGGCGCTGCGTACGACCTGCTCGTCCAGGTGCTGGGCCATTGCACTGACCTGGGACTTCGAGAGCTGGGTGACCCCGAGGGACTCGGCGAGTTTCTCGACCCTGCGGGTGGAGACGCCCAGCAGGTAGGCGGTGGCCACTACCGAAATGAGGGCCTGCTCAGCCCGCCGACACCGTTCGAGCAGCCAGTGCGGGAAGTAGCTGGCCTGCCTCAGCTTGGGGACGGCGAGTTCAACCGTCCCCGCGCGGGTGTCCCACTCGCGCGGGCGGTAGCCGTTGCGGTGGTTGACGCGTTCGTCGCTGACCTGCCCGTACTCGCGGCGTTGCAGAGAGCATCGGCCTCAGCGGACATGAGCGCGTCAGTGAACGTCTTGACCATCGCGCGCAGCAGGTCGGGACTCGCCGCAGCGAAGTTGCCTTCGGCGAGGGCGTGCAGGGGCATACTGTCAGGTGCGGTCATCGTGCTGATCTCCTTCGAGGCTTCGACACTTCGGAGATCAGCCGGTGGCCGTTCATCTATGCGGGCACCATCCCGATGCCGGAGCAAACCCCGGATCAGGTCGAACCCGTACACGACTTCCTCGGACGCAACCGTGAAGTCCGTCGGTTGCTGCAACCCGCGCATTTGCAGTCCCTTGCACCTTTCCGGGCCTCCACCCGTGCAGCGTCCATTGCGCGGCGGCCTGCTGCTCCTGGTGGAGAAGGGTGCAAGGCCGGACGCTGCTCAGGGCCAGGCGCTGTGGGGCAGTAATCGCACGACCCGGATGGCGCAAGGGTGCTGCACGTGCAGCAGGCCGGCCTCGATCGGGCAGCAGCACGACACGGCGATGCCCTGGCCGTGCGCTGCAGCGGGCTTGCCGACCGTCGCGCAGCGGCATCGTTCGTTCTGCTCCGCCGCAACAAACAGGTTTACCTGGTGCTATCGCCCCGCATCGCCGCACTCCGCCGACCTGCGGCTTCCCCTGGAGGGGAACCATGTTCGGCTCCGTGTACGAAAACGGCGCCGCACCAGGGGTGCAGCGCCGTGTCACCCGGCCGGGCGGCCGCGCCGCGCTCGCCGCCCACGCGGCCGGCCCCGCGCCCCGGCCCCGGCTCTCCCTCACGGTCACCGCGGGTCGGGTCCCCTGCCCGGTCAAGGCGCTCCTGAACAAGCCAAGCCCGCCCCCACCGGCCGCCTGCTTCCCGGCGCCTTGACCGGACCTTTCCTCGCCTGTGTGGCCCTGTCGGCGACGGCACCCCTGGACGCGGCCACCGACCTGCACAACGGCACCGAGGTCGCCCAGGGCGAGAGCGGCCATCCGACGGGCCACGGCAGCGGCCATCTCAAGGGGTACGACGCCGGCGACTGATCCCGGCCCACCAGATCAACGCCGGGTGAATTGGCCTCCGAACCGGTTTGCCGATCCCCATCACACCCCCTCGTGTGGCATGCTCCCGTCAATCGATCCACGCAGCCCACGGCCACCCACCGACGCACCCCAGCCGGTGGGTGGCCGCCGAGCAGACCGGGATCCCGGTCGCCCCGAAGGAGTTACGTGTGAGAACCACCCCCCACAGATCCGTCGCCGCGCGCGCCCTCGCCGTCGCCGCGCTGGCCGCCGTGTCCCTGCTCCCCGTCCACCCGGCGTCCGCCGCCACCGACGCGGCTGCGGCCTGCACGCCGACACAGGCGGTCGTCAACGGCGGCTTCGAGAGCGGCACTTCGCCCTGGACACAGTCGTCCACGAGCGTGATCACCAGCCGTTCCGGCCAGTCCGCGCACGGCGGCACCAGCTTCGCCTGGCTCGACGGCACCGGCACAACGCACACCGACACGCTCTCGCAGAGCGTGACGATCCCGTCCGGCTGCAGCACCGCCACCCTGTCGTTCTGGCTGCACATCGACACCGCCGAGACCACCTCGTCCACCGCCTACGACAAGCTGACGGCGAAGATCGGCAGCACCACGTTGGCGACCTGGTCGAACCTCGACAAGGCCACGGGATATGTGAAGGAGACCCTCGACGCGTCGTCGTTCGCGGGCCAGACCGTCACCCTCGCCTTCACCGGCACCGAGGACTCCAGCCTCCAGACCAGCTTCGTCCTCGACGACATCGCACTCGACACCTCCGGCGACACCGCCCCGCCGACGGACTCGACACGGACGCCGGCCGCGCCCTCGTACACGGTGAACCTGAGCAGCAACACCTCCGGCACCGTCTGGACCGGCCATGAGAGCGCCACCTTCACCAACGCCTCCTCGACCGCGCTGAGCGAGGTGTACCTGCGCCTGTGGGACAACTACCACGGCACCTGCGCCGCGATGCCGATCACGGTCACCAACGTCACCGGCGGTACGGCCGGTTCACTCTCCGTCGCCTGCACGGCGCTCCAGATCACCCTGCCGACACCCCTGACGCAGGGTCAGTCCGCCACGATCGGCTTCGACCTGGGCATCACCGTGCCCAGCGGCGCCGACCGGTTCGGCCATGACGGGGCGTTCAACAACATCGGCAACGCCCTGCCCGTGCTCGCGGTGAAGGACGGCTCGGGCTGGCACCTGGACCCGTACACCAACAACGGCGAGTCGTTCTACTCCCTGGCCGCCGACTTCAAGGTGACGCTGGACCACCCGAGTTCGCTCCTGGTCCCGGCCACCGGCACCTCGACCGACACCCCCGGCTCCAGCGGGCGCACCGTCACCACGGCGACCGCGACGAAGGTCCGTGACTTCGCCTGGGCGGCGGGCCCGTTCAGCAAGATCTCCGGCACCTCGGCAGCCGGGACGGCCATCAACATCTACTCCGTCTCCGGCATCAGCTCCTCCGACGCGCAGTCGATGCTGAGCACCGCCAAAACGGCCGTCGACGCACACGCCGGCCGCTTCGGGGCCTACCCCTACAGCGAGTTGGACGCGGTCATCGACAACAACTACTGGTTCGGCGGCATGGAGTACCCGGGCTTCGTCCTGGACCTCGTCAGCACCACCGCCCTCACCCACGAGATCGGCCACCAGTGGTGGTACGGCATCGTCGGCGACGACGAGTACAACAGCCCCTGGCTGGACGAGGCGTTCACCGACTACGCCACCGACCTCGCCCTCGGCAAGACCGGCGCCAACTGCTGGAACAGCGTCTCCTGGGCCTCCTCGGCGGAGAAGATCACCAACTCCATGGCCTACTGGGACGCCCACTCGTCCCGGTACTCCACCGTCGTCTACGGCTACGGCAAGTGCGCCCTGCACGATCTGCGGCGGCTGATCGGTGACACGGCGATGACCAACCTGCTGAAGAGCTACGCGAGTTCACACTGGTACGGCGTCTCTACCACCGCCGAGTTCAAGGCGGCGGCCCAGGCAGCGACCAGCACGGATCTCACGTCGTTCTGGAGCGCGCACCGTATCGACGGCTGAGTCGGCGCAGGTCAGCCGACCGGGACGAGGAAGGTCAGCACCGAGGCGTCCTCCTCGATCAGAGGGGGGCGAGCGAGCACGGTGTTGAACGGGCCGCCGTAAGGAGCCTTGGGGTGCGCCTGGAAGGCTTCCTCGTCCCGGTAGACCTCGTAGATCCAGAAGGCATGCGGATTCGCCTCCTTGGTCAGGACGTCGAAGACGAGGTTGCCCTCCTCCTCGCTCACCTTCTCGGCGTAGTCGAGGATCAGACGGGCGACCTCGTCCTCCGCTCCCTCGCGGGCGGTGACCTCGGCGAACAGGGGCTTGGGCATGGTGGTGTGACCTTCGTCGTCGGGATCCGTCGGGGGCCGCGGGGCTCTGTCGGGGCCGTCAGGCGTGGTCGGCGGTGGTGAGCGGGGCCAGCTGGTGGCGCCAGGGCAGGTTGGGGCCGGGGACCGAGCAGGTCAGGGCCGCGACCCGGGTGGCGAAGAGAAAGCTTCGGCGACGTCGTCCAGGCGGAGATCCGGCAGACGGCCGCCGAGCAGGCCGCGGGTGCCGAGACGGCGGAGCAGACCGGCGGTGAATGAGTCGCCCGCTGCGACGAGCTACCGGGACCTCGCCTCTGGAGGCACACTCACACGTCGCGGCGCCTCACGACGAGCACGGCGAGTGCGATCGTGATCAGCGGCCAGAGCGTGTACACGATCCAGGAGCCCGGGACCGTGGCGGTGTAGCCCAGGGACCCGGGATCCGGCCCCCAGTTTTGGACCAGGCGATTCCAGGCGGGCGACACCAGCGCGTGTTTGATGTCCGCCGACCAGCGGCTGCTCTCCGAAAACATGGGAGGCAGCATCACCAGGGTGAAGACGCTGGTGACCATGGTCCCGGCGGCATGCCGGAGCAGAACGCCGATACCCAGACCGACCAGGGCACAGACCGGAGCCAGCAACGCGGACGCCGCCAGCGCCCGGAACACCCCGGGCTGGGTGATCGGAACGCCGGCATGGTGCCCGTCCAGGATGGCCTGGGAGACCAGGAAGGAACCGGTGGAGGCGACCGTGCCGACCGCGGTCCACAGCGCGGCGGTGACGGCCGCCTTAGCCAGCACGACCGAGCCGCGGGCCGGGACGGCCACGGTCGTGGTGCGGATCAGCCCGCTGCTGTACTCGCTCACGACTGTCAGGGCGCCCATGCTGCTGGCGACGAGGATCAGGGTCCAGTAACCAGCCGGCGGATAGGCGTCGTAGGGCCGGAAATCAGCGAGGCCGGAGGGCGCGGCTTTGTCCGCCAGCGTGGCCACGGCGGTGGACCCGATGACGAACAGGAGGGTGAGTGCCATCGTCCACGGTGTGGAGCGCAGGGACCGTGTCTTGATCCATTCGGAGACGAGCAAGTCGCGGAAGCGGACGGGCGGCGCGGTGACGGGGGTGGTCCGGGGGGTGGAGGTGAGCGTGGTCATCGGGGATGTCCTGCCTGGTATTCGGTGCTGTCGGCGGTGAGTTCCATGAAGGCCGCCTCCAGTGAGGCGGTACGGGTGGTCAGTTCGTCCAGCTGGATACCGTTCTCGAAGGCGAGCGCCCCGATCCGGTCGGCCGGAATCCCGGTCACGGCGAGTTTCTCTGCGCCCGCCTTGCCCTCCGGCTCGACCGAGGCGCCCGCCGCTGTCAGCACGGTTGCCAGCTCGGCGGCCTGTGGTGTTCCGACCACGACGATGCGACGGGTGCCGCGGGCCGCGAAGTCCTTCACCGGCTCGGCGGCGATGAGGCGGCCCCGTCCGATGACGACCAACTGGTCGGCGGTGTTCTCCATCTCCGACATCAGGTGGCTGGAGAGGAAGACCGTGCGTCCCTCGGCGGCCAGGCGCCGGAAGAGCCGGCGTACCCAGAGGACGCCCTCCGGGTCCATGCCGTTGATCGGCTCGTCGAACATGAGCACGGGCGGGTCGCCGAGCAAGGCGGTGGCGATGCCCAGCCGCTGCTTCATGCCGAGGGAGAATCCGCCGATGCGGCGGTTCGCCACCTCAGCCAGCCCCACCTCCTGCAGCACCTCGGCCGCCCGGCGCCGCGGGATGCCGTTGCTGCGGGCCAGAGCGGACAGGTGGGCCGCGGCGGTGCGTCCGCCGTGAACCTGTCCGGCGTCGAGGAGGGCGCCGACGTGCCGCAGTCCGCGCGGGTGGCGGTGGAAGGGGACGCCGCTGACGGTGGCGGTGCCGGTGGTGGGTGCGTCCAGACCGAGGATCATCCGCAGGGTGGTGGACTTGCCGGCGCCATTGGGGCCGAGGAATCCGGTGACCTGGCCCGGCCGCACGGTGAAGGACAGATGGTCGACGGCCGTCTTGCTGCCGTAGCGCTTGGTGAGTTCGCTGACTTCGATCACGACACCACACTGCCGAGGGGAACCCGTCCGGGCATGGGGCCGTGGGCGGCAATCGTGTGGCCGGATTGACCTGTGGGCGTACGTCCCCGGGCTGATGCCGTGCTGATGGTGGCCCGGTTAGTCTCGCGGCGTGGACCCCATGACGACCATTTCGTTGCCTACGCGCGTTGCGCACCGTGGCCTTGTTCCCGGGAGGGCACACCGCCGATGACGAGGACCAAGGCTATGGCCTGGGCGGGGGGTGCCTCCTACCTCCTCGTGGTGGGTCTGCTGGTGGGGGCCGCGCCGCGGGCGTCGGGCACGGTCCACGGTGTCGGGGCGCTGCTGGCTGTGAGTCTGCTCGCCGGCGTGGTGCGACGGATGCCGCTATTGGCTCTGGCCATGGCACTCTTCGGGTCCACTGCTGTGGTCGTGGGCCCTCCGAGTTCTGTCGATCAGAGACTGGCGGCGTCATTTCAGGGCCAGTTCCTGTCGTATCTGGCGGTGGACCTCGTGCTGGGCTTCATCGTCGCCACCTGCGCACGGCGCGCTTCGATTGTCTCCGTAGCCGTGTCTGCCGCCGTGCAGCTGCTGGTGATCGGGGTCTTCGCACACGGGGACAACCTGGCCGTCAACGAGGTGATCGCCTTCCTGGCGATGGCCGCAGCGTGCATGGCCGGTCTGCTGAGTCGCGAGCGTCGAGAGCACGCGGTGGCGCTGCGTGCGCAGGAGGTGGCCGAGGCAGTGACCGCCGAACGGCTGCGGATCGCAAGGGAGTTGCACGACATGGTCGCGCACAGCATCGGCATCATCGCGATCCAGGCCGGTGTGGGCAGCCGGGTCATCCAGACCCAGCCGGCGGAGGCGCGCGAGGCCCTGCGCGCCATCGAGACCACCAGCAGAGAGACCCTGTCGGGCCTTCGACGTACGCTGGTGTCGCTCCGTCAGGCCGACCGGGGCGCGGCAACCTCGGAGCAGTCACCGCTCGCACCCACGCCGGGGCTGGCGGACGTCGAACGGCTGGCGGCAGCGACCGCGGGCGCGGGGGTGCGCGTCGAGGTACGCCGCAGTGGGAGGCAGTGTGCTGTGCCGGCCGACATCGACCTTTCCGCCTACCGCATCGTGCAGGAGGCGCTGACGAACGTGGTCCGGCACGCTGGCACCGGGCATTGCCGGGTGGCCATCGACTACGGAGACGAGGAACTGTCCGTGGAGGTCGTCGACGACGGGCGCGGCGCCACCGAGAACGGCTCGGCCGACGGCTTCGGCATCATCGGCATGCGGGAGCGAGTCGGCCTGCTGGGCGGCCGACTCAGCGCCGGGCCGCGCCCTGAGGGCGGCTTCCGGGTGGCGGCCCGGCTGCCGCTGCCCGCACCCGTCGGAGTTCCGGTGGAGGCCCGATGACCGTCCGGGTGGTGCTCGCCGACGACCAGCCGTTGGTTCGGTCCGGTCTCCGCGTGATCATGGCCGATCACCCCGATCTGGAGGTCGTCGGTGAAGCCGCCACCGGAGCCGAGGCCGTCCAACTGGTCAGGGATGCCAGCCCCGACGTCGTGGTCATGGACATCCGGATGCCCGGCATGGACGGGATCGAGGCAACCCGCCTGATCACGGCCGGCCCGGCAACCACTCGCGTTCTCGTCCTGACCACCTTCGACGAGGACGACCATGTCTACGGCGCGCTCCGGGCCGGCGCGAGCGGTTTCGTGGTCAAGGACATGGCGTTGGACGACATCCTCGCGGCCATCCGCGTCGTCGCCGCCGGCGACGCACTGATCGCGCCCAGTGTGACGCGCCGTCTGATCGCCGACTTCATCGGGCGGCGTCCCGCGGCAGCTCCGGAGCGCTCCCCACGACCGGTCCAGGGCATCACCGAGCGGGAACGGGAAGTGCTGACCCTCGTCGGACGCGGCCGGTCGAACACCGAGATTGCCGAGGACCTCTTCATCACGGTGGCCACCGCCAAGTCGCACGTGTCACGGCTACTCACCAAACTGGGCGCCCGGGACCGGGTCCAGCTCGTCATCACCGCCTATGAGATGGGGCTTGTCACACTGCCTCGCTGATGGCGTCCCCGGCCCCCATGCTGAAGCCGGAAATGCCCTGCCGCTCACGTCTCGTGTACGAGCAGCCGTCACCACGCCACCCACTGCGGCTGTAAACAGGACTGGCCGGTCCCGGCTGGCTCAGTCCTCTCCGTCGTCATCGTCGAGGTTGACGGCGTCCGGGTCGCGCAGGGGCCGCAGCCCGTCAACCGGCTGGGAGGCGGTGAAGCTGTAGCGGCCGAGCACGTTGAGGTTGCGGTGCTTGAGCGGGGAGAGCCGGGAGATGTCCTCGCCCCGGATCTCGTTGCCCTCGGCGCGGAGCTGGGCAACGGCGGCGTCGATGTACCGGGTGGTCCAGAGCACCACGGCGTTGAGGACGGGCCTTGACCCTTGATCCTGGACACACGAGACACTGAGCCTTTTCCAACCTGCCTTATGCGCAGTTCAATGGGACCCGCTTGCGCGCGCACTGACGGTCGATCGGCAGCCGTTGGAGGTGCCTGAGCGCAGGCCGGCAGGCCCTGCTCACCCTCGCCCACTTGCGCAGTGGGTACTCCCGCGCGCAATTTGCGGCAGGGTCGGCACTCGCTCTACGTCACCGAGGCGTCGAGCTCCTGGGCGTTTTCGCTCCCCCACACTCACCGAAGCGGCCAAGACGGCGGGGCATGCGTTCTACCGGACGGCGCTGCGCAGCCTGCGCCGGTGCGGGCATACCGCCGCAGAGTTCATGCCTTTCTGCGGGTGATCGCCTGTGTCATAACAACTGCGGCCGCCAAGAAGCCCGCGGTGACGGCGAGCAGGGCAACCATGAGTGCCAGGGCGTCCGCCGAGTCCGACGCGTTCTGCAGGTGGGTAAGCATGATGTTGACCGGGGAAACGCCCTTGCCCAGCAGCACGGCCAGGAGGAGCACCAGGGCGAGGACGAGCGCGTAGCCCTGCCGTCGGAACACCAGCCGCGAGCAGACCACTCCGATGGCGATGCCGGTGAAGGCGCAGGTGAGTTGGGCCGCGGTCCCCAGCGCCAGATCCGCGAGGCCGGGTGTGTGGGTTGCGAACAACAGCGGCAGCACCAGGCCGGCAGACGTCAGCAGCAGGCACCCTGTGGCGGCCGTCCCGACCGTCGCGAGCAGGACGCGTAGAGGGCTGCCGGCGCTGACGACGACGATCGAGCGGTGCGCCTGGTCCTCGAGACCGATCAGTGTCATGGTCAGCCAGACCGAGCACGGCAGCATGGCCCCGGCCACCGCGGCGTAGGTCGCGGTGAGCGGGCCGGTGTCACTGCTGGTCAGCACGGCCACCAGGCCGAGGAACAGCAACAGCGGCGCGAGGTAGCGCTGGGAGAGCAGCAGCACCGTGGACATATAGCGGACCAGCGCGATCACAGGGCGGTCCGCCGCGCATCGGCCCGGCAACTGGCTTCGTACGCGGCCCCGGCCAGGCCGGCCACCGACCACCGGTGCTGCAGTGCCGTCAGCAGCACGGCGTCCGAGTGCTCCCGCGCCACCCGCAGGACGACCTCCCCGCCGCGCTGGGCGGTGTCCGTCACACCCGGCAGCGCGGACCAGTTCACTTCGATCGGCATGACGCCGGTGGGCGGCACGGTCAGGACCAGCTCGACCATCGAGGTGCGGCTCCCGGCGTGCCGGCCGCCGTGCGAGGTGACCCGGCCGTCGCTGATGGTGTAGGCGCCGCGGGCGTGCGTCTGGGTGATCGCCTCGCGGTGGTCGGTGAAGACCACTGCTCCGCCCTGTGCGGCCACTTCGTCGATGAACTCGGCGAGGACACCGTGGGCCGAGGCATCCAGGCCTGACCAGGGTTCGTCGAGGACCAGCAGGTCGGGCTGGACAAGGAGGGCCTGGGCGAGCGCCACCTTCTGCGCGTTGCCCTTCGACAGCGTGCGCAGCGGTGCGGTCCCCCCGCCCACCAGGGACAGCCGCTCCAGCAGGTGATGGCCTCGGGCACGGGCGACGGAGCCCGACAGGCCACGGATACGCCCCATGTGAGTGAGATAGGAGATCGCCGAGATGCGGTCGTGGCCGGTGAAGCGGTCCGGTACGTAACCGATGCGCGGTGGTCGGCCCGACACGCTCCCGGTGGTGGGTTGCGACAGTCCGACGAGGATCCTCAGCAAGGTCGACTTCCCCGAACCATTGCTGCCGACCACCGCGAGGACGTCACCGGTCGCGACTTCCATGTCCACGTCACTGAGGATCCAGCGTCCTCCGCCGTACCGTTTACCGACCGCCTCACAACGTAACAACTTGACTCCTCACTGCGGCCTACACGCTGGTCCTTCCAGCCTGGCGGACGGCCTTGGCAGTTAAGCTGACAGGTAGGTAAAGCCCCTGGTAGATGGGTTTTCGACCAAGACAACCGTCTCCACCAGAGGCTTCGCATGCTTGTCTACCCCTCCGGCGTCGACGTGTCCAGCACGGCCCTGCGCTTCCTCGCCGCCCGTCTGAAAGAACACCGCCGCGCTCTCGGCACCCGATGACGGCGCCTAAACGCAGGCCGACAGGCCCTGCTCACCCTCGCCCACCTGCGCAACGGCCAGCCCTACGCCCAGCTCGCGGCCGGATTCGGGATCGGCACCACCACCGCTTACCGATACATCACCGAGGCCGTCAACCTCCTCGCCGCCCTCGCCCCCACCCTCGCCGAAGCCGTACGAGCGGCGTCGACGAAGGCGTACGTGATCCTCGACGGGACGCTCCTGCCCATCGACGGAATCGCCGCCGACCGCCCGTTCTGCTCGGGCAAACACAAGAAGCACGGCATGAACGTGCAGGTCATAGCCGATCCGAGGGGGGCGTCTGATGTGGGCTTCACCAGCCTTGGCCGGCGCCGTCCACGACGTCCGGGCCGCGCGCGAGCACGGCATCATCCAGGCAATCGCCGAGGTCGGCATCAGCTGCTGGGCAGATGCGCGAGAGGGCAGGAGCGGCGGAGGCTTGAGATCGAAGAGCGCTGTGAATGTTTATTCAGTGGTGAATCGCGAACGCCATCATGCTGTGCGCGTTTCGGCCACGTGTCAATAGGGTGAATCGATGCGTTTGCTCGCCGACGTCGCGTTGACGTCGGGCGAAGCAAGCGAGGGGAGATGCGCGTCGAGGCCGACGCAGAGCCGGGGCGCCGGCCGCCGGAACGCGTCGAGCGGGCCTTCACGGAGCAGGTGCTGGAATGGCCCGGCCGGTGGCTGTTTGGGTGCGGGCATCAGACGGAAGGCGGGGCCGCCCCGGGATCGGGGCGGCCCCGTACACCATGTGCGGTGACGCCGCTGGCTGTCTCCGACGGGTTCGGTGGTGGAGGAGTGCCAGCTCGGAACCTGGTGAGGATGTCTATCGGCGGTTGGTGCCCGTTACTCGGTGGGGAGCTCGGCCGGGGTTACGTGATCCTGGGAAAACGTGAATGCTGACGGCGGCAGCGCATGGTCCCGCTGTCATGGGCGTGTCTCTGATCTCGACCCGCTTGGTGCCCTCAGAAGGGCCGCCAGTCGTGACGTCGTAGAAAGCTGACGCGTCGTCGACTCCGGGGCTTGCAAGTGAGATCCGGCGGGGGCGCATGCGTACCCGTTCGGCGGAGACCATGGGCGCGCGGTCGCGGTGACGTTGCTGCCTCATGTTGCATCTGCCGAGGTCACCTCCTGGTAGACCACGTCGGTGTGGATGAGCCCGCCGCCTCGAACGGCCGCTCCCAGAAGAGCGGGTTGTCCTCGATCGACACAGGGAATTCGAGTCGCCGGACCGGGCCGTCGCCGCTGGAGAAGACGCCAGGTACGTAAGGCCCGCTGAGGGGCAGGCCGATCTCCGGTTCCTCGGCGCCCTGGCCGGCGTCGATGAGCATCTTCGCGGTCCGGGCGAGTGAGAGTCGGGACACCGAGCCCTCGCCTGTCATTACCCGGCGTGTCAGCCCCTGGATCGCGGCCGCGGCGATCAGATATCCGGTCGCGAAGTCGAGCGCTTCGACCGGAAGGTGTCGGGGCCGGTCGGCGGCTACGAGTCTGCCCAGTGCGTTGATCGGCGTCCTCTTGCCGGGATCGGCGAGGGCCCAGGCCGTCGTGGCGTCGGCGAGGCCGCTGCTGAACTGGACGAGGGTGTCGAAGCCTCTTCGGTTCTGCCACGGGCCGGTCCAGCCATACGCGTTGAGGGCCACTTCCACCAGGCCGGGCCGCGTGGCGGCCCTCAGGTCCGGGGCGACGAGCGCGTCCAGTCCGCCGGGACGGTATCCGTGGACGAGTACGTCCGCCTCGGACAGCAGCTCCAGGAAACGCTCGCGACCGTCCTCAGTGCGCAGGTCCAGGAACGCCCAGCGCTTGCCCAGCATGATGTCGGTGCCGCGCCCCCAGAAGACCCTGCTCTCATCCGAGCCGGGAGGCTCAAGGCGCAGCACCTCGGCGCCGCACGCCGCGAGGAAGCGGGTGCCCATCGGGCCGGAGATGACCCTGGTCAGGTCGAGTACCCGGATGCCGGCCAGGGGGCGTCCCGGGGTGGGGAGCCAAGTACTGCTGCTCTCGCCTCCCGGTTCGATGTGCACGAGGGGCTCCGTGGCCACGGACCGGCCCTGTGGGTGGGCGCGCCATTCCTCGACGCTGCGGCTGAGCGCCACCGCGGCGCCCGCGTCCACCAGGATCTGCTCGATCTCCTCTGCGGGGTGTTTGCGGATCTCTGTCTCGAACGCGCCGGGATCCTCCTTCGTTCCGAGCGTCTGCGCGATGCGGGTGCGCAGGGTTGGGAACGACGCCTGCATGCGCAGCCATCGATCGTCGGCGGTCTGGAACTCGCACATCCATCCGTGCGTCGGCTGGGGTTCTTTCGGTGGGGCCAGCGGCTGTGAGGGACCGACCGGCAGGTCGAACCAGCCGCTGGCGAGGCGACGGTCGACACGGACGCCCGGCGCGTCCGCGCCCGCCGCGGCGACGAGGTCGCTGAGGGCCAGTCCCGCAGCGGCGAAGGACGCGGCCGCGAGGTCGGTGACCGCGAAGGCTGAGAGCAGGGCACCGGGGCCTTCGAACCGAACTCGGTCGAAGGCCGTCTTCTCTCCGGCTAGCGAGTCCCAGATCTCGGACAGGAAATGCCGCGCGAGCGGGTGGTCAGGGTCGTGCATGTCGTTGCCTCTCCATGGGCCTGGCAGTACGTCAGTGGCGGCCGAACAACTGCTGGTTGCCCTCGTCGATCCAGACGGACTTGGTCTCGGTGTAGTCGTCCAGGGCGTCGGGGCCGAGTTCGCGGCCGATCCCGCTCTGCTTGAACCCGCCGAACGGCACGCCGTAGTGGACGACGCGGTAGGAGTTGACCCAGACCGTGCCCGCGCGCAGCCGCCTGACCATGCGGTGAGCGCGGCCGACGTCCCTGGTCCAGACGGCGGCCGCGAGGCCGAAGTCGACGTCGTTGGCGAGCCGGGCCGCGTCCTCCTCGCCGCTGAACCGCACGACACTGGCCACGGGCCCGAAGATCTCCTCCTGCGCGAGGCGGGAGGAATTGTCGACCTCGGCGAAGACGGTGGGCCGGACGAACAGGCCGTCGGCCAGCTCGGTGGTGGAGGTGTCCCGTACGCCGCCTGCGGCCAGGCGCCCCAGCTCAGCCCACCCCTGGATTTGTCCGATCTCCCGCGCCTTGACACGATCTTCCGCCACATGATCGAAATGAACACCCCAGCCGCTGCCCTCGTTCTGGCCCGGCAGATCATGCGCTGGGGTCCTGGAGCCACAATGAGTGATGACGGCCCCGGAAAGAGGTTCGCTTCCCGCTTCACTGATCTCGCCTGTGCTGACCCGGACGGGGCAGGGCGCTTGCTCCACACTCTGTACGGCCAAAGCCCCGCAGAAGCAGCCCGTCTGATGAGATTCCTTGAGGGAAATGGCGGCTCCCCTACGCTCGACGCCACGGCACACGCTCTGGGCCAGGCACTACGCAGCGCCCCCCTGACTGCCAGCTTCATCGCACGGGTCTCACACGATCACGCGCTGCCCTACCGGCTCCTGGAGCAGGTGGCCCAGAACGACGCGACTCAGGCCAACCTACTGATCACAGCGATGCTCTCCACGGACCTCCCCCACTTCCGGTCCCAACTGCACCACATGGTCAGCCACAACGCTTTCGCCCTAGCCCACGAGATGCTGCGCCAACTCCGCTACCGCGACCCCCAGGGCCCCTGGCAAGACGTCCCCCAGGCACTCGCTGATGCGGAAGCCACAGCCGATTTCGAGGCCATCTTCCAAGGGCTGAAGAAAAAGACATCGAAGGCCGACACCACCGACAGCTCCAACGGCTGACGTCTGCCGCAGCAGCAGCACGGTCGGCACCCCGGAGCCCAGCACCTCGCCACGGATGTCGACGGTGGCCGTAGCAGCGGGCGTCCTCCGCTTGTGATGCGGAGCCCGACGGTTCAGTCCTGTCTGCCGGAGGGTGCGCTGGGCGAGGGAGAGCGGTGGCGAGCAGGCGGGCGGGCTGCTTTGGCCGGTCGCGGCGTCGTAATAGACGGCCACCGGGTGTTCCAGCTTCGGCCCGCCAGTCAGACGTGCGTACAGCCGAGCGTGGTCGCCGGACGTGGGCCCTAGCAGAACTCGCCCCAGCCCACCGACTTGGTCTCACCGGGGCGGCGCACCTTGAACTGGGCGACCACCGTGGCTGCCAAGGACCGTCCGGGGTTCCGGCGGGTGGAGCGGTATGCGGAGCCCCAGGTTCGCGGTGCGCTGCCGGGTGGGAACTGGAGGCTGCGAAAGACGGCCCGTCCCGCATCGGGTCCCAGGTCATCGCGTTCCTGGTCTACGACACGTACGTCCGGCCCGTGCCCTGAGAGAAGCGCTCGAACACGGGGTGGAGACCGGCTCGGTCGTCCGCCTGACCCTCTCCGCCCTGGACGTCCGGGCGATATCCGATGTCCTCGGCCAGGAGGGCTGCCGCTCCGACGTCTTCTCCCCGCCTGCCGTCTCCCGCCCGGCGCCCGACCACGCCTTCGCCGAGTGGCGCGCCCCGGAGGTGCCCGTGGTCGACGGCACCTACGTCGAGCAGCTGCACGCCGCTTCCGGCGGCAACCCCCGGACCGGCCGCCCGTCTGACCGGCCGCTCCGGTCCTGGCTCTCGGCCCCGGGCGGATCAGGAGCGCAGCTTGGGCAGCAGCTTCCGGACGGTGACCGCCATGGCCGGCCAGGCCGCCTTGACCTGCTGGTCCGTCAAGGGTTTCAGGCTCTGCACCTGGACCTCGCATCCCACGTTGCTGTCCCGGACCACCAGCCGCAGGTCGTCGGCGAACGGTGCGGCGTCCTTGACGTTCCGGTACCGGAAGGCCTCCTCGCCGAGGCCCGACTCCTTCACCACCGCACCCTGAGCTTCCTTGGGGGCCGAGGACAGTCGGTACGCGTACAGCTTGATCGCGGTGGGGATGTCCTTCCAGACGGAGCAGTAAACGGTCGAACGGCCGTCTGCCTTCGTCCCGGTCGTCCTGAAAGCCTGTAGGCAGGCAGCGCCGGCGGCGGTCGACGGATCGGAGCCGGTCAGCTGCCCCTTCGGCGCACCGGCCGTGGGCGCGACGGCCGCGGTCAGCGGCCCGAAGTCGATCTTCGGGCACAGGGCCGTCGGTGGACGGTAGTCGCCCGGTCCCTTCGTCGGTCCGGCAGCCGCCGACGAGGCTCCGGCGTGGGCGGACGGCTTCCCGTCCCCGCCGCTGCACCCGGCCAGTGCGGCGAGAACGACCAGCGTGCCCGCACCCCATCGCGCCGCCCGCATCCCGTGGCCGGACATCCCCATGTTCTCTCCCCTCGGCGCCGGCCCGCTGGCGGCCGACGAAGGTCCCACCCTCGCAAGGCGCGGCCACGGATCCATCGGGGAAAACACGGAATCGGCTACGTAGAGCGAGGCGCCGCGGAACAGCGCTCACGACCCGACCGCGGCCCCTGCGGCGCCATCCCCGGCCTCGACCGCGGCCCCTGCGGCGCCACTACATCGACCGGGCGCCGTTCTTCCAGGTCCACCAGGATGGTGGCGCACGAGTCGCCCTTGCGTAGCGCGAAGTCGTCGACCCCGAGGACGCGCACGCTGTCCTGCGGTGACTCCGGTAATCCACGGAGCAGTTCCAGGAGCTTGTCCTTGGCGACGCGGATGCTCAGCACCTCCGCGAGCCGCGCCCCCGGGCCGGCCCGCCAGACACGAGGCGATCGATGTGAGCAGCAGCGGCGTGTACCGGGCATGCGGGCTGGTCAGACCCTCGATCTGCTCGGCGAACGTCACCGCCAGACACTGCGGATTGAGGCACTTGAACCGGCGTACCACGAGTTCGACCACCGCCGGGGCTCCACCGACGGGCGCGTCAGCGAGCCGGCGCGCGTACCGGCCGTGCACACGCCACGAGACCACCCCGCATCTTGGGCACCTCGCCGTCGGCACCGCGGAGTGAGCGCAGAACGTGACCGTTCCGGCCGCACGCTCGATCGACTCAACCACCACACCAGATAAATGCGGAAGTAACCGCCCCAAACCCCCTGAACCGCACACCCGGTAGATGTCCAGCTCAGGCAGGTGACATCACAAGATCTCCGACAGAGCCGAATTACGTGGCCGTCCACACGGCACATGGAAATGAACGACGAGTCCCGCCGCAACACCTCCCACCACGTCTGGGGCTACGCCTCCCTGTCCGTCTCTCTCCGTGCGGATCACGGGTGAGCTACCCTGCGCGCATGCGCGGACAGTTCACCGGCTGGCCGGAGCAGGCCATGGACGTCTTGTGGCAGCTCCAGGGCGAACCGACCCAAGCGATCCGCGAGCGCTGCCGCACTGACCGCGAGCGCCTGGTCCGGCAGCCGATGATCGCCCTGCTCAACGAGGTCGCGGACGCGGACCCGCGGTACGAGGACTTCTCCGTCTGGCACTACCGCTCCGACTCCTGGTGGTGGCAGCACCAGGTCGCGGTGATCCGGCTCGGCCGCAAGATCGAGATCGGTCTCCGGTTCTCCCTGGACGGCCTGCGGATCCAGGGGGCCTGGTGGTACCCCGATCCCGGCCAGGTGGACATGTTCCGCAAAGCCGTGGCCTCCGAGGGGAGCGGCCGCGAGCTGTCCGCAATCGTCGAGGACGTGCGGGAGAAGGGCTACGGCATCTCCGGGGACGTGATGAAACGCCCCCCGCGCGGCTACCCGGCAGACCACTCCCGTGCGAACTTGCTGCGCCACCGATCGCTGATCGCTGCCCGTCTCCTCGGCTGCGAACAGTGGCTGCACACCCCCGAGGCGGCCGACCGGGTCCTCTCGGCCGCCGCCGACCTGGATGCCCTGATGATGTGGCTGGTCCGCCATGTGAAGCGCGCCGCCTGACATCACGAGTGCGGGGAGGGGCCAAGACCTGAGACGACCGCATATGAAGCAGCGTGAGACACCGCGAGATGGCGCAGGTCACAGCCTCCGCGTGTGCAACGAAGCGTGAGGCCCTACACCCTCCGACCGACCTGAGCAGTGACAAGTCCTGCGTGGCAGCCGGCCGTCTGTGGGTTCAACGCCGCGGGTGGCACGATGAGTTGGGACGAAAGGCGGGGGTTTCGTGCGCGGTGAGGACAGGCGGCAGATTCAGACGGCGGTGTTGGGCGGCGCGGAGTCGGAGGAGCCGTTGATGCTGCCGCTGGAGGCGATCGAGCTGGACGCGTTCCGGCGTCGGCACGAGCACCAGACGTTCTGGTGCGGGCTGCTGCTCGGAGGGTGCGGGCTGCAGTTGACCACGAAGCTGTATACCGACCGGGTCTGCCACTTCGCCCATCATCCGGGCCCTGACGGGCATCCTCACCTGTGCGGCCGTCGTGCCCGCGGGGTGAGCAGCGCCGACCACCTGTATGTGAAGTCGGCGGCCGCCGCGTGGCTGCGTGACCGGGACGCCCAGGCCGAGTTCGAGTTCGTTCAGCCGGATGGGGTGCCGATCGGCTCGGTGGTGGACATCCGCTTCTCCCGCGGCGGGCTGCGCGTGCACTTGGACCAGGCGGTGGCGCCGTCGTGGGACCGGGATGGCCACGAGCCGGTGCTCGGGGTGTCGGTGCCGGTGGACCGGGACATCCTGATCGACCGCTGGTACGTGCACCGTATCCGTTTGGACAGTGAGGGCACGGCCCGCCGGGTTCAGATCGGCACGGAGGCGTTCGCGCGGGACACCGAGTGGTTTGCGCTGGACGACTGCAGGATGACGGAGCGGGGTCTGTCGACGCCGGCGGTGGAGCAGATCGTGCGTTCCCGCAGCACCAGGCCCGTCACCCAGTGGGGCGTGGGCAGGGCAAAGAAGGCTCCGCCTGCCCGGGTGCGGGCAGAGGTGCTGCTGCGCAAGCTGGCCGACGCCGTCAGGGTGGAGTCCTCCTTTGTGGTGAGCCGGGTACTGCGTGACATCGCGGATCTGACCGGCGTTGAGGGGGAGACGAAGGCGAAGCTGGAGGCCGCGGTCTCGGACGCGGAGGCCTGGCTGGAGGATCAGGTCCGGGTGCGGCGTGAGCTGTTCTCCCAGCTGGAGGAAGCGCTGGCGGCACGCGACGCCCTGGAGGTCCGTCGGCTCCTGGCGCGGGTCAACGCGATCGCGAGTCACGACCGCACCGCAGACGAGATCACCACCACGGACGCGGCGGCCGCCTTCGTCGCAGAACAGCAGCAGCTGTACGCGCAGCACCTGCAGGCTGAGATGGCGGCCAAGCTGGCCGACCATCAGGATGCCCGGGCACGGCGGGCAGCCGGCCGTGTGCAGACCCTGCTGGCGACGTTGCAGCGGCGTGAGGCGGAGCAGTCGGTCAAGGCGATGCGCAAACTGGTCCGAGAACTCACACACGCGGCATCAGATGCCGGTGACCATGTCACCGCGGATCAGAAGGAACAGATCGGCGTGTGGAAGACGCGGGCGGACATCGGCAGGCCGCCAGCGCAGAGCGCCCGCCCCGCGCCTGCCCTGGGGGCGCCGCAGGCGATGCGGCACGAGCAGGTCGCACGCCGGTACTGGATCAAGAGGAAATGCCCGCGCTGCCAGGCCGTGGCGGGCAAGAACTGCGTCTCGAATGCCCGAACCGGTACAGGCGCCGTGTCGAAGATCCCCCACTACGAGCGGATCGAACTCATCCTCGCGGAACGCAGGGCCACAGCGGCGAGCCGCCGGCGGGCGCCGGGGCCGTACGCCATCGCCTGCCCGGACTGCGGAAAGCCGCCCGGCGAACGCTGCCTGTCACCGAACGGCGGCGTGCACCGCTCGCGTGCCGAGCGCGCGAGGGAGGCCCGCCGGTAGACCGCCGCGCCAGAGCACCCCGCTGCCGTCGTACGTCAGGCCGTTCAAGACGTGAGCTGGGCTGATCCTCTTGGCGAGCTCGCCCGGTCCGTACACAACGCCTTCGCCCCTGTTGGACCGCTGCCCTCCGCGACGGCGGGTCGTCACACATCAGCCCGCCGCGGATCTCGCCACACCCCCTTTGGAGCCGTAGATGTGGTCCTCGATCGTTGCTGTTCTCGGCACCCTCGCCGGTGTCGCCCTAGCGGGCTACGCCCAACGGTCAGGAGACCGGCAAGCCAGAGAGCACACACACCGCCAGGACGTGACGCACGCAGTTGCCGATCTCTTGGAGGCAATCGTCCGTCACCGTGAAGTGCACTGGCTGTCCGTCAAATCCCGACGCACCGGCACCGCCGAGACAGCGGAGGAGCGGACAGCCCTAGCGACCACGCGCAGTGCGGCCACTGTCGCACGCGACAGGGTCGGACTCCTCGTGGTCTCGGATCCTGCACTTCTGGGTGCCGCAGAGACCGCGTGGCGGACGGCCGTGGAACTGCCGAACGTCGTCCTGGGCCCGGTAACCGACGGACGATTCTCACCCGAAGCGGAGGCGGCCTTAGAAGCCGCCCGGGAGCAATGTCGCGGCGCCCATACTGCGCTCCGAATCGCAGGCTCCGCCTACGTACACGGCCGTTGAACCATGGGCCCCATGAGGCGAATGCCGCACGGGCGCGCACACCTACGTGTCAGACGCGGATTCGTGAGCTGATCGCGGCAACCCGGCTGCTGCGCAAGAGCTACTGCGAGCAGGTGGCTGTGGCTCTCAGCGCGTGAAGCGGTTGCCGTACGCCGCGAACCAAGTTCCGGGGCCGTAGACCACGGCTTCTTCGGACACCGGTTCACCCGCTAACCTCGCGCTTTCACGAGGTGGGGCGTCCGAGGCTTGATCAAATAAGCGGAGAGCACTCCTGACCTGCAACGATGGGACTTGTCTAGGGTCCTGTTGGCTGCATGGGAAGAAGCACTCTCCAGGTGAAGAAGCGTATCGGGTCGTACCCGCGTGTCCGCATCGAGGGCGGCGGCCGGACGGTGGTCTCGCAGGCCGGGGGCGTGCTGCTGGTCGAGACCGTCCGCAAGGCCGGTCTGGACACCGCGATATCAGCGGCGCTGACGCCGTGGCGGAAGGCCCGGACGGTGCACGATCCGGGCAAGATCCTGCTGGACGTGGCCCTGGCGGTCGCGCTGGGCGGGGACTGCCTCGCGGATGTCGCCATGCTGCGGGCCGAGCCGGCCGTGTTCGGGCCGGTCGCCTCCGACCCGACGGTCTCCCGCCTCGTCGACACCCTCGCCGCTTCCGGCGGGAAAGCTCTGGCGGCGATCCGTTCCGCGCGGGCCGAAGCACGTGAGCGGGTCTGGCGGTTGGCCGACCGGGAAGCGCCCGATGGGGGCGGGTCGGTGACCGTCGATCTGGACGGGGTGCTGGTGATCGCGCACTCGGACAAGGAGGACGCCGCGCCCACCTGGAAGCGGACCTACGGTCACCACCCGCTGATGGGGTTCGTCGACCACGGACCGGGCGGCACCGGTGAGCCGGTCGCGGCCCTGCTCAGACCCGGAAACGCGGGCTCGAACACCGCCTCCGACCACATCACCGCCACCCGACAGGCGCTGGCCCAGCTGCCGAAGAAGTACCGGCGCGGGCGCCGGACCCTGATCCGCACCGACTCCGCGGGCGGCACCCACGACTTCGTCGCCTGGCTCGCCCAGCGGGGACGGTGGCTGTCCTACTCGGTCGGCATGACGGTCACCGACGCGATCCACCAGCATGTGCTGAAGGTTCCGGCATCGGCCTGGACGGCGGCCGTCGAAACCGGCGGCGAGATCCGCGACGGCGCCTGGGTCGCCGAACTCACCGGCGACGTCCTGGACGGCTGGCCCAACGACATGCGGCTGATCGTCAGGAAGGAACGGCCGCACCCCGGAGCCCAGTTGCGGCTCACGGACGCGGACGGCATGCGGCTGACCTGTTTCGCCACCAACACCGTGGATCGGCCGATCGCCGAACTCGAGCTCCGTCACCGGCTGCGGGCCCGGGCCGAGGACCGCATCCGCGCTGCCCGGGCCACCGGCCTGCACAACCTGCCCCTGCACCGCACCGCCCAGAACCGGATCTGGCTGGAGATCGTCCAGATCGCGCTCGACCTGCTGGCCTGGATGCCGATGCTCGCCCTGACCGGCAAGGCCAGGTGCTGGGAGCCCCGCCGACTACGGCTCCGCCTGTTCACCGCGGCCGGACAACTCGTCACCACCGGCCGTCGACAAACCCTCCGCCTGGCGCGGCACTGGCCCTGGACCGGCCACATCACTGCAGCCCTCGACCGGCTCACTCAACTGCCCAACCCCGGCTGACCAGCAACTTTCCTATCTCTACGAGAGCAGCCCGACACCGGAGCAGTGGAACCCGGCGCCATCCCGAGACGACACTCGGGCCCTCGACCTGCCCACCCCTCAGCCCGCGGCACGAAAACGGGCCACCGACTCCGTCGGCGGCCCGTCACGAAACTCGAGGCTAATGCGGCCCTCTTGGTCGTGGGTTGAACCACTCTGCCCTGCCCGGTTCGGCCAGATGAGCTGCGTGTGGACCGGTGTCGGCGGGCCTTGTGCACCACATATGAAGATCGCGCTCTCAGGAGTACTTTACCGATATTTCTGACTCACCAGTATCAAGCTACTCCCGGTGCTGCGGAAGGTCGCCGTGCCTGAACTGCTGTGCGGGCGCGCGGGGTCACTCCCCGGGGTGAAACGGGCGCTGTTGAGGAACCTGATGCGGATGCGCAGAGTCCACACAGGTACATAGCGGGTCATGGTGCTGAGCGTCGGGTCACAAGAGGTTCCCTATTACCAGTGCCGCATTTCTGAGCGCGCACATGCCGGGAGCCTTGGAGCTATAGATTGTGTTCCCGTCCGTACGCGGCTCTCCCACGGGTCCAATGACCGGGACGGCGCGCGGACAGGCAATGTCGACCGGGAGATCGACTCAGGCTGTGCCTGGTGCGTCTGCATCGTGCCCGTTACCGACGGCTGAGGGGCCGTTCGGTGTGGCAGCGGTGACGCCCGCTGCTTCATGTTGGTGTGTATCAGTCAGGAGTTCCAGATGCCCGATCCTTTTTCCACGGCATCGGGCATGCCTGAGTCCGGCTCTGGCGTACCAGATATCCCGTCACAGAACGGCGCGCGCCCGAACGGGAGCCGTGCTTCAGGTCGGCGGCAGGCCGGACAGCGGTCTTCTGCTGGTAATGCAAATATCTATGATCGGAGAACCGGCACGGCAAATGACCGTTCGGATACTCCGCCTGCAAACGTTCTGGACTTTCTGGACCGTCTTTCCGAACGACTCCTCGCAAAAAACGACACGGCATGGCCCGCCGTGTTCCAGCTCGCATTCCTCGTGCTGCTGCCGTCGGCGTCGGTGATCGGCATCGTGATGGTCACCCACGCGGTCGGTGTCCCCGGCTGGGCGATCGCCACCGGCACCGTGACATCGGCCGGCGGCGCAGGTGCGATGACCGTGATCAGACGCCGCAGCGCCGGCCGCGCCGAGGCGAACGGCGGAACGGGAGGACAGCGAGGCGGCAGCCGTTCTAGCCGGCGCCGGGGATCGCACCGCCGCCGTTGACCGTCGTGCCCTGATGCCCGCCCCCGGCGCTCCAAAGGGCATCCTCCGCCGCAGGGCGCGGTCGGCGCAGCAGCCCCAGGGCTGCTCCCAGAAGGGTCGCCCCCACCTGGACGGCGAAAAACACTGGCGTGCGCACGGAACTGGGCACGGCGAAAGACGTCGCCGTCGCCACGGCGAGCCCGAAGACCGTACAGGCGGCAGTGAACATGGCGGACGACAGGGTCTGGCCGTCCCGGGAACGCGGACGCCGGTGTCCGCCGCTCGGGTGGTGCGCAGGGAAGCGGTGCGGAGGGAGCCCCTCCGTCTGGTCAGTTTCCTGTGCGGTCATCGCGGCCCCCACGGCATCGCCTCTCTTCACTTACCGTCACTGATTAGTTACCCATCATCCAGGGTCCAGGCGTGCCTCGCTGGATATCGCCGCATGCAACAACGCAACTTCTGTCCAATGGGTTATCCCGCACCCCATGCCGCGCCTGACCGTACTGCTAGCGCCGGAGCGCACGCCGAGGGCAGGCGGGGCGCTCGGGCGCCCAACGGGGCGTGTTGGTCATTACGCGCGCCCCCGGCGAGGGGCGCCCGGCTGCATGGAGGAGACCAAGAGGCGCCGTGAGGCGGTGGCTTGCGGAGGACGGTCGTGTCTCGATGCGCCATAAGGGCCTGCGGAAGACGGCGATTCGGATCGGATGGCCCGTTGCGGCAGCAGGCTGTGGGACCGTGGCTGACGGTCCCGTCGTTTACCCCCGTAGCGACGGGACCACCTGCGTCAGCGCGGCAGTCACGTTGACCGGAGTGTCCGGCCAGACGTCGAGGATGTCGCCGAGTTGGGACTGCTCTGCGAAGTCCGTTCGCGAGTGCCATATGTCAGCCCGTGACGGCATACGGAAAGCACGGGCTGGGTGAGGCGCTGCAGGATGTTCCTCGCCTGCCGGACCGCCGCGCGACGGGCCTGCCGCTCCTGGCGCGGCCCGTTCTTCACCTGGCGGGTGCTTGTCTTCCCGGCAGGCGCTGCGGCGGCGGGTGCGGGGAGCGGGCGGTTCGGCTTCTTGCGCTGTGGCCGGGCAAGTGCGGCAGCACCGACGCCGCGGCGCAGGCGCAGCAGCACGTCGGAGGCCTGCCGCATGAGTTCGTTCTCCTGGGCGGTGGCTCCCTCCCGGGTGGCTGCTTCGAGCCGGTCCAGACAGCGTTGCAGTGGCGTCACGCTTGCGCGGCCGGCCAGGGCCTCGCCCAGTGCTTTCACCAGCTCGGTGCGGTCCTCAGGCGTGTCCGGTACTGCCGTGGCCGACGTGGACGCGGTGGGAGGCTTCGCGGTGAAGTCGCGTGCGTGCACACCGATCGGCACGGTGTGGCTGCGCCGGCGCCGGATCTCCGTGGCTGCCCGAGTGGACAGCCCCTCAGGCGCCAGATGCACGAGACCGTGACGGCCAGGGCGTGGGCGAAGGCCCGCGAGTGGGAGCAGGTCCGTGCCCGGCAGGCGGCCGCAGCTCGGGCCCGGGCCGAAGCGGCGGCCGCGCGATCGGCCTCCGAAGTCCGGGCCGCGTCGGTGGCCCCGGTCGTGCTGCCTGCGCCCCGTCCGGCCGCCGTTCCCGCTGTGGATCCGGACGTTGTCGACGGCGGCCAGGGGCTGGTCCTCGAGGACCTGACCCGCGAGCAGGTCCTGGATTGGCGTACGCGCGCCGCCCACGATCGCCAGGCCGTGTTTGACCACATCGACCGGTACGGCGAGAGGTCGGCCAGGCGCCTGTTCACGAGTGCCTTCGTCGACTAGGTCACCCGGCTGTCCCGGCTTGCGCACCTGGATCTCGGCTATGCGCCATGGGAGCGGTCATGACGGGCGCGAGGCGGCCGCGGATCGGGCGTGCGACGTGGGGCGCCGACATCGGTGTGTCAGGAGCCATTCTGTGGCGGGACAACCCGAAGCCGCAGCAGTCGCGGTGGAGATGGAGCGCACGGCATGACCAGAAGGGGCTTTGGCTGGTGTCGCCGAGATCCACCCGGGCCCGCACGCGACATGGTGACGGCATTCCAGCACTGATCAACCTGACATTCAGAGGGGTGAGCCGGCAACCGCCAGAGTGTCCGCTGACGTCCTTCGGACATGACAGAGTCGCAGAGGCGTCGTCGAGCGGCGCGTGCACAATGGCGACGGTCGCTTCACCCATGCTGTTCTGGGGGTGTTACTGCCAGCCACGGTAGCTACTTACCGTTACCACCGAATGTGAGACAGGGCTGCTCGCTTTACAGATCCTCGCCACGTCAGGATGCACGTGGAACCAGCTTCCGCCAGGTTTCGGCCCGTCGGGCGTCACCGCGTTCCGCCGAGGTGGATATCGCCTGTATCGCGGCTGGGCGGCCAGTCCGAGGCTTTGTCGGCCGGGACGGGTCAAGGCAGTGGCGATTCGGCAGGCACCGATCGGTCGGGCCGGTCACCCGTGACCGCGGATTCGTCCGCGTACAGGTGCAACTGATCGCTCTCCAGCCGCACGAACGGATTGGTCCATGTCTCCGAGGCATCCGGGACCAATACGCGTGTCGTCCTCCGCCAGGCGTCGTGGATCACGAGCGAGAGAATCCTGTAGCCGAGCAGGCCGAGGGCGATCTGCTGCTCGGGATGGTCTTCCGGGCCCGCTGCCTGCAGCACGTAAAACCGATCGCCCACCCAGTACCCGGACTGATCCAGCCAGGCGTCCACCATCAGCCGAACGCCGTCCACCCACACGCCGACCTCGCCCGAGCGGTTCCGGTCGCTCATGTGCACGGCCCGGTGGCGGTCGTCGGCGGAGAATTCCACATGCAGTTCCAAATCGCTCCAGCAGTCCACGAAGGAACCGCAGGCACCTGGCACCGGACCCACACGATACGGAGCGGCACTGGCGGCGGAGAGACCGATGGGATCCTGGCCGCAGGTCTCCGGCTCCCGGCACGACCGGTCGATACGGAGACTGCAGCCCAGGCCCATCGCGGCGCAGTCCCGAGGCGAGGCCCGGGACAGCAGGTCGACAAGGCGCTCGCGGTACGGCATGTCGCCGATACGACTGCGTATGTCGCCGCCATCCCACCACGCGACCAGGTCGACCCCGACCCGCGAACGCCGCAACCACTCGCGCCAGCGCTCATCCCGGACATCCCACGGATGTGAGACAGCTTGCGAAGAGAACACATCCTCATGCGGTCCATCCCCGTCCCGGCGACGGCCTGCCTTCCTGCCAGGTCTCCAACGCACACTCGGCCTCCTTACGTCTTCCGGCACCATCCGACAACGGCAGGCCGAAGGGCTGGGGTGTGGGGTAGAGCCCCACGGGCCTTGACTCCGAATCCTGGACACGGGTTATGCGGCTGGTGTCAGCGTAGTTGATGTTGTTTCGGACGCTGTCTCGTAAGTGATTGGGCTGCGTTGTCCGAGGTGGGAGTGACGGCGTCGGGTGTTGTAACGGTTTAACAGGCCATTTCATTTGGGGAGTCTGCGGTAACAGATAAGGGCAGCTGCCAGCGCGGTGAAAGCCAGAAAATGGTCGGACTTGCGGTGCGACTCCCAAGGGGGGCGCAGTTCCAATCGCGTCGAGGCTGCGCTGCGCGAGGACCCGCCACTCTGCGCCGCGCGGGCTCGCACCGGTTTTCCCGGCCTGGACGCCGACTCCGCACAAGCCGTTACGTCTGTCGCCTCTCGAGCAGCTCGTTGAGGACCGACATCTTGTCGGGCCGTGCCTCCAGCAGGATGAGGCCGAGCACGGCAACCGGGTCGAGCGCGGGATCGCTGCGGGTGACGTATGTGTGGACAGTGCGGTCGGGCCGGGACGTCTCCCTGACATCAAGGATGGTTCGTTCTTCGGATGTTACGGAAAAGTGCAGCTTTCTGCGGAATCGAGCACGGCGGATGCGGTACTCCGCTTCCCACAGCAGCACGGTGTTCCCATGACGCTCTCCCACCGGCTGTCCATGCGCCGACAGCAGGGGCTGCCCCTCATTGAAGTCGACGACCAGACGGGGGTCGTCGCCGACTCGGTCCGTGCTGCCCAACACATGCTGACGACCAGGGCCGGCCTGCGCCGCGAACGCTCCGACGGGTTCACCGTCCAGTTGGAAGAACGAACTGACCATCCACATCATCGACTGGCCCGGTCGAAGCCCACCGCTCGTCGTCACCGGCGCCTCACCCATTTACCGAAAAAGCACATCGTCGTATCGCACATGGTCGCTGAGCCCCCATCGGCTGCTGGGACATGACATTCACCAACGGAGACGTGAGCATTCCCGACGCGGTTCTTGATGTTGCTGCTGTGCCTGGGAATGTAAATCTAACGGCGGATCCGACGATCATGGGAGAGACGTCAAGTCACTGACGCCGCCGTGGAGTTGGAGACCGTGGAGCCTGTCGAGAGTGCCCAGTTGGGGCAGCCTGAGCCCGTGTCCGACGAGCAGCTGGTCGCGTTGCTGGTGGAACGGGCCCGGTCGGAGGGACTGCAGCTGACCGGGCAGGGCGGGCTGCTGCAACAGCTGACCAAGCGGGTCCTGGAATCGGCCCTGGAAGGTGAGATCACCGATCACCTCGGCTATGAGAAACACGATGCCGGCGGCCGGGGCAGCGGCAATTCCCGCAACGGGAGCCGGGCCAAGACGGTGCTGACCGACGTCGGGCCGGTCGAGGTGAAAGTCCCGCGTGACACCTCGGGCACGTTCGAGCCGCAGATCGTCAAGAAGCGGCAGCGGCGGCTGACAGGGGTGGACGAGATGGTCCTGTCGCTCTCGGCGAAGGGCCTCACCCATGGGGGAGATCGCCGCTCACCTGGCCGAGGTCTACGGGGCGGAGGTCTCCAAGCAGACCATCTCCACCATCACCGACAAGGTCATGGACGGCATGGCGGATTCGTGGATGCCATCAACGTCAAGATCAGGGACGGGAAGGTCGCGAACCGTCCCATCTACGTGGTGATGGCGGTGACTGTGGACGGCACCCGCGACATCCTCGGCATCTGGGCCGGCGACGGCGGCGAGGGCGCGAAGTACTGGCTGCACGTGTTCACGGAGCTGAAGAACCGCGGCCTGGACGACGTGCTGATGCTGGTCTGCGACGGGCTCAAGGGCCTTCCCGATGCGGTGGAGGCCGTCGTCTGGCCTCGCACGATTGTCCAGACGTGTGTGGTTCACCTGCTGCGGAATTCGTTCCGTTACGCCGCCCGTCAGGACTGGGACAAGGTCGCAGGGGCCCTCAGGCCCGTCTACACCGCACCCGGCGAGGACGCAGCCACGGAACGCTTCCTGGAGTTCCAGGAAGCGTGGGGCCGGAAGTATCCGGCGATCGTGAAGCTGTGGTCGGACGCCTGGGCCGAGTTCGTGCCCTTCCTCTCTTTCGACGTCGAGATCCGCAAGGTCATCTGCAGCACGAACGCGATCGAAAGCGTCAACGCCCGTATCCGTAGGTCCGTCCGCGCCCGCGGGCACTTCCCCAACGAGGCCGCCGCCCTCAAGTGCATCTATATGGCGCTGATGAGCCTGGACCCAACGGGCAAGGGCCGCAGGCGGTGGACCATGCGCTGGAAAGCACCCCTGAACGCGTTCCAGATCGCCTTCGAGGGTCGCCTGACCCCGAGCAACAACTGACCACTCAACAACCAAGATCAGCCGTTAAATTGACACACCCGCGAGTTGCTCGAAGAACTCGCACCCCGGTGGGAAGCGGCCCGCGAGTCCGCGCTGTGTGAGCGACGTGGTGGCGCCCGGCGGCGCGCCGTGGGCGCGGGGCGCAAGCAGCGGCTGGTCTTCGCCGACCGGCTGCTGGCCACCCTGGTCTGCCTGCGCCTCGGGCTGCCGCACGCCGCCCTGGCCGAGCTGTTCGAAGTCGACCGCTCGACCATCTCCACCGCGATCCGGGAAGTCAGGCCCCTGCTCGCGGCCCGCGGCTTCGCCGTCCCCGACCGTCCGGGCCTGCGGATCCGCACCCTGGAGGACTTGTTCGCCTATGCCGGGGCCGAGGGCGTCGAGATCCGCATGGACGGCACGGAAGTCCAGGTCAGACGCCCACAGGCAGGGCGCCCTGGGCGCAAGGCGTTCGTCTCCGGCAAGAAAAAGCAGAACACCATCAAGACGACCACGTTCAGCGACCATCAGGGCCGCACACTGTTCTCGGGCGTGACCCGGCCGGGGCGGATGCACGCAGGGCGGCTTCAAGTTCCCGGTAGGAGTGGGCTGTCGGTGATGCCCCAGATCCAGACGGCGTGTTCGGGTGCGTCCCGGATCGCTCGGGTGGTCTTGGCGATGTTGTCCGCTCCCAGCAGCCGCAGCCTGCCGATTGCCAGGTTCCGCAAAGCGGCCATCACTCGCGGCGCGCTGCCGGTGTGGACGGTGGAGGCGTCCTCGGCGAACACCACATCTCTGACGTGATGGCTGGAATTTTCGATTCCCCAGTGCCCGCGCACGTATCCGCCCAACTCGGCGGGGCTGGCCTGGTGTGTATCGAGGCTGGTGACGGCGTAGACCGTCTCCCGGGTCTGCCGCTTGCCGCTCTCCTGGCGGCGTCGGTGGATGCGCAGGGCCAGTCGCGCTTCCGGAAAGGCGATCCCGCCCAGGTTCGCCGCGATGGCCATGGTCTTGACCGAGCGGGACTCCCGCCGGCCGTGTCCGGTCCCGGAAACGGTGTGCGCCACGGGCACCTGCTCCCACGGCAGTGCCTTGAGCTGGGCCGACGCGGTCGGCTGATTTCCCTTGATCACGGCGATGTAGTGGGCCTTCTTCTCCTGCACCAGCCAGCGCACCTGGTCCTTGACGCTGTGCAGGGCGTCGAAGGTGACCACGGTGCCGGCCAGGTCAAGTGGTTCCAGTAGCGGACGGAAGGCGGCCGTCTCGTTGGTCTTGGCTCCCACTTCCCGCTGGGCCAGGGTGACGGTGGGGGCGTGGGTGACGGCGGACAGCAGGTGCCGGTGGCGCTGGGCTCGGTGCGCGGAGCCAGACAGCGCCTTGCCGTCCACCGCGATCGCCGGCCGCGGCGCCGAGCCGGAGCCGACAGTGTGGTGGTCGCGTTCGGCCAGGTAGGTGCCGACCACGGTGTCCAGGGCATCGCCGTCGAGGGCGGCCAGGAGTCGGGTGAGGGTGGCATGGGACGGGGCGCGTCGACGCCCGGGCAGGTGCCGGCGGATGCCGAGTTGTTCCAGCACCGTGGTGGTGGCGCGCTGTCCCCACTCGGTGATCTCGGTGATGGTCCGGGCGCCGGAGGCGACTGCGCAGGCGCAGATCAGCAGCAACCCGGCCAGGGGATACCACCGCCCGCGACGCGAACGCGGGTCGGGTACGCGCTGGAGGTGGGCGGGCAGACGGCTGGTGTCGTGCTGGTGGAAGGGGCCCAGTTTCACCAGGACGGCAGGGATCGGGGAGGATGGAGCGGCAGGCACGGGACCTCGATGTGATCAGCTGGCGTAGACACCCTGATGATCACCGGTCTCGTGCCTGTGCTGTTGCCACGTCAACTCCCTCTGAGCGCAGACGATCTACGCGATTCCGGAACTTGCAACCGCCCTGCCGCCGCACGGGTTAAAGATCAAGTTAGGCCCTGTCGCAAAAGTCAACTTCGGAACGGCGGTTTCCGTCGTAGCGGTGGTTTGCCGTCCCGCCGCCGTTCTGCCCGGTGCGCCCCTAGGAGACTGGCGTGGGGCGGTCGGGGCGCCTCCGAACAGGGTGGGAGAGCGCATGGCCGACAGCAGGATCCTGGTCGCGGTACCGGAACACCCTCGAGGCGAGGGCGCCGGACCCCAGCAGTTGCGGATGATCCGGGACGCGATCGAGGCAGGTGGTTTCGAAGTCCGGTGGGCGGTCACGGCGGAGGACGCGGGCGCTGTACTGCGCACCGAGGCTGGTCTGGCTGCTGCGCTGGTGGCCTGGGACCTTCCCGGCGTCTCCGGTGACGGGCCCGGCGCCGCGCTAGCCGCGCCGTCCCGCTCTCTCGCCCGGCAGGACTGCACCCTCGACGGAACTCCGGGCGGCAGCGCCGTGTTGCGCCGGATCGGCCGCCGTTTCAGGGATCTGCCGGTCTTCTTGGTGATGTCCGGCGAGGGTGTGGGTGACCTGCCGCTGTGGGTGTCCGAGTCTGTCGTGGGCTACGTCTGGCCGCTGGAGGACACCCCGGTCTTCATCGCGGGCCGCATCACCACCGCCGCCCGCGCGTATCGAGAATCCGTGCTGCCGCCGTTCTTCCGGGCGCTGCGCCGCTTCGACGACGCCCACGAATTCTCCTGGCACACCCCGGCCCACTCCGGCGGTGTCGCCTTCCTCAAGTCGCCGGCGGGACGCGCCTTCCACGACTACTTCGGGGAGCGGCTGCTGCGCAGCGACCTGTCGATCTCGGTCGAGGAACTGGGCTCACTGTTCGAGCACACCGGCCCGATCGGTGAGGCGGAGCGCAACGCGGCCCGTGTGTTCGGCTCCGACCTGACCTACTTCGTGCTGCACGGCGACTCCACGTGCAACCGCCTGGTCGGCCATTTCAGTGTCACCCGCGACGAGATCGCGCTGGTGGACCGCAACTGCCACAAGTCCGTGCTGCAGGGCCTGGTCGTCTCGGGCGCCCGGCCCGTCTACCTCGTGCCCACCCGCAACGGCTACGGCCTGGCGGGACCGCTGCCCCCGGCCGAGATCGCCGCGGACGCGGTGACGGCCCGGATCGCCGCACACCCGCTCACCGAGCACGCGGTGTCCCCGCACCCGCAGTACGCGGTGTTCACCAACTCCACCTACGACGGCCTCAGTTACGATGCCGTAGCCACCGCTCGCGCGTTCGCCGCCAGCACGCCCCGGTTGCACTTCGACGAGGCGTGGTTCGCGTACGCCCGTTTCCACCCGCTCTACGCCGGCCGGTACGGCATGTCGGTGGACGAGGAGGCATTGCCCGGCCCGGACCGCCCGACCGTGTTCGCCACCCAGTCCACACACAAGCTGCTGGCGGCGCTGTCGCAGAGCGCGATGGTGCACGTGCGGCCCGCACCGCGGGCACCGGTGGAGCATGACCGGTTCAACGAGGCGCTGATGATGCACGGCACCACCTCACCCCTCTACCCCATGATCGCCTCGCTCGACGTGGCGACGGCGATGATGGACGGCCCGCAGGGCGAGTGGCTGATCGACGAGGCGGTAACCGAGGCGATCCGCTTCCGTCAGGAGATGGTGCGCCTGCGACGGCGGATCGAGAACGCCGGAGACCGGCCGCCGTGGTTCTTCGGGGTGTGGCAGCCGGACACGATCACCGATCCGGTGACCGGCGAACGGCTGTCGTTCGAGGAAGCTCCGCCGGAACTGCTGCGCACCGAGCAGTCCTGCTGGCTGCTGGAGCCCGGCGCCGACTGGCACGGTTTCCCCGGGCTGACCGAGGGCCACTGCATGTTGGACCCCGTCAAGGTCACACTGACCTGTCCGGGGATCAACGCCACGGGCGAGATGGCAGAGGAGGGCATCCCCGCCCGGGTGCTCACCGCCTATCTGGCCACCCGGAAGATTGTGGTGGAGAAGACCGACAGTTACACCACACTGATCCTGTTTTCCATGGGCATCACCAAGGGCAAGTGGGGCACGCTGCTGGACGCCCTGACGGATTTCAAGGCTCTCTACGACGCCGACGCACCACTGGAGCGCGTCCTGCCGGAGGCCGTCGCTGCGCATCCCCGCCGGTATGCGGGTCTGACCCTGCGCGGGCTCTGCCAGGAGATGCACGAGCAACTGCGCTCGGTGCGCCTGGTGGAGCTTTTGGATACGGCCTTCCAGCAGCTCCCGCAGCCCGTAGCGCCACCTCAGCACTGTTACCAGCGGCTGGTGCGAGGTGACACCGAACGGGTCCGGATCTCGGAGGCGGCCAGCCGGGTGGCGGCCGCCATGGTGACGGTCACCCCGCCCGGCATCCCGGTCCTGATGCCGGGCGAGTCCGTCGGCGCCCCCGACGGCCCGCTGCTGCGCTATCTCACCGCCCTGGAGTCCTTCGACCGCCGCTTCCCAGGCTTCCGCAGCGAGACCCACGGCGTGACCATCGACGAAGGCACGGGCGACTACCTGATCGAGTGCCTCATCCAGAGCGGGGCGGCAGCGGCCGATCATCCAGGTCGGGGCAGCGCCGTCCTCGATGGCACTGCCCCGACAGTTCTACCGGCGGTAGAATCCTCTCTATGAGCAAACCGACGAGCATCAAGACCAGCGAGGAAGTGCGCAACCGGCTGCGCATCCTCGCCAACGAACGCGGTACCACCATCACCGAGCTGCTGGAGGCGCTCGCCGCGCGCGAGCTCACGGAAGCCGAGCGGGAGCAGCGTGCTGTTGAGGCCGCCCGTGAGCTTGGTATTGAGTACACCGAGCAGATTCAGCAGGTCGGCCAGGATGCCTGGGCGAAGATCCGTGCCCATCAGGGCGGCGCCGCCGCATGAACCTAACGGCCGTCCTGGACCACACGGCTCTGGCCGCCCTGTACCGCGCGAACTCCTTCTTCACGGGCCTCTACATCGAGGCCTCGCGCGGCACTGGTCGTGTCATCATCCCCTCCCTCTCCGTGCTCGCTGCCGAGCTGCAGGTTGCGGGGGCAGGCAAGCATGCGGCATCTCTGCGGTTCGCGGAGAATGTTCCGTTCACTGCAGCGCACGCAATGGATGCGATGGACTGGGGAAACGTGGACTGGCCGGTGGCCCATGCTGCTGCGATCGCCTGGCACGCGGTGAAGGCGGGAGACTCGCTGACGGTCCTGTCGTTGGAACCTGAGTTGTACGCGGGTACCGGCATCACTCCGCTGAACCCCACTTGACCCGGGCGGGTGGCCTGGCGGGCGCTGTACTGGTACCTCACCTTCACCAACGGCCACGGAACGCCCTGGCTGCATCTGCACCAGTTCCGCACGCCGCGGGGCTGGGAGAACATGTTCTTGCCCAACGGCGCCGGGACCGTCGAGTGGCGCCTGGGCTGGGCGGCCGACGTTCCTCGCGGTTACTTCCTGCTCGTGATGCCGCTGCCCGGCCTGGAGGGCCTGGAGGTTCCCGTCGGGATCCTGACCAGTACCGTCATCGCCCGCATGGCCCAGGACAACGGTGTGAGCATCGCGGTTCGGCCCACGGACCGGGCCGTGGTGCGACGCGGCCAGCCCCTGGCCCGTATCGTCCTGCTGCACGCCGACTCCCTGCAGGCCAAAGGAGTCTACGAATCCGAAGCGGAGGCAGAGACCGCCGGTGCATGAACTGTCCCTTCATGAAGCCCGGGCCATCGCCGTCAGCGCCCAGGGCCTTCACCTTCCCGCCCCCAAGCCCGGCGCGCTGTCCACGCTGCGAGCCCTGGGCTGTATCCAGCTCGACACGATCAGCGTGGTGCGGCGCTCGCACGAACTGGTCCAGCTGGCCCGGGGAGTTGAGCCGGCAGCAGCCGCCCAGCTCACCGGTCACTCCGGCCCACCGATGCTGTTCGAGTACTGGGGGCATGCCGCCAGCCTGATCCCGATCGAGCTGTGGCCCCTGTTCGAATTCCGCCGCCGTGGCTACCGGACCCGCGGCTGGAGTGGGCCCCCGGTCGATGCCGCCGCCTGTGACCACGTCCGAACGGTCCTGGCCGAGCGCGGCGCGGTGACCGTCAGCGACGTCGGCGGCGCCCAGGGCAGCGGGTGGGAACGGCCCTCGGTGAACAAATGGGCCCTGGAGTGGCTGCTGGCCATCGGCGACGTCGCGTGCGTCCACCGGCGCGGCTGGCAGCGGGTCTACCAGCTGGCCGAGACCGTCATCCCGACGGAACTGCGCGAGCCGACTCTCAGCTCCGCCGAGTGCGCGAGGGCACTTGCCGCTGTGGCTCTGCGCGCCCTCGGTGTCGCCACCGCTGCTGACGTCGCGGACTACTTCCGCACCTGCCGGTCAAACAAGTCGCCCTGGTCATGGCCGAGTTGGATGAGGCCGAGCCTGCGCGCGTCGAGGGATGGCCGGAACCCGCATGGGTCTCCCGGCCTCGACTGCATACAACCGCGGTCATCAAGGACCTCACCACACCCCTGTCGCCGTTCGACTCGCTCATCTGGCACCGTCCGCGCATGCAGCGCCTGGCCGGTGCTCTCGGGAACTGAGATCACCGGACGCATCGCCGTACGCATCAGCAAGGGCCAAGCCCAGGTCGAGGGCTACCAGGTTGCCGACGGGCACGACCCCGAACGCCTGCAGAGCGCCCTGCAGACCCTCTGCGCGTGGGGCGGCGCCCGCGAGGTTCCCGTCTTCACCCCCCCCACATCCAGCCGACAGGAGCCGCCTCGTGAGCGAAACGGCCGCCCCCGGCTACCGTGCGGTACTCGCCGTGCCCCAGGCCAAGACCGTGCTCGGCCTGGGCGTCCTCACCCGCCTCGCCTCCGGCCTCATCCCCTTCGCCGTACTGATCTCCTTCACCCAACGGCACGGCATCGGCACCGCCGGCCTCGCCTCGGGCGCGCTGATGCTCGCCATCGCCCTGCCCGGCCCGGCCCGCGCCCGGTGGTGCGCGCAACGAGGCCCCTGGGCAATGTTCGCCATGGCCGCGGCGAGTGCGCTCCTGTTCGTCATCGCTGCCACGACCCTGGCGATGAGCGCCTGGCCGGTCCCCCTCGTCGTCACGGTCTCCGCGGGCGCCCTGCTGCCGCCGCTCGCCCCGATGCTCAGATCCCTGTGGTCCCGTCTGATCCCCGACAAGCAACTCCTGCAGGCCGCTCACGCCCTGGACTCGACTGTCGAAGAACTCACCTTCATCGCAGCCCCGCTCCTGGGCAGCGCGGCACTGGCCCTGGCCGACGCCCGATGGACACTGCTGGCCGGCGCCCTGCTCCTGCCGCTCGCCGCCGCCGGGCTCCACCGCGTCCTGCGCGGCCTGCCCACACTCGGCGCCGAGACGACCGCACCACCGACCACCGACACAGGCACTGCACCCGGCGGCCTGTCCCTCATCCGCTCCCGGGACGGACAGGGCATCGTGATCCCCATCATCACGCTGGGCCTGTGCGCGGGCGGTCTGAACGTCATCATCCCGGAAGCCTCCACCGCCTTCTCCAGCCTCGGCTCCTCCGGGTACGCGTTCGCCGCCTTCTCCCTCGGCAGCCTCGTCGGCGGCCTCGTCTACGGCCGACGCTGCCCTTGCCGAATATCTCATCCGCCCTGTTGGGAGCCGGTGTGCGGGGGTCTGGGTCGCGGGCGCTCGGATGGGTCCTCTCGCTCGGTTGGTGATCGCCCCGGCATGATGGTCAACCGTGCTGTTGCGACTGGCTTACCTGACCGTGGCGAACGCGTTCGCCGTGCTGCGCCTGTTGCCGATGAGCGACCCGGCCAAGGACACGGAGATCCTCGCTCTGCGCCATCAGATCACGGTGCTGGAGCGCCAACTCGGCAACGCCAGGGTGCGGTTCTCCCGGAGCGATCGTGCGTTCTTGGCGGCGTTGCTGCACCCCCTGCCGTCGGAGGTGCTGCGCAGGGTTCGGTTGCTGGTCCGTCCGGACACGGTGCTGCGCTGGCACCGCGATCTGGTCGCACGCCGCCACGCTGCCCGGTCCCGGCCCAAGCGCCCGGGAAGGCCGCGGACGGTGCGTTCCATCCGGCTCTTGGTGTTGCGGCTTGCCCGGGAGAACCCCGGTTGGGGATATCGCCGCATCCACGGCGAGCTGCTCGTTCTCCAGATCAAGGTGGCCGCCTCCACCGTCTGGGAGATTCTCCAGGAGGCCGGGATCGATCCGGCACCCGAGCGCGCTACGAGCACGTGGGCAAACTTCCTGCGCTCCCAGGCCGACGCCCTGCTGGCGTGCGACTTCCTGGAGACGGTCACCTTGTCCGGGGCGCGGATGTATGTGTTCGCGGTGATCGAGCACGCCAGCCGGCGCATCCGGATCCTCGGCGCCACCGCGCACCCCACCGCCCCGTGGGTGACGCAGGCCGCGAAGAACCTCGTCATGGACCTGGAGGACGCGGGCTGCCGGGTCAGGTTCCTGATCCGGGACCGGGACGGGAAGTTCCCCGCCCTGTTCGACGCAGTCCTCAACGATGCGGGGATCGAGGTGGTGCTCAGCGGCGTCCGGATGCCGCGCATGAACTCGATCATAGAACGGTGGGTGCAGACCTGCCGGCGCGAGCTGCTGGACCGCACCCTGATCTGGAACCAGCGCCACCTGCTCCACGCACTACGGGAATTCGAAGACTTCTACAACTCCCACCGGCCCCATCAGGGCATCGCCAACGCCCGCCCGCTGCACCCGTTGCCGGTTCTGGTCACCGATCCGGAGCAGATCACCCGCCTCGACATACGACGACGCGAACGACTCGGCGGCATCCTCCACGAGTACCAACATGCCGTCTGAGCTGGTCGGATGAGGTTTTCGGCAGGGGCAGCGTCGACGCCGGACGGGTAGAAGCGTTCGAAGCCTCTGGTGGAGACGGTTCTCTTGGTCGAAAACCCATAAACCAGGGGCTTCATCTGCTTGTTAGCCTCGATCTTTCGTGATGGGCCGCCGACGGAGTCGGGGGCCCATTTCGTTGTCGGTGGCTGAGGCGGGGCAGGTTGAGGGCCCGGGTGTCGTCTC
>NZ_JBEXEA010000037.1:0-81896 GCF_040606035.1 Streptomyces sp. NPDC005483
CACAGGAGCAGACTGCCGACGCGCCAACCTCACCGCATCAAGAACTGAGCACGTTCATCCGTACGCGGCTGTGTACGTTCACGTGTACGCCGACACCAGACAGGCTCACGCTCAAGGACCTATCCACGCACGCGCAACCGTCTCCATCTCGCTCCCTGTCGACCACGTGATCAGGGAAGTATGAGGCGTCGTACATCTGCCGGAGTAAGGCTCGTCCCGCGATCCGTTGGTTGGTCATTGGTATGGCACTCCCCTGACTCCGCGAAAAGTTGACGCGCCGATCCAGCACGGCGACGCTGGCAGCGCTTGGCGGTGGGGCGATCAGACAGCCGGCGAGCTTGAGAAGGGATTCGCGAATATCGGCTCGGCGTTCCCGGCGACCGCGGAGTCGCTCGAAGCCGTGGAGCCAGGCGAAGGCTCGCCCATTACCTTTTTCGTAGAGCCCGGTTCGGGTTCGTGGCCTTCGGGGCCGGTATGACTCGTTGCCCCTGTCCTTGATGATCCGGGGGGGTGCTGTCGCCGGGCCCGAGAGGCGCCGTTGGAGACGCTGATGAGAGGTCCGACTACCGCCTGGCCTGGCGCAATGCCCGGCCGCTTGCGGGCGGCAGGTCTGCATAACGTGGATGCGCGCATACGACGCCAACGCCCTGGCCAGCACCACACGAACCTTGTTCGGGAGGATGGGTTGGACAACATCGACGACGTAGGCGTCTTCCTCGGCCTGGACGTCGGCAAAAGCACCCATCACGGGCACGGGCTCACCCCGGCCGGCAAAAAGGTCTTCGACAAACAACTGCCCAACAGCGAGCCGAAACTGCGGGCCGTCTTCGACAAGCTGGCCGCGAAGTTCGGCACCGTACTGGTGATCGTGGACCAGCCCGCCTCCATCGGAGCCCTGCCCCTGACCGTCGCCCGGGACGCCGGCTGCAAGGTCGCCTACCTCCCCGGCTTGTCCATGCGACGGATCGCCGATCTCTACCCGGGCGAGGCGAAGACCGACGCCCGCGACGCGGCCGTGATCGCCGACGCCGCCAGGACGATGCCGCACACCCTGCGCTCGCTGGAGGTGACCGACGAGATCACCGCCGAACTGACCGTGCTGGTCGGCTTCGACCAGGACCTCGCAGCCGAGGCCACCCGCACCTCCAACCGGATACGCGGCCTGCTCACCCAGTTCCACCCCAGCCTGGAACGCGTCCTCGGACCGCGCCTGGACCACCCCGCGGTGACCTGGCTGCTGGAACGCTACGGATCCCCGTCCAGCTTGCGAAAGGCCGGTCGCCGCAAGCTCGTTGAGGTGATCCGGCCCAAGGCTCCGCGCATGGCTGCCCGGCTGATCGACGATGTCTTCGACGCGCTCGACGAGCAGACCGTCGTGGTCCCGGGAACCGGCACCCTCGACCTCGTGATCCCGTCCCTGGCCCGCTCGCTCACGGCCGTCCACGAACAGCGACGAGCACTGGAGGCGCAGATCGGACAGCTGCTGGAGGCTCACCCTCTTTCCGCGGTCCTGACCTCGCTTCCCGGGGTCGCGGTCAGGACCGCCGCTGTTCTGCTGGTCACCGTTGGCGACGGCACCAGCTTCCCCACCGCCGCTCACCTGGCCTCCTACGCCGGCCTGGCCCCGACGACCAAGTCGTCGGGGACCTCGATCCATGGAGAACACGCGCCCAGAGGCGGCAACCGGCAGCTCAAACGGGCGATGTTCCTGTCGGCGTTCGCTGCACTCCACGATCCCGCCTCCCGCACCTACTACGACCGATGCCGGGCCCGCGGCAAGACCCACACCCAAGCACTTCTCCGCCTGGCCCGTCAGCGGATCAACGTGCTGTTCGCGATGCTCCGAGACGGCACCTTCTACGAACCTCGAACCCCACGCCTCGCTTGACGAAAGACATAGAGGCACCCCCCGGCGGGTGCCGAGCTCGCTGGGACGACGTCGAGCAGGGGCAGGACTTCGACCAGCAACCCTTCGTGAAGCTGCAGTTAGCCCCGTGCACCATTCCGTCCCGCAGCCAGCGCCAGTACGTCATAAACGAGTTCCGTAGGCGTCGAAGGCACAGGAGGCCGCAGACCAGGTCGAGTAGTCCCTGATGAGCAGCGCGTCGTTCGTAGCCAGGCGCAGGCGCGCTCGACCACTCAGCGCACTTCGCACAGCCCGGAGCCGTGGGTGGCGCTGCGGCTCAGCAGACAAGCAGTGCCTTGGCAAGCTCGGTTGGAGACATCCTGGGGCAACGGCCTCGACAGCGCGATTCCTCTTGCAGCTTGGGCGAAGCTATTACGGCGTAATAGGGGGTTCTCTGCTTGGGGGCCTCGGGTGGGGATGCCAGCCGGGGTGCCGGAGCCGGCCGCCACCGGGCACCGAAGGCGGGATGCTCGGGAGAGGGCGTGCCTTCCGTAGCTCGACCCAACGCGGAGCCGTTTGGGAGGCCTTTGGCTCCGGTGATCAAGTCGTCCCTTAAGCCAACGTGCAGCTCCGGTAGGAGGTCTCGGTGCCAGCAGGGGTTGTTCTCTGGTGTCTGGGCCTTGAGGGCTATTACGGCGTAATAGGTAGTGACCTCGGACTCCCCCGGCTAAAGTTGATTCACATTCTGTGAATCGGGGTTTGGCGGGACAGGATGCTGACATGACGAAACGCACGCGGAGTTCGGCCCGGCCCACGAAACCGCTGCTCAGGGCGCCGATGCGGATCGGGTCACTTGATGCGTCGGCTGTCGTGGGTGAGCTACGGCAGATGCACGAGGACGCAGAAGATCCTGACGTGGAACGGATGCCTGCCGATGAGGAGTTGTTCGGGGCGCTGCTCTACGCGGAGAAGCACGCCCAGGCATTGCGGAGGCAGCCAGTAGAGATGCAGCGCGCGGCTGCGGTGAAGCGGGTGCAGTTGTGGGAGTACCTGCGTGAGCAGACCGAGGTTCACCAGGCGCGTGCCGTGAATGATGCGCGGAGTGTGGGGGCGCAGTGGATCGAGCTGGCGCCCGCCTTGGCAGTGGGTGCGGCGAACGCTGCTTACAACAAGGCGAAGCGGCTCAAGGCCGTCGAGTTGCGCGAAGAGACTCCCGGGCCGGGCAGCCAAGTCCGTCATGTGCGTCGGACTCCCGAGGCAGTTCTTGAGGCAGAGCGTCGGCTTGCCTGGGAGCAGGCCGCCGAGCGTCGGGCTCAGGAAGCAGCGCAACGTCGGCATGAGCTCCTGGTGCCGGTGGCCACTCGATTGCTGGAACACCGTGAAGCGTTGGTGCGGGATGACGACGCCGACTACTGGCTGGAGGAGATCGAGGCGGTGCTGCCGCACTGTCGGACCCCGCTGCAGATGGTCAGTCTGAAGCGGTATCTGGATGCTGCGTTGCGAGCCCTGACCAAGTTGGAGAAGACCACGGCCCGCTCGGTCGCCCTCGACGAGGACGCTCGACTCGCCCTGGATGCTGCCCTGGAGCTCCAACAGGGTCGGGAGGAGAGCGAGGACCTTGGCTGCTCGGACACCGCTGGAGCTATTACGCCGTAATAGGTCGAGGCGAGGTGGAGAGCAGCAGGCCGACAGCCAGCCGCCAGGTCGCCCTCTCTTAGACGTGTGCACGTTTGCTGTTCTGGTCGGGTGCGGTGTGGTGTCCGCGTTGAGGTCGGTGGAGAGGGCGGGGCGTGGGGGTGTGCTGCTCGGGCCCTCAGGCCTATTACGCCGTAATAGGCCTGAGGGCCCGACAGGTCGGGCCCAGGGTCTGGTGGGGAGAGGTTCGGAGGGCTTGAGGGGTTGTGGGGGAGAGGTCGGGCGGAGGAGTGTGGGTGGGGCCCGGCGCGGCTCGTGAACCCGGGCGAGCTATTACGCCGTAATAGGGGTGTCAGGGCACGCCAGGTCACCAAGTCGCAATAACTAACGTGTCGATGCAACGGATGATCTACGACGTTAGTAAGGTAGCGCCATGAGTATGCCAGCCACCTCAAGCGACCGAGCCAAGGTCGTCTCAAAGCTGCCGGGATGGCTCCGGCAGAACCTCAAAGTCAGAACTGCCCAACTCGGCATCGAGATCCAGACGGCTGTCGAGCAGGGCATCGCCGCCTGGTGCGACCTTGCTTCAGCCACCGCCTCGGTCGACACCGCCGGGGCCGAGTCCTTCTCCACCTTCCTGCCGCCGGGTCAGTGGGAGGAGTTTCGCAGCATCGCCGAGGACCGTCGGGTCTCCCTGATTCAGGGGCTCGCCCAGTCCGTTCAGCTCTGGCTCGACACAAACCTCGCGCCCGACGTGCAGCGCCCAGACATCACCCGTCGCATCGTTGTCTGCAACCAGAAGGGCGGCGTGGGGAAGACCGCCATCACGGCGGGAGTGGGGGAGGCTCTGGCGGAGGACCCCAACCGGCTGTTCCCCGTACGTGTCGCCAAGGCGCTGGCGTCCGCCCTGCGAGCCGGTGAATCCGAGGGCGAAGAGGCGGGCGTCCCCGACACCCACCCGCTCGACATCGAGAAGCTCCCTGGAGCCGGACTCCGCGTCCTCCTGGTGGACTTCGATCCGCAGTGCCACCTCACCAACCAACTGGGCGCGGCGCCCCTGGTGATGAACGGTGACAGCCTCACCAACCACATGGCCGGCGATCCCAAGGGTGAGCTGAAGGACCTGATCGTCTCCGTCGACGAGGACCACTTCGGTGGACGACTCCATCTGCTGCCCGCGTGCCACGACGCCTTCCTGCTCGACGTCCGTCTCTCCGCGGTCCGCGCTCGCGAGGCAGCTCTTGAGCGAGCACTCCTGCCGCTCGAAGCCGATTACGACGTCATCATCGTCGACTGCCCGCCCAGCCTCGGCCTCAGCATGGACGCGGCCGCCTACTACGGACGTCGGCGTGACGGCGAAGGACCGGGCCAGTCCGGAGCGCTCATCGTCGTCCAGGCCGAGGACAGTTCCGCCGACGCCTACGACCTGCTTACCAACCAGATAGAGGATCTCCGCACCGACCTCGCTCTCGACATCGACTACTTGGGCATCGTCGTCAACCTCTACGACGGCCGGCGTGGCTACATCGCCACCTCGTCGCTCCAGGGATGGATCGACATAAAGGATCCGCGAGTCGTCGGCCTCATCAACGACCTCAAGGAACAGAAGGAAGCCGTCCGTATGAAGCAGCCTCTCCTGAGCTATGCGCCCGCCTCACAGCAGGCCGTGGCCATGCGTGCATTGGCCCGGGAGATCTCATGAGCAAGGCCGACCAGTTGGGTGCGGGCCGTTTCGGGGGATCAGCCAGGCCCGTGAGTGCGCGCCGAGCCGCGATCGGGGCAGCGACCGGAGTGCCGACAGACGGGGTGGCTCCTCCGTCCCGGCTGCCGGTGAGCCGGATCAGTCCCAACCCCGAGAACCCTCGGACCACCCTTGGTGATCTGAGTGAACTCACCCGCAGTCTCAAGGAGCATGGGCAGAAGCAGGCCATCACGGTCATGAACCGTGACGCCTACATCAAGGCCAACCCGGCTCGCGCCGGCGACCTCGACCCCGACACCACCCATGTCGTCGTGGACGGCAGCAGCCGACTGGCCGCCGCTCGCGAGGCGGGCCTCACGCATCTCAACGTCATGGTCGACGACGAGCAGGGTGAGGACGGAGACGCCATCCTGGAATCCGCGCTCGTCGCCAACATCCACCGCAACGACCTTGACCCGCTGGATGAGGCACGGGCCCTGCAGCGTCTGCTCTCCATTTATGGTTCGCAGGTGAAGCTCGCCAAGCGGCTGCACAAGTCCCAGGGGTGGGTGTCCCAGCGGCTGGCACTGCTCAATCTGAGCCCGGAACTCCAGGCAGTGGTGGGGGAGGAGCCGGTCGAACTCCTGCGGTCCGTCGCCAAGGAATCGCACGACCGGCAGGAAGCCGTCCTCCAGGAGCTCAAGGCGGAACGGGCGCGCAAGGATGCGGAGCGTCGGGCGCAGGAGGTGCCCAGAGTGCCTTCGGTTCCCCCGGTCGTCGAGCCCGTCGAGGAAGCCGCTCCCGCAGAAGCTGCTCCCGCGGCTACTACGTCCGTGCCGTCTCAGGCAGTTGACGGTCGGGAGGTGTCCGAGGACGCTTCGAGCCGCCAGTCGACCAAGGTCGTTGCCCCTCCTCGCCCCGTTCCCGCCGAGACAACTCCGGTAGCGGTGGGGGTGGTTAACCTTGAGATTCAGGAGGCACCTGCCTCCCAGCAGACGGAGACGGTGCCCGATCCCCGACCCGCTGAGAGCCTCTCCAGTGAGACGGACCTGGCCAAGGCCGAGTTGGGGCCTGCTCGCCGACTTCCTTACGACGACGGCGCGTTCATCGCCATGCACCTCATCCAGAAGATGAGCGACACCGAGTTCGACAAGATGCTGGACATCCTCAACGAGCATCAGAGCCAGCGGGTTGGATCTAAGACCTGAGCTCACTTCCGTTTCAGCACGCCTGTGGCCGGCACGAGAACCCTCGCGTGCCGGCCACAGGCGCTTTCACTATTACGGCGTAATAGCCCCGACTTCGGTTCAGCGCACTCGCGCGCGTGCAGGTTGAGGTCCGTGCTCCTGGTGGGGTCCGATCGCCTGCCTGTTCGTCAGCCCCTGTCGCTGCACACGGAGCTCACAGGCCTTTGAGGCGTGGCTCACAATGTAAGAGAGCGGGAGCCGACATCACCAAGAGGGTGGGGGTAGGGCACACCGTCGGCGTCCTCGTACGGTTCGCCGACCATCTCGAGGGTCTGCGTGCCCAGACCGCTTGACGAGGACGCGGTGACGTTCAGACGCGTCAGGTCTCCAGGTCCTCGCGGCTCAGCTCGCAAAGCTGGTCGGAAGGGTGCTCGTTCGAGGAATCACGCCGGCTCGCGCGTGAATGGGATAAGTCCGGGCATTCGGGGCGCTGTTCGAACAGTTCGATTCTTCGCTCAGAACGATTCTCCCGACGAAGCCTCTGTGGCCGTCCGTGCGTTTTCCGTTTCTGTAGAGCTCCAGATAACGTGTTCGAAGTGACCTGCGTCACTCCTTGGGGTGTTGCATGAACCCGTGCCGGTCCGCGTTCGGTTACCAGGCATGGGAAGCAATGAACTCACCGACCGGGTGGATCAGCTCATCGAGAAGCCGGGGTCGCTGACTATCGTTCAGGCCGGAGACCCGGTACTCCGACAGCCGACCGCTTCCTACGACGGTCAGCTCGACGACAACATGCTCCAGCAGTTCATCGCCAAGATGCGCGAGGCGATGGAGCAGATCAACGGGGCGGTCGGACTGGCCGCGCCCCAGGTCGGACTACCGTTGCGGCTCGCGGCGTTGGCTACGCCCGCCGGGCTTTCCCAGCGATTGATCGAGGGCGGTCAGCAGCCCGTTCCGTTCACCGTGCTGATCAACTCCTCGTACAGGGGGGTAGGTCGGGCCCGAGCGGCGAGCTTCGAAGGGTGTCTGAGTGTGTCTGGCTGGCAGGCCGTGGTGGCGCGGCCCGACCGGATCCGGCTGATGCGCGAGGACGAGACGGGGCGCGGTCTCGTGGAGGAGTACGAGGGGCTGGCCGCACGGATCGTGCAGCATGAGACGGATCACCTCGACGGGGTGCTGTACCTGGATCGCGCCGAAGTACGCTCGCTGTCGACGACGGAGCAGGCGGTGACGCGGTGGGGTGCCACCGGGCTGGCGGACGCCGCGCTGGAGCTTGGCTTCTCGTTGCCGTAACTTGCCAGTCCCGCAGGGGAGTCGGAATTGTGCTACAGCCAGCCGCGCCGGGCTGCCTGCCAGGCCAGTTGCATACGGGTTCCGGCCCCGGCCCGTTCCATCAGGCTCTGGATCCGGCGCTGGACGGTTCTTCGGCTGAGGCCCAGTTGGGTGGCGATCGCCTTGTCGGCGACTCCCACGACCAGCAGGGACAGCAGTTTGCCGTCGGCGGGGGAGAGGGCAGGGTGCGGGGTGGTGTCGTCCGTGGCCAGGGTGTCGCCCGACTCCGAGAGATGCAGGGGGACAGCGTTCTCCCAGTAGCTCTCGAAGAGCGCGACCAGGGCGTCGAGGAGACTGCTGTCCCTGACCAGGGCCGTGGTGGGCTCGCCGGGGCTGCCTTGGGGGCCACCCGGCACCAGGGGGAAGATGCCCAAGGAACGGTCGGCGATTGCCAGGCGGAGCGGTAGCCAAGGGACTGAACGGGCCGTCTCACCGGCCCGCACACCCGCGACGACGTTGTCGACGGCTCCCTCGTCGTCGAAGAAGGCCTTCTCGTACAGCACCCGGTAGCGCACGCCCCGGGCGAGGGCCTCGAACTCCTCCGTGTTGCTGCCCGAGGGCATGGCCACGTACTGGGCGCGGCAGAACCAGAGCATCTCCTCACGGGCGTTGACCTGGATCTGCTTCAGGCGCTGGCGCAGCGCCTCCGCTCCGGTGATGACCTCCAGCAGTTGTCCGGCGTCATGGCGGCGTGCGGTCTCGCGGTACGTCTCCAGCAGCCGGTCCGCCTCCGCGCGTGCCGTGTCCAGGGCGTCGGCGGTGTGTTTGATGCGAGGGAGGAGAGCAACGTCCGGGGGGACGGGACGGAACATCCTAGGTGTGCCGTCAGTGGGGCTGGCCAGGCCTTGGCGGACCAGTGAGTCGAGCACACGTGTGCTCTCGGCATCGCTCACACCTATGCGTCGGGAGATGTCTTCGGCGGTTGCTCCGCTCGAGGTCACCAGAAGGCGGTAGACGATCTCCTGTTCGGGTGAGACTCCCGCGGCTTCCAGCATCCCCCAGACCCCTCCGGTTCGTTGTGGAGTAAACGATCCGAGGATTTCCGAGGACTGTACTCCAGGGCCCTACAACGGCAGGGGGCGAGAGGTCCGTACGGACCTCTCGCCCCCTGGGACTGTGCTGGTCAGCGGCGTTCGGACCAGGCGCGGTGGACCGTCTGGCTGACGGAGTTGCCCGCGGCGTCGCGGGCCGTGACGCGCAGGGTCACCAGGGCGGAGCCGGGCCCGTGCTTCAGCGTGGCCCGGAAGGTGTCATGGCCGCGGTTGCGGACCTTCGTCGGGTGCCAGGTGCGGCCGTCGTCGTAGGAGACCTCCACCCGCACCTGGGGAGCGCGTGGGACGAGGGCGCCGTCCTGGGCGCGGACGGTGACGTCCACGCCGTAGGAACCGGCTCGGCGGACGGTGTTGTGGGCGTCGACCGGTACGGCGTAGTCGAGTTGGAGGAGGGGCAGGGCAGTGGGCTGGTCGGTGGGGCCGGAGCGGAACGACCAGGTCGTCTGCGTCGCGGGGGCGTGGTCCCAGTCCGGGGAGGAGCGGGAAGTGTCCAGCTCCAGGCGGTAGTTGGCGGTGCCGGTGGGCACCTCGACGTCGGCCCATGCCGAGTCGAGACCGGTGAGTCTGGTGCCATCGCGGTACAGGTCCGCGGTCACCGTGTCGCCGGCTGCCTGAGTGCGGCCGGTGCCGATGCCACCACCGTCGGCCAGCGCACGGGACCAGTGACCGGCCTGGGAGTCGGTGAACTCCGGTATGCGCAGGCGCAGTACGTTGCCCTGCCGGACGGTCGGGTCGGTGGTGTCGGCGGGGATGGACGGGCGGACGACGGCGCCCTGCCAGGTCTCCTTCGACCGGGTGCCGGCCTGGTAGGTGCGAGGGGTGTCGCGCAGGCCGAGGGTGAGCGGTACGTCGGGGTCGTAGATCGTGGTGTGGTGGACCAGGTGCTGCCAGATCGTGTCGCTGGCGCTGACGTACTCGGTGCGGGTGAAACCGGTGGGGGCGTAGCGGCTGTACTGGAGCCAGGCCGTCTGCTGGTAGGGGCGGCGGGCGAAGCGCTGCTCGGAGGCCCAGCCGAGGCCGCCGTTGTCGGCGTACGTGGTGCGCACCACGGCGCTGTTGCGGGCGGAGACGGTGTGGATGACCTGCTGCGGGATCTGGCCCTTCGACACCTGCATCACGTCGTAGAGGTAGGGGCTGCGGGGCGTGCCGTGGAAGGTGACCTCGGTGGTGCGGTGGGGGAGTCGCTTGAGGAGGTCGGCTCCGGTGGTGGCGCCGATGCGGACGACCGGCAGGGGAGAGCGGTCGCCGTTCGGGCTCCAGCGGGTCCAGGGGCTGTCGTCGAAGTGGATCAGCAGGACGCCCTGGGCGCCCGCTGTCGCGAGCCGCTTGAGGGCCTCGCCGGTGCCGGTGCCCTGTACGTCGGTGAGGACAGCGAGCCGGCCTCGGACGCCCCTGAGTACCGGGGCTGCGGCGTCGCCCGCGTCGACGGCCCGCAGGGTGGTGCCGCGCTCGGCGAAGAGGGGAGAGTCCGGCATGTAGTAGGCGTTGAGCGGGCCGGGCAGGCCCGTGGCGCGTGCCTCGAGAAGCGGAGCGACGAGTTGCCAGCGGGAGGCGAACTCGAAGGTTCCGGTGCGGACTTGGGGGGTGGGGCTGACGTAGAGCCGCTTGGCGATGTCGAAGAACATGGTGCCCTGGAGCAGGCCGTGGCCGTCGAGTTCGCGGTAGGTCTGGTAGCTGAGGATGCCGCGCTGTTCGGCGGGTTGCGGGGTGCGGATCTGGACGGGGACCGTGGCGCGGGCGTCCACGGTGACGGTGGTGTCCTTGGTGACCTTCACCTCCGGCAGGACGACCTCGCGCAGTTCCTGGCCGTCCTGGGCGGTGCCGAGGAAGGTGTTGTTGACCTGGTAGGTGCCTTCCTCGACCTCGGCGATGCCGTGCTCGGGGTCGGTGTAGGTCACGAAGCCGGCCGGGCCCCAGATGAGCGGCTGGGCGGGGACACGGTCGCCGTGTTCGTCGTACGTCCGCACCGTCAGCCGGTGGGTGGGGCCGTGCACGATCAGGCTCAGTGTGGTGTGGACGGCCGGGGTGCCGGTGGCTGCGGGGGTGCCGGTGATGTAGCCGTAGTAGGTGCCCTGGCCGGCCTTGGCCGGGTCCACGGTGAGGGGGACGGTGGCGGTCGCGTGGGCGGGGACGCGGACGGACTGTGCGAGGCGGAGGGCTGCCGCCGGGGCGGGACGGCCGGCGCTGTCGGTGAGGCGGGGGGCCAGGTTCAGGGTGACGTCCTGGCCGGAGGTGTTGGTGTACGTCAGGTCCAACGCGCGTGCGGCGTCGGTGAGTTGGAAGGGACCCGGGGTGAGTGTGGCGGTCGCCGTGAGCGTGCCGAGGGCCGCCGCGGCGGCGTCGACGCGGCCGCCGCCCTGTTCGGTGACCCGCTGGCCGGTGATGGTGCGGGCGGTGCTGACCAGGGCGTCCTTCAGCCGGCGGCCGGTCCAGTCGGGGTGGCGCTGGGCCACCAGGGCGGCGGCGCCCGCGACATGGGGGGTGGCCATGGAGGTGCCGGAGTACCCCACGTAGTACTGGTCGACCACGTCGCCGTCGGTGGTGCCGGTGGCGCGGGCGGCGACGATGCCGACGCCGGGCGCGGTGACGTCCGGCTTGACCGCGCCGTCGCCGGTGCGCGGGCCGCGGCTGGAGAAGGGGGCCAGCTTGTCGTCGCGGTCGACGGCTCCGACCGTCAGCGCCGCGTCGGCCGCGCCGGGTGAGCCGACGGTGGACGTGCCGTCCGCGCCGCTGTTGCCCGCGGCGACGACGAAGAGCGTGGAGCTGGTGCGGGAGAGTTCGTCGACGGCCTGGCTCATCGCGTCGGTGCCGTCGCTCGGGGCCTGCGAACCCAGGCTCATGTTGACGACTTTGGCGCCCTGCGTGACGGCCCATTCCATGCCGGCGATGATCTGGGACTCCGAGCCGCTGCCGTCGTCGCCGAGCACCTTGCCGACGAGGAGCTGCGCGCCGGGGGCCACGCCCTTGCGGGTGCCGTCGGAGGCCGCGCCGCTGCCGCCGACGATGGAGGCGACGTGGGTGCCGTGGCCGAAGGGGTCGTCGGTGGTGGGGCTGCTGGAGAAGTTCGCGGTCTCGGTGATGCGTCCGGCCAGGTCGGGATGGGTCTGGTCGACGCCGGTGTCGAGGATCGCGACCTTGACGCCCTCGCCGTGCGCGCCCGTCTGCCAGACGGCCGGGGCGCCGATCTGGGCGGTGCTGCGGTCCAGTACGGCATTCACCCGGCCGTCGAGCCAGACACGGGGGACCGCAATTGCCTTCGCCGCCGTGGTGTCGGGGGTCAGTTGGTTCCAGAAGCGGGTCAAGTGCACCTGCGCGACGTGTAGTGAGCGGGCGTGAATGCTCGGCAACTCCCTTGTGGGGGAGTCCTGTTCAGCGAACGCGGTGAGTTTGTCGGCGGTGCGGGCGGCCGTCGGGCCGGTGGTGCCGATGATCAGCGGCAGTGTATCGGTGCGGGCGTCGTCGTAGCCCTGGGCGAGGAGGGCGGTGACGTCGAACAGGGTCTGGTCCAGGCGGCCCCCGGCCACCAGGGCAGAGGCGTCGGAGGGGAGGACGGTCAGGCGTCCGTCCTGTTCGAAGGTGTGGAAGACGATGCCGTCGCGCCCGGGGCCGGGGCGTACCGAGGCCGTCTGCCGTCCGTCCGTGCCCTGGGCCACGGTCACGCGGTCGCCGGTGATCAGGCGGACGGTCGCCGTACCGGAAGCGGCCTCGGGCGTGTCCTCGGTGGGCGGCCCGTTCGTCGGGGCGGCGAAGGTCGGGGTGATCGCCGCGGTGGCGAGGGCGACGCCAGCCGTGAACGTCGCCAACAAGCGGATCTGTCTCATCGGTTTCGTGCCTCTCCCGGCGCGCTGCGTGCCGTTCATCTGCGCGACAGAATCCGTCGGCCGTGCGGCGGGTGTCACTCGATGCCGGTGGCACACCTGGGACATGTCACAAGGGCGACAGCCGTCACATGAATCGGCAAAGCGTCAGTCACCACCTTGACGGGTGACGATGGCGGCTGCCATGATTGCGTCACTTCCTCAACCGGTGACACAAAGAGTGTCCTGGTCAGAGGCGTACTAGGACCACTCGACCCAGATGGGGAGCACAGTCATGGCAGTCAGCTACACCGCCGTCGTCAACGTCGACGGAGAGGGCCGCAACGGCGGTCACGTCCGCTCCTCCGACGGCCTGCTGGAGACGAGCCTCGCCCTTCCCAAGGAGCTCGGCGGCGCCGGCACCGCGACCAACCCCGAGCAGTTGCTGGCCGCCGGCTGGGCCGCCTGCTTCCTCGGCGCCCTGCGTCGCGCCGCCACCGTCCGCAAGATCCGGCTCACCAGCACGGAGATCACCGCCGAGATCACCCTCACGCACGGCGACGACGGCGAGTTCTCCCTCTCCGCGGTCCTCAGCCCCGTGCTCGGCGGCGTCGACGACGCCACCGCCCAGGAGCTCGCGAACGCCGCCCATCAGATCTGCCCCTACTCCAAGGCCACGCGCGACAACGTCCCGGTCACCATCAACGCCAGCGCCGCCGCCTGAGAACCCGACATGGTCTCCCTGACGCACATACGTGTACGTGCCGCCGAGAAACGTCGTGCACACTACCGGCGCGCCTCCGGTGAAGTTCCTGGAGAGCGTGCCACTGCCGAGCAGATGTCTCGAGGCGGCCCGGTCGCCGAGGGAGGCCGTGACTGGCCGACGGACACGCAGGTATGGGGCTGGGCGGAGAGCGCGGTGCTGGCGGGGTACGGCCCCGGGCCCGGGAGCTTCATCTGACGGGCGGCCCGACCCAGGGGAGGGCGGCCGGACCAGGCACCGAATCGTGCCGGACCGGCCACCCCGCACCGCAAGAACGTCAGTGACGTCGGCCGTGACCTGCGAGAACATCCTGCACCGCGGTCGCCATCACGCTCTCGCCCATGGCGTTGGGGTGCACCGGCGCCGCCGGGGTCTCGGGGGCGAAGGTCTCGATCCACCGCTCGCCGGTCGGCTTGCAGAGGTCGTGTCCGACGGTCGGCGTGTACGTGTTCACGTACTCGGCCCCACCGCGGCGGGCCTGGCGGGCCAGCATCGCGTTGAGTTCCTTCTCCTTGTCGCGCAGCCACGCGAAGTCACCCGCGGCCAGCGGCACCTTGCTGCTGGTGCAGCCGACGCCGTCCTCGGGGAACAGGTCGGGATAGCCGACCACCACGACACGCGCGTGCGGCGCGCGGCGGTGGATACCCCGCAGCACCTGGGCGACCTTCGGCCCGGTCGCGGAGATCGCGCCCGTGATCTGGTCCGCGCCGCTGCCCGCGAAGTGGGCCTGGCAGGGGGCGCCCGCCGGGTTGCCCGAGGTCAGGTGGGCGCAGGTGCCCAGCACGGTCGAGAAACCGATGTCGTTGCCACCGACGGTCACCGTGACCAGGTCGGTGCCCCGGTTCAGGGCGTCGAACTGCGCCGGCACACCCTCGGTCTGCGAGACCGTCATGTCCTCGGTGGTGGCACCCGCGCAACTGACGTCCGTCAGCCTCGCGGAACGCGAACGCGCCACCAGCGAGGGGTAGTTCTGGTCGGAGCGCTGACAGGTCGCGTCGACCTGGGTGGGGACGAGCGGCGCGGAGGCGTAGGAGTCGCCGAGGGCCACGTAGTCCACCCGGTGCCTGCTCTCCGTGCCGGTGCTCGCCGTAGCCGTACCGGCCGGGGCGAGAGCGGCGCCGGCGGAGAGCAGGGCGGCACCCACCGTCAGCGCGCGGCCGGTGCGCGAGGCGGGGAGGAGTCTTCTCAAGGTCTGTCCTTCCGTGTTCGGTCCGGGCCCTCGTACCGGGGCCCACCAGACACACGTATCTCACGGACGTCAGGTGCGGTGGCTTCGGTAACGAATCGGCCAACGCACTCAGACTCACCGTCACTTGACTGAGGCGACACATGTCGCCCCGGCCCACACTGGGCGCACGGCACCCGCTGGCGCAGGGCATCCCACCACCGAAAGTGAGATCACAGCCATGGACATGAAGCTCGAAGTCGTCATTCTGCCCGTCTCCGACGTGGACCGGGCCAAGGGCTTCTACGTCGAGTGCCTCGGCTGGCGTCTCGACGCCGACTTCCCGATCAACGACGGGTACCGGATCGTTCAGGTGACCCCGCCGGGCTCCGAGTGCTCGATCATCTTCGGCGAGGGACTCACCACGCAGGAGCCGGGGACGCTCCATGGCCTGCAGCTAACCGTCACCGACATCCTCAAGGCTCAGGAGGAACTGACCTCGTACGGCGTGGAGGTCTACGGACCCTTCCGCGACGAGACGGGCGCTTTCCACCACGCCGGTGACACCCACCGCGTCCTGGGCCTGCACCCGGAGCGGGCCAGCTACGGCACGTTCGCCGCCTTCAAGGACCTGGACGGCAATGAGTGGTTCCTCCAGGAGGTCACTGAGCGAGCTCCCGGCCGCTGAAAAGACCCGACCCCAACCCATCCGCCTGGCACACATCCTCCGGAGGACACATGCCGACCGACAACATACGCACATACGACGTCATAGTGATCGGCGCTGGTCCGGTCGGTGAGAACGTCGCGGACCGGACCGCCGCCGCCGGTCTGAGCACCGTCATCGTGGAGAGCGAGCTGGTCGGCGGCGAGTGCTCGTACTGGGCCTGCGACCCCAGCAAGGCCCTCTTGCGACCCGCCCTGTTTCGAGCTGACGCGGCGCACGTGCCGGGGCTCGACCCCGCAGTCAAGGGACCGCTGGACGTCGCCGCCGTCCTGGCGCATCGCGATCGCATGGCCGCGCACTGGAAGGACGACGACCAGGTCGAATGGATCAAGTCGGTTGGCATCGACCTCGTGCGCGGGCACGGCCGGCTGACCGGTGAGCGCGAGGTGTCGGTGGTGACCCCCGACGGCGACACCGTACGGCTGCGGGCCCGGCACGCGGTCACCGTGTGCACCGGCAGTCGTGCGGCTCTGCCGCCGCTTCCCGGTATCGAGGAGCTGCGCCCCTGGACGAGCCGGGAGGCCACCAGCGCCCAGCAGCCGCCGGAGCGCCTGGTGGTCGTGGGCGCCGGTGTGGTGGGCGTCGAGATGGCCACCGCCTGGCAGGCCCTGGGCAGTCAGGTGACCCTGCTGGCCCGTGAGGACGAACTGCTGCCCCGCATGGAGCCCTTCGCCGGCGAGCTGGTCACCGAACGGCTGCGGGAAGCCGGAGCGGACGTACGGTTCGGCGTCTCCGTCGTGGATGCCAAGAGGGCGGGCGGCGAGGACGGCAAGGGTGGGGGTGAGGTCCGGGTGTGGCTCTCGGACGGTACCGAACTGACCGCCGACGAGATCCTCTTCGCCACCGGCCGTGCTCCGCGCTCGGAGGACATCGGGCTCGACACCGTGGGGCTGGAGCCGGGGGACTGGCTCACCGTCGACGACAGCCTGACCGTCACCGCGGTGCCGGGGGAGTGGCTGTACGCCGTCGGCGACGTCAACCGGAGGGCACTCTTCACCCACCAGGGCAAGTACCAGGCCCGTGTCGCCGGTTCGGTGATCGCTGCTCGGGCGCGGGGCGAGCAACTGGACACGGGCCGTTGGTCGCCGCACAGCAGCACAGCCGATATCGTGGCCGTTCCCGGCGTCGTCGTCACCGATCCCCCGGTCGCGAGCGTCGGCCTGACCACGCGGGAGGCCGAGCGCCTCGGCCGGGACGTCGAGGTCGTCGACTACGATCTCGGGCACGTCGCGGGCGCCATCCAGTACCGCCCTGACTACCGGGGCAGGGCCCGCATCCTTGTCGACCGGGAGCGGCAGGTCGTCGTCGGCGCCACCTTCGTCGGACCCGGCGTGGACGAACTGCTGTATTCGGCGACCGTCGCCATCACCGGGGAGGTGCCGGTCGAACGGCTCTGGCACGCCGTACCTGCCTTCCCCACCATCAGCGAGGTGTGGCTGCGTCTGCTGGAGACGAGGAGGGACTCGTGAGCACCGCACGTGACCTGGTGCTTGTTGCCCTTGCCTTGCCCACCGGCGAAGTCACGGGCCAGGGCGACCTGTCGCTCGCGCTCGCCGGAGCCGAAGCGATCGATCTGCTGCAGCGCGGGGCACTGAGCCTGGACGGCGACCGCATGGTCCCCGGGCCTCTGGTGGGGGCCGGTCTGCGGACGGTGTCCGACGACCCACTGCTGGACCAGGCGGACGCCACCCTTGTCCGGCACGAGCCGTACGAGACGATCCACCAGTGGCTGTGGCGTCGCGCCGACGACCTCGTGCCGGCATACGCCGACGGCCTGGAGCGGGCCGGACTCGTCGTTCATCCGCACGGCCACGGGCTCCGGCTGCTGTCCGGGCCGGCTGTGCTGGCCGATACGCAGGAACGCCGCGAGGCGGAGGAGCGCAAGGCATCCGGCGAGCCCGTTCTCGCCAACCTGCTGGCGGCCTTGGGCGTCCAAGACGCGATCACTGAAGGGGGAGAGGACGAGCAGCCCGAGCGCGACGACAGCTCCCTCGGCGAGGCCGTCACGACCGTGCTGGCCGCCGTCGGTGACGCGGTGATGGAGCTGGAGGCCGCACGCCTGCGGCGGGATGTGGAGAGCGCCGCGTTCGACAATGTGTGGCGCGGTTGGTAGGCGCCGCCCGCGGTTGCGCGAGTGAAGGTCCCGGCAGTATGCCCGACCGTACCTGGATCAGCTCGCCGGAACCAACGCGTTTGAGCAACCTGCGTCACCGCGTGACGTCGTAGACGCTGTGCGGTGAAGGTTTCGACAACGAGCCGCCAGTTGCCCAGACCGACCTCGGCGCTGATCCCTCTGAGGGCGTCCAGGTCGGCGTGGGTTGCCGAGAGTGTGGGGCCGTTCTACGAGCGCCACCGGCAGACAGACGGGCGCGATGGGGGCGAAGAGGCGAGGGACCGGCCATGGGGTTGGTGTTCTCCCCGGGCTCGGCCGATACGTTCGGCTCGACGACCAGGCAGCTTCCGCCGCCCGCGAGGGATTCGGCACGCCGGAGCGCCGCACCCGGGTCACCGAGGTCGCGGAGGAGGTCGAAGAACGTGGCGAGGTCGCAGTCGCCGCCGGAAGTCGTGCGCGGCGGCGACCTCGCTGGTCAACGCGGTCCTCGGCACGGGCCTGTTCGGCCGGTCGGCGGGCCGCTTCCGCGGCCTCGAGGAAGTCGAGGTCGCGGAAGCAGGGCTGCGGGACCGACTTGGCCGCGACCAGGGCCGAGCAGCCGTGACCGCACCCGACGTCGGCGACCGAGGCGCCGCGCCGCAGCTTGGCTTCGACGCGCCCTCCGGGTGGGGGACTACTCTGGACGAGGACGGCGTCGTAACAGGGTCTGAAGAGGGCGGCGCTCCCCTCGGCCGGTTCCGGCCGATTCACACCCTCGGCAGGTCGCCGGCGCGTATGTAATCCACTCCCCCGAGGCAACACGTGTCTTCGAGGAGGAACTGGCCAACGCCAACCACCACGGTGGTCCGTGCGGGGAACCGTTCTTGCAGAGACGGACGCTGCGGAAGAAGAAGTTCCGCAGCGGACATTCTCTTTTCCCCAGCGGGCGAGGTCTCTGCCTTGGTGCACAGTCGGTTGCGGGGGCCAGCCTGGCCCACGAGGCGTTGTCCGGCACGTCGTTGTCCCGCGAAGCGATGGGGCTAGCCCGGAGCTGTCGCCGACCGGGCCACGCGTCACCGCTCGCGGGACAACGGGACGAGCGGACGATTCAATCGGAGCTGTCGCCGTCCGACGCACCCGGTTTGATCAAGGTGTACATGACGGAGCGCTGCTGCTTGTGACGCCGGATACGGCCCTTGGCGACCAGGGACTCCAGGGTGTTGCGCACCACCTGCGGGGTGGGGTTGCGGTCCGGGTGCTTCTCCAGGAGCTCGTCGCGCAGTTCCTTTGCCAGACGCGGTTCCTCGTACTGGCCGAGCAGTTCCGCCAGCAGGTCTCCGAGCAGAGGCTGACGCGACTTCCCCTTCGCGCCGGCCTTCGCCGTCCTGCCGGTCGGAGCGCTCTTCGCCGACACAGAGCGCCGGGAGGCTGCCCCGGTAAACGTCTTCTTCGCCTTCGCAGTGACGGGCTCGTCCTGCAACTGCTCGGGCAGCCGGGACGCGTCGGCGAAACCCTCGTACTGCTCGGCGAGGTTAAGGATGTCCGCGAGAAGGGCCTCCTCCTGCTTCAACACGGAGATTCTCTCCGCCAGCTCCTGCTGTCGCCGACGGTTCTCCTCCAAGTCCGATGCGGCTTGTGCTACGTACCGCGATCGGAGCGTGGCGGCTGATTGGCTGGTCACAACCGTTCACTCCCTCGATATGGATGACGTTGCGCATGGTACCCACGCCGAGGGACTCGTGTGGATAAGTGTCAACGTCAGACGGTTCCTCCGACATGCTCACTCCTCACGATAAGTGCTGATGTGCCCCTGCACAGAGGAAGTGTGGCTGTTCTTCGGTTTCTCTCACCTTTCGACAGGGTCACTCGCACGAGGGCACCCTCGAACGTACTGCCCGGTAGGTGTGTGGTTGAACCGTCGGTGACCGGGTTTCTCCCTGAGGAGCGATCGGTCACCTGCCCGCCCGTTCGCGGGCCGTGGCGGCGGCCTCCTTGGCCGAGCCGCGGTGCACGCGTCCGTGGCCGGGCAGCAGAAGGTCCGCGTCCAGGTTCTCCAGCGCGGTCAGGGAGTCGAGGGCTCGCGCCCGGTCGGTGTGGAACATCTTGGGCAGAAGTTGAGGCCCGCTGATCCGGGACGTGGGGTGCGCGGTGACGAGGGCGTCGCCGGTGATCAGGATGCCGCTCTTGGGCAGGTGGTAGGCGCAGTGCCCCTTGGTGTGCCCGGGTGTGTGCACGGGAACCGGGGCTCCGGGCAGGTCGAGGGCGCCCGCCGCGGGGAACGCCTGCGGCTCGCAGACCGGCACGTGCGTGGTGCCGCCGGCCCGCAGGGCGTGCACGGCCCACGGCAGCACCCCGGGCCGCCAGGCCTGTCCCAGCACCTGACCCACAGACACCTGGTCGAGGAAGTCGCGGCGGGCGTGCGGAACCTCCTCCTGGTGCATGAGGACCGGCACCTCGTATGCGGCGCGCAGATGCTCGGCCGCGCCGATGTGGTCGTTGTGGGCGTGCGTGATCAGTACGGCGGACACGTCGCGCGGCCGCAGGCCGAGCGCCGCGAGGGAGCCCAGCACGGCGTCACGGTCGCCGGGGTAGCCGGTGTCGACGAGGGTGCAGTCAGCCCCGTCCTTGATGATCACCCAGTTCGTGCTGCTGCCGGACACGAGATACACGTTGCTCTCGACCCGGACGATGTCGTCGTCGGTACTCGGAAATGTGGGCACGGTCGTTCCGCTCCTTGGCTTCTGCAGACGGACTGTCTGCTCGACAGGACAGAAATGTGTGTACAGTGAACGTAGTGGGTTTGTTTGTACTCGTCCGACCCGGCCTCAGTCACACCTGACGGCGTCGCACACCGAGTCAGTCAGTGCCATGACGGCCGCCCGCAGGTCCGGCGGCAGGGGGGCGTGCGGCGCGAAGGAGCGACGGCCCCACAACGGCCTCTGCGGCCGTGGTCTCGGCGCCTCCCGGGCAGTTTGGACCGGCAGCCGCGCGCTGGTCAGCGCAGATGACAACCGGGCCGAAACCTCGGCCTGCGCCGTGCTCAGGGCCTCCATGACGCTGTCGCCGAGCTGTGTGGGGGGCGTCCGCCGGAACCGTTCGTCGACGAACCGGATACTCGCCGGGCGGCCGTCCACGCCCACGGTGACCTGCACGACGTCGTCTCGGGAGCAGACGGTGACCGACAGTGCCCTCAGTTGCTCCCCTGTTCTGGTCAGCGCTGCGTACCGCTGGGCAAAGTCGGCAAGGGCCTGCTCCAGGCGTCTGACCGGTGGTGTCTCCATCGTCCTCCTCCGCCGGTGCGGCCACCCCGACACACCAAGGACACGAGAGAAACTCACATTTGGTTCACACGTATACTTTCATGTGTGCGGTTATATTGCTCACCGTCGACCACACCTCATCTGGAGGCTTCTTGTTCAGTATCACCGTTCGTGACCACATGATGGTCGCCCACAGCTTCCGCGGTGAGGTCTTCGGGCCCGCCCAGCGGCTGCACGGTGCGACGTTCGTCGTGGACGCGACATTCCGGCGCCCGGAACTGGACGAAGACAACATCGTCGTGGACATCGGGCTGGCAACCGCCGAACTCGGCAAGGTGATCAGCGAGTTCAACTACCGCAACCTCGATGACGAGGAGCGGTTCCGGGAGATCAACACCTCGACGGAGTACCTGGCCAAGGTGATCGCCGACCGCTTGGTTGAGGCGATTCAGGCGGGGACGCTGGGGGAGGGGGCCCGGGGAATCCGCGAGGTGGCCGTGACCCTGCACGAGTCGCACATCGCGTGGGCCAGTTACGAACGCGGCGTCTGACGTCACTCTTCGGGTCCGTCCTGATCAGCCGCGCACCGTGATCGGCGTCGTGTTATGACCCTCGACCCGCAGCTTCGGCCGGCCCGACGGCCGGGCGGACGCGGGTCGGGGCAGCGTCGCGGTGCGTGTCTCGCCGGGCAGCAGCCACAGGTAGTTGTCGTCGTAGAGGGTTGGCAGGATGTGGGCGCCGTCCTCGCCGAGCTGGGACAGTAGACCTCGAAGCCGGTGAGGCCGAGGGGGCTGGAGCGACGGCGGGCAGTAGTCCGTACCCAGCGGGATGGCAAGAATTCTCAGACCTGCCCGACAAAGAAACATGTGAACCGTGATGACTCCCTTTGACCGTGGCGTTGCCCCGCGGGCCCTGCCCGGCTCGCCCACTGACCCCGCTTTCGCCGAGCTGCTGCTTTCCAGTCATCTGCGGCTGGTGGGCGAGCCGTTGTCCGGTCGGGAGGCCGGTCCGGACGCCGCTCGGTGGCTGTACGCACAGGCCCCGTTCGGGCTGTTGGCGCATGACACGTCGGCTGACCCGCGCTTCGTCTACGCCAATTGCACGGCGCAGCTCTGCTTCGGCTACTCCTGGGACGAGTTCGTTGGCCTGCCTTCCCGGCTCTCGGCGCGCCCCAACGGTCAGCAGGACCGCGACGCCTTCGTGCGTGCCGTGTCGGCGCAGCACTATGCCACCGGCTACCGCGGGATACGGATCGGCAGGAGCGGCACGCCCTTCTGGATCGAGGACGTGACCATGTGGGACCTGATGGACCCGGAAGGGCGGATCCACGGTCAGGCCGCGGTGTTCCGCTCCTGGACGCCCATGGGCGACTGAGGCGGCAGCAGGCCCGTCCTCGTATGACGAGCCCGCCACGGTGGGATGCCGTGGCGGGCTCGTCGTGTGCGGGGCGCGGCTACTGGAAGTCGCAGCCCGGGTTGGGGGCGTCCTCCGACAGCGGGGCGCCGTGCGGCAGGACGTAGAGGACGTCGAGAACGACGTTTGTCTTGCCGAGGTTGCGGCCGATGTGCACGTGGTTGGCGCCGGACGGCTCGGTCAGGGAGTTTCCTGCCCGGTAGACGCCGTCGGTCCGGCAGTCCGAGTCGAAGTGACTGAGGGTGCCGTGCTGGACGAAGCCGTAGAGGGTTCCGTCGTGGTAGTGCCACCCGGTGCTCTGGCCCGGGGGGATGGTGATCTGGCGGAGGATGTAGTCCGTGTCGCCGATGGTGGTCTGGGAGATGATCTTGCCGGTCACGCCCGGTCCGGCCGGGGTGGCGAATGCGGTGCTCGCACCGAACGACAGGCCGACGGCGGCGGCCATGGTCACACCCAGTCGCAGCAGGTTCTTACGCAAAGTGGTCTTCCCTTTCAGGTGACGCCTCCCCGCTACCCTGTCACATGTGTCCGATGGCGAAGCGGTGCACACATTGCGATTGAGTCAAGGCGCCCTGGCAGCACGTGACATAGAACTCATGTGGGGGAATTGTCAGGAACCTGTTAGGACGGGGAAATCGGTGATTCAGCGATAAAACCCCAGGTGAGAGGCCATGGATGCGCCACGAGTCGGTAACACGTGTTCGTCGCTCGCCGACGCGGCAGCGAGACGGCACAAACACAGCATTTTTCTGGCACCTGTCGCTGCCTACAGTGCAAAGGCGGGGGTTACATCCGACCCCCGGTCGCCGCACCACAGAGAACCAGGATGGTTCAGAACACTATGGCTACGCCCCTCACGGCTATGTCCCGATCCGACCTGCTCTGCAGCATCATGCGGGAACACCGGGAAGGCCTCGTCTCGTACGCCGAGAAGATGCTCGGGGACCACGGACTTGCCGAGGACATCGTCCAGGAGACCATCATCCGGGCCTGGCGCAACAGCGACCGTCTTCTGGGCATGGACGGGTCGGTCCGTGGCTGGCTCTTCACCGTGACCCGGCATCTCGTCATTGACTGGGTGCGCAAGCCCTGCGCGCGCAGAGAAGTCGTCGGAGTCACCTACAACGACCCTGCGTCGCGCACCGACGGCACCGAGGCCGTGCACGACGCCCTGGTCACCAAACCCTTGTTGCAGCGGCTGTCAGCCGAGCACCGGGCAGTGCTGGTGCACATCTACCTGTGCGACCGCAGCATCCAGGAGACGGCCGGCATCCTCGGGGTCCCGGCCGGCACGGTCAAGAGCCGTCACCACAACGCCCTGCGTAAGCTCCGGGGGGTGGTGCGGCCAGAGGCCGCCTAGGAGCAGGAGCCAGGGGACTGCGAGCACATCCCCAAGGCAGAGGTCAGGCGGCGGTGCAGGGCCTCGTCCTGGGGATGGTTCTCGATGGAGCGGACCAGTTCCGGCAGCAGATGCTGCTCGGCGACGATCCACGCGGCGGCGTCCGCGCGTCCGTTGAACCGCTCGGGCCGTACGCCCGGGCGCAGAGGCGGCGGGAGCACGGTGCCGCGGTGGGGTGCGAGGTGCGCCGCGGCCGCGTCGGCACTGTGGAGATAGTGCTCGAACATCCTGGCCAGAGCCTCGGATCGGGTGGTGGGGGAGTCGAGGACCGTGCAGAGTTCCCTGGCGTAGGTGCGCAGCAGTTCGTGGCAGGTGTACCGGCCCGTGGTCAGTTCGGCGAGCAGGTGGTGGTCCATCAGTTCCGCCACGTCCTGCCGGGTTCTGCGCGGGTCGGTGCCGGCGAGGCTGGTGGCGGCCGGCATCGCGATGTCCCGCGAGGGGTGCAGGCTCAGCAGCCGGAACAACCGCGCGGCACTGCTGCTCAGCGTTTCGTAGGAGCGGTGGATCGCGTTGCGGAGGTCGGTGCGGTCGTCGCGGCAGGACAGCATGTCGAGGCAGTCGTCGGCGTCCTGGATCCGGGCCGCGAGCGAGGCCAGCGGGAAACGCGGCTGCAGCAGGGCGCGGGCGCTGGTGACAGCCAGTGCGAGGGGCAGTCCGCCGCACAGCTCCACGATCTCTTCCGCGGCGGCCTGCTCGGCCCGGATGCGGTCGGTGCCCAGACGTCGGTCAAGCAGTTCCAGGCTCTCCGCGCGGGTCATGGGATCCAGCGTGACGATCCGTGCGTCGTCCGTCACGGACAGACCCTCCAGCCGCCGCCTGCTGGTGACGACGGCGACGCTGCCCGGTGTGGTGGGCAGCAGCGGGCGCACCTGCTCGCAGTTCTCCGCGTCGTCCAGGACGAGGAGCAGTCGGCGTCCGCTCAGGGCGCTCCGGTAGATGGGGGTGAGGGCGGCGGCGCTCGCGTGGGCACGGTCGTGCTCGACGGCGAGTGCGCGCAGTACCGCGCTCATCGCCTCCGCCGGGTCGAGCGGGGACCGGGTGGCGTGGTGGCCCTGCAGGTCGAGATAGATCTGGCCGTCGGGGAAGTGATCGGCGACCAGGTGGGCCCAGTGCACGGCCAGGGTCGTCTTGCCGACTCCCGGCATACCGCAGAGGGCCGCGGTCATCGTGGGCGGGCGGCTCTCGCCTTTGAGTGGCAGAAGTTCCAGGCACTGGCTCAAAGGCTCGCGGCGGCCAGCGAAGGAGGCGCAGTCCGCGGGCAGTTGGGAAGGGCGGTGGATTTCCGCGGGCGGAGAAGGCTGGGACGGTAGGGCGTCCGGCACCCGGGAGATTCGACGCTGCAGCAAATGTTGCTGGGTGGAGCGCAGTTCGGGACCAGGCTCGACGCCCAGTTCGTCGGCGAGCGTGCTGCGGATGGTCTCGAACTGTTGGAGCGCTTCGGCCTGTCGGCCGGTGGCGGCCAGGGCGGCGATCGCCCGGGCGTGTAGGGCCTCGTCGAAAGGATGGTTCTCAAGGGCGCTGCGAAGCACGGTCAGGACCTCTTCCGTCAGCGCGGGCGCTGCGGTCAGGACGGCGTCGGCGGCCTCCTTCACCGTGGAGACGAACTCATGCCCGACGGACGTGAAGACCGGGTGCCGGGCCACGTTGGTGCCCGCCGCCACGACGGGGCCGCGCCAGAGGCGCAGGGCCTCGACGAAGTCCTGCGCGGCCTCGGCGAGATCGCCGTCACGAAGCGCCAGTTGGGCTTGAGCGCGTAGATCGCGGAAATGCAGCAGGTCCGAACTGGTCGTGTCGACGAGGAGCCGGTAGCCGTTGGCGGCGCGGACGAGGTGTTCGGCGTTGCTGCGGCTGCGCAGCTCGGGTTCGAGGGTTCTGCGCAGGGCGCCGATGTGCCGGTGGACCACATTGACGGCGCTGGGTGGAGGTTCCTCGTCCCACAGGATGTCGACCGCCTCGCCAAGAGTGAGCGGACCGGGGGCACGGAGCACCAGCAGAGCGAGCAGGGCCAGTCGTTTCGGGGGTCCCACGTCGATTTCGGTGTCCCCGCGCGTCACCCGCACGGTGCCGAGGACTGAGTAGCGCACTGTCGTGTCCATGTCGTGGCTGGCCTCGCTGCTTCTCCCGTGATGCTGCTGGTCACTCACCCGGTCCCGGTGCACCTGTAAGTAGGGGCCCGTGCAGGTTTCTGTGTGGGCGGGTGGCCAAGACGGCGAAGTGTATCCGCGCTCCGTGACACGTATGTGCGGGCGGAGGTGTTCGGCTGGGGGTGTTGTGCCGAGTCTGGCAGTCGGGACCGGTCGGCGGATCTGTCACGTGACTTACCTGTCTCGCGAGGAAATAACCGTTCTAGAAGGCGACGATATAGGCGTCGACGTCACCGGTCAAGACGGTGACAAAGTCGGGGTGAATGTGAGTGTGCGAGGTGCGTCCGGAAGTCCGTGAACCCCGGGGCGGCCCACACCGTTCAACCTCATGACGGGCCCCGCCGACCGGGCGAGTCGTACCGGCGAGAGGAAACGGCCACGTGCACCTGCTGGTACCTGACGATCCCGTCTTCTACGCCAAGTTCCAGAGCCTGGAAGAGCCGCTGCTGCGCCACCTCTACCAGTTGCACTGCTCGGGCACGGACACCGACGAGGAGCGGATCGTCTCGGACGCCTACGACAGTTGGGTGCATGTCCTGCTGCGACTGCCGCTGTGGGCGCGCTGGCACACCGAGGACGCGCCCGCCGTCCCCGCCCCGGCCGAGCCGCCACCGCGCTACACCCTGTACAGCATGCGCGGCGACGAGCTGACGAGCCTCTACCCGATCGAGGTGACCGCGGCCGAGCTCGGGCATCTGACCGCCTGCCTCGATCTGTTCGCCGGGACTGCCGCTGAGCCGGGCGACGGTGAGGAGTTCCTCACCGAGGTGTTCCGGCGCGTCATGGAGGTGCTGTTGCTGCCGCCCCCGCAGAATCTGCTGCACCTGCTGCGGTTCGTCGTGCTGCAGGGGGCCGCCGTTCTCGTCACCCTGCCGACCGAGTACGAGACGGAGTACCGGCGCTTCTGCGAGGAGGTCGTGACCATTCTCAGCTCGGGCGACACCTTCGCACTGAGCAGCCACCGGGCCATGTATCTCTGATGTGTCGCTGAGGTGAAACCAGCCACACATGTGGTGAACCTTTCATGGCCGTCGCCGCGTTACCCAGGTGGAGGCTCCGCCGTCGGACACGCGGACGGCGGAGCCGGGGCGGGACATCCGGAGTCCAGCCACGTTTGCGTGGTCAGTCCCCGTCCCTGTACCGGCGGTCCGGGCTCCCCCCTCGGGCCGCCGGTGCGCAGACTTGGTGAAGAAAGGTCCCTGCATGTCCCCCACACCGGTGCCGGTCACGGATGGTGCGCCCCTGAACGACGAACTGCTCGCGGCTTACACAGTCATGATCCGGGGCGCGGACCTCGTCTCCCGGGCGTTCATCCGGCTGGCCGACGGCGCCGCCGTCGACACGCAGACCCTGGTGGCGACGGCGCGGTGGCTGGTCGCCTTCGTACGCCGGCACCGCCACACCGAGGACGAGCATGTGTGGCCGCTGCTGCGCGCGCGCTGTCCCGAGTCGGTACGCAGCCTTGACCTGCTGCACGAGGACGACAACGCACTGGCCGAGGGGCTCGACGAGCTGGAGAGCGTCATCGAACGCATCTCCGAGGAACGCCGGGTCGGCGGAACGGTGAGCTGGGGGCACGCGATGAGAGAGGGGACGCTCGCGTCCCGCCGGGTCGGGCACGGGCTGCGCGCGCACGTCGCCGTCGTACAACCCCTGCTCAAGGAGCTGTTCGCCCAGGCCGGGGAGGAAGACCTGCGCACCCTCGGCACCGCGGCCGCCGAAGGCGTGCTGCGCGGTGAGCCGCAGATGGTCCTCGGGTTCCTGGAACACCCCGAGCCCGTCCCCGGCCGGGAACGGGTGTACGCGGGTTTCCCGCCGCCCACGCGCTGGGCGCGGGGCGTGCTGATGCACCGGTTCCGCAGGACCCTCAGGGATCTCGCGGCCGACTGAGCCCCGTGCGCGCCGGGGCCGGCTGCCGACCGGGAGAGGAGGTCAGTGGGCGGCCCCAGCCGGCGCGGACTTCTTCCGGGCGCGGTACGCGGCGGCCTTGATCTTGTTGCCGCAGGACTCCATGCCGCACCACTGGCGCCGCATGCCCCGGGAGCGGTCGATGTAGACGCGGGTGCACTCGGGGTTGCCGCACTCCTTCATCAGCGGCACGTCCGGGCCGCTGAGCAGCTCCACCGCCCGCCGCGCGACCGTCGCCAGCGCCTGCTCGGGCGTCGCCTCGGTGCAGCGTCCGGCCGGGGTGAGCTGGGGCGTCACGGGGGCCTTGCGCGCAGCGGCGTTGACCGCCTCGAGCGCCTCCGCGTCGAACTCGTCACCGAGCCGGCGGTCGGTGACGAGCCGGTAGATGGCCTCGCGCACGGCCGTGGCCTCCTGGACGTCGTCCTGCCGGCCCGGGGCGATCGTGTCCACCAGGCCGGACTCGAGGTACCAGGCGTTCAGCCGCTCCGGCGTCACGAACATCTCGAACCGGGTCGAGCGTCGGGCCCGGAGCGTGGCCGCGAAGTCGAGAGCCGGGTGTCCGCATACGAAGACATGGTCAAGATTCACATCACCATCTTGACAGGTGACTCCGGTCGGGCGCAAGAAGCGTTACGGTTTCAACCGGTGTTCCCGGCCCTGCCAGCGTCGCCGCAGCCAGCGATCGTGGCTGGCCACGACGATCGCGCCGGGACCCGGGCCCAGTGCAGCCTCGAGTTCGTCACACAGGGCGGGGGAGAGGTGGTTGGTGGGCTCGTCGAGCAGCAGGAGCTGGGGCGGGCGGGCGGCCAGGAGGGCCAGCGCGAGGCGCCGGCGCTGGCCCACCGACAGGTGCCCGACCGGCTTGTCCAGATCCGCGTCGTGCATCAGGCCGAGCGAGTTCAGCGGCACCTTCTCCGCCCGCCGCGCGCCCAGCGCCAGCTCGTAGGTGTCGCGGACCGTGCGGTGGTTGTGCTCGAAGGTCGTGTCCTGGGTCAGCAGGCCCACCGTCAGCCTGCGCCGCCTGCTCACCTCACCCTCGGCCGGCAGACGACCGGCCAGTACGGCAAGCAGCGTCGACTTGCCCGCCCCGTTGCCGCCCGTGACGAGCAGCCGGTCGGTCGGCGACACCTCCAGGCCGTCCACGGCGAGCCGGCCAGGCACCCGTACGTCGTGCAGGGCGACCAGGGGACGTGCGTCCTCCTCGCTGCGCGCGGCCAGCTCCCCGGCCGCGAACCGCAGCGGGCGCGGCGGCTCGGCGACCTGGGCGCGCTCCAGCTCCTCCAGCCGCCGGGCGGCGTTGCGGACCCGGCGGGAGATCTGGCTCTGCACCCGGCCGGCCCGGTGGCCGTAGCCCATCTTCTCGTTGTCGGTACGGCCCCGGTCCGGCGCGACCCGGTGCGCGGTGACGCCCGCGGACTCCCGCAGCGCCTCCAGTTCCTCCTGCTCCTCGGCGTACCGCCGCTCCCAGCGTTCGCGCTCGGCGCGCTTCTCGGAGAGGTAGGCGCTGTAGTTGCCGCCGTAGCGGACCGGGCCGTCGACCGAGGGGTCGAGGTCGATCAGGTCGGTGCACACGGCGTCGAGGAAGGCCCGGTCGTGGCTGGCGACGACGACCGTGCCGGGCAGGCCGCGGACCTGTTCCTCCAGGAAGGCGGCGGCGCCGTCGTCGAGGTGGTTGGTCGGCTCGTCGAGGAGCAGCGCCGACGGGCGGCGGACGAGCAGGGCGGCCAGGGCGAGACGGCCGCGCTGGCCGCCGGAGAGCGAGCCGAGGGTGCGGTCGTGGCCGAACGCGCCGAGGCCCAGGCCGTCCAGGACCAGGGCGGCGCGGCGGTCGGCGTCCCAGGACTCCCGGTCCTGGGCCTGCTCCAGGCGCTTGCCGTAGGCGTCCAGGAGGTCCTGGTCCTCCGGGGTGCGCGCGAGTTCCTCGCCGAGCCGGTCCAGTTCGGCGAGGTCCTGGCGGGCCTCGCGCAGCGCCTCGTCCAGCACCGCGGCGATGGTGGCGTCGGCGTCGTAGGGCATCTCCTGGTGGAGGAAGCCGAGATCGGCGGGGCGGGTGACGCTGCCGGCGTCGGGTTCGTCGACGCCCGCGAGGACGCGCAGGAGGGTGGACTTGCCGACGCCGTTCTCCCCGATGAGGCCGATGCGCCGGCCCGGGGCGGCGGTCAGGGAGATGCCGTCGAGGACGCGGCGGTCGCCGAGGGTGCGGACGAGGTCATGGGCGATCAGTGCGGACACAGGTGTCCCCCAAGGGTGAGCGGTGGGCGGCCCGCCGGGCGCAGGGCGCCTCGGACGCGGGCCATGTCACACGTCAGATGCTCACACCTCGGGTGCCCCGGTCTCCTTGAGTGTGCCGTCGGCCAGCCGCAGCCAGCGGTTGACGCCGATCTCGGCGAGGAACCGTTCGTCGTGGCTGACCACCATGAAGGCGCCTTGGTAGGAGTTGAGCGCGCTCTCGAGCTGGCCGGCGCTGACCAGGTCGAGGTTGTTGGTCGGCTCGTCGAGCAGCAGCAGGTGCGGGGCCGGTTCGGCGCACAGGACACAGGCGAGCGTGGCACGCAGGCGCTCGCCGCCCGAGAGGACGCCGACCGGCAGGTGGGCGCGGGCGCCGCGGAAGAGGAAACGGGCGAGCAGGTTCATGCGCTCGGCTTCGGGGCGCTCGGGGGCGAACGCGGCGAAGTTCTCCGCGACCGTGCGGTCCAGGTCCAGCAAATCCAGTCGCTGCGAGAGGTAGGCGATCCGGCCGTCGTTGCGCTTGATCTCGCCGCCGTCCGGGGCGAGGTCACCGGTGATCAGGCGCATCAACGTGGTCTTTCCGGCGCCGTTCGGCCCGGTCAGGGCGATGCGCTCGGGACCGCGCACGGTCAGATCGATCCCGTCGGGAGCGAACACCTGCCGGTCCCCGAGCTTGGCCTGCATGCCCCCGCCGATGAAGAGGTTGCGTCCGGCGGGCACCTGGGTGTCGGGCAGCTCCAGGGTGAGGCGCTGCTCGTCGCGCAGGGCGCGGCCGGCCTCGTCCAGGCGCGCCTTGGCCTCGCTGACCCGGGAGGCGTGCATGGTGCCGGACTTGCCCGCGGCCTCCTGCGCACCGCGCTTCATGTTGCCCGCGAAGATCTTGGGCAGCCCGGCGTTCTTGAGGTTCTTGGACGCGTTGCTCATGCGGCGCTCGGCGCGTTCCCGGGCCTGCTGCATCTCCCGCTTCTCCCGCTTGAGCTCCTGCTCGGCGTTGCGGACGTTCTTCTCGGCGACCTCCTGCTCGGCCCGCACGGCCTCCTCGTACTCGGTGAAGTTGCCGCCGTACAGGCGCAGTTCGTCGCTGCCCAGCTCGGCGATGCGTTCCATGCGGTCCAGGAGCGCGCGGTCGTGGCTGACCAGCAGCAGGCAGCCGTTGAAGTCGGAGAGCACGTCGTAGAGCTTGTGCCGGGCCTCGGTGTCGAGGTTGTTGGTGGGCTCGTCGAGCAGCAGGACGTCGGGGCGCTTGAGCAGTTGGGCGGCGAGGCCGAGGGAGACGACCTGGCCGCCGCTGAGCGTGCGCAGGCTGCGGTCCAGGGTGAGGTCGGCCAGGCCCAGGCGGTCGAGCTGGGCGCGGGTGCGCTCCTCGATGTCCCAGTCGTCGCCGATGGTGGCGAAGTGCTTCTCGTCGACGTCCCCGGACTCCACGGCGTCCAGGGCGCGGATGACGGCGGCGACGCCGAGCACCTCGGCGACGGTGAGACTGCCGGTGAGGGGCAGGCTCTGCGGCAGGTAGCCGAGAGTCCCGGTGACGGACACCGAGCCGGTGACGGGCTTGAGTTCACCGGCGATGAGCTTGAGCAGCGTGGACTTGCCGGAGCCGTTGGGGGCGACCAGGCCGGTGCGGCCGGGGATCACGGAGAAGGACAGGTCCTGGAAGACCGGGGTGTCGTCGGGCCAGGCGAAGGAGAGGTTCGAGCAGACGATTGCGGCGTCGGACATGGAGGCGACCTCGAAAGGGGCGGGGGCAACGCGCTTGAGCCGCTGCCCGGGGCAGACATGAGAAAAGGGGTACGACGAATCGGGCCACCTCGGCAGCGCTCCTGAGCGCCGGCCGGTGGCCGTCAGGTCCGGATCTCACCCGGAGATGTCGTCGTCACCCACCACGTCTGCCACTCCTCGATACACGGTCTACGTCCCTCTCAGCTTAACAGCCGGTGCGGAGTCTGGTCAGCTTCGCTCATACGTGTGTGTCGTCACCCGTCCCGTTGTTGACAGCGGTGAGCTCGCGTGCGAGCATCATCACCAGTTAAACCGGTGACGAGGTCGACGCGAGACGTCGGCAGAGCTCACACGTGTCCGAAGGAGCACACACCATGGCAGAAAAGCCGAAGCCGAGGACCGGGGGAGCCCCCGTCGGCCGACGGGCGATGCTGGGCATGCTCGGCGCGGGCGCGGCCGGGCTCGCCGCCGCGCCCTACCTCCAGAGCGGCTGGGAAGGGTTCCTCGCCAAGGCGTCCGAGGTGGACGCCACCGGCCTGACCGGTCTGCTGCCCAACCCGGGCGGCTTCCGGTACTACAGTGTCGTGGGCTCCGTGCCGCACAAGGACGAGACGAACTACGCCCTGAGGGTCGGCGGACTGGTCGACAAGCCGAAGACGTACACACTCGACCAGTTGCGCGCCATGCCGCAGACCCGGGTGGTCGGCGACGCCGTGTGCACCGACGGCTGGCGTGTGGACGGCACCCCCTGGAGCGGGGTGAGGCTGGCCGACATCCTCGACGACGCCGGTGTGCGCTCGTCGGGCGCGGCGATCCGCTTCACCTGCTTCGACGGCGCCTACTCCGAGAGCCTCACCCTGGAACAGGCCCGCCGCTCGGACGTCCTAGTGGCGCTGAACCTCCAGGACAAGCCCATCTCCCACGCGCACGGCGGGCCGGTCCGGCTCTACGTGGCGCCCATGTACTTCTACAAGTCGGCCAAGTGGCTGTCCGGCATCTCGGTCACCGACAAGGTCGTTCCCGGCTACTGGGAGGAGCGCGGTTATGCGGTCGACGGCTGGCTCGACGGAGCCGACCGGCACGCGGCCTGAACCCGAGGACCGGGTCCGCCGCTTCACCACCGCCGAGCGCCTGGTCCACCGGACCACCGGCTACCTGATGCTGCTGTGCCTGGTCACCGCCGCCTGTCTCTACTTCGGCCCGCTGGCCCAACTCGTCGGCCGACGGAACCTGATGGTGACGGTCCACGAGTGGTCCGGCATCGCACTGCCCGTGCCCTCCCTGCTCGGACTCCTCTCACCTGCCTTCCGCGCCGACCTGCGCCGGCTCAACCGCTTCGCGGTGTACGACCGCCAGTGGCTGCGCGCCGTCCGCAGGCGCCGTACCTCGCCCGAGGCGCGCCCGGCCGGCAAGTTCAACGCGGGTCAGAAGCTCTACGCGGGCTGGATCGCCGGAGCGGTGCTGGTGATGATGTTCACCGGCCTGCTGATGTGGTTCATGGGGCTGCTGCCCTTCATCTCCCGCACCAGCGCGATCTTCGTCCACGACATCCTGGCCTGGGCGATCACCTTCGTCCTGCTCGGACACATGCGCAGGGCCTTCGAGGACCCCGAGGCGCGGCTGGGCATGCGCACCGGATACGTCAGTTGGTCGTGGGCACGGCGGCACCACGCGCGGTGGCTGGGTGAGGAGGGCCCGGGTACCGTGTCCGACAAGGTGGACAAGGCCTGAAAAGCCCCCGTGCCCGGGGCGGGTTTGGCCGGAAGGGCTCATGGACGACCCCAGCGTGTCGGATGCCGAGAACCCCCGGACGGACGGCCAGGAGCGCGATCCGGCCGCAGCCGCCGTGGGCGAGGTGACGGCGGTCCTGCACCGTGCCGTGCACCAGGCCGCCCACCGGCTGCGCGCGGTCGCGGCGGCCGTCTACCTGCTCACGCCCGACGAGGGCGAACTCCGCGCCGCCATGATCGGCGGCAGCCCGCCGGCCGTTCTTATGCTCCCCGGCCGGATGTCCCTGGACTCCTCGTACGCCTCCGCACGCGCCCTTGCCACCGGCAAGGCGGCGTTCCTCGCCGACCCCGACCCGCTCGACGCGTCCGAGCCCGGCGCCCTCCCCTATCCGTACACCGCCGCCTCCGTCCCCGTGACGGCGCGAGGGCGTCGCTTCGGCTCCCTGACCGTGCTGCGCACCGAGAACCGCGGCGTGTACAGCGACGTGGACAGCCGACGTCTCGCCCGGATCGGCGACCGCCTCGCCGGACTCCTGGCCGCCCTCCACGACCGCGGCGTCCCCGTCGCACCCGGGGACCTGCCCGTCCTGATCCCGGTCTTCGGCACCGAACCACCCGCCGAGAGGGCCGACCCGGTCGCCCGAGGCGTACCGGGTGTGCCCGGCTCCGCGGGCATGTCCCTGCTGTACGCCCTCCAGCGACTGACCGACATGCTGAACCGGGCGACCACCATGGAGCACGTCGTCGGGGCGGCCGAGCTCTGTGTCATGGCGCCGCTGGGCGCGCGGGCACTGGCGCTGGCCTCCGCCGCCGAGGGCCGGATGTGGGTGCTGGGCCAGCGGCGACTCCTCGGTGCTGGTCCGTGAGCTCCACGGCACCGCCCTGCACACCGGTACGCTCGCCGCCCGGGCACTGCGCGGGCGCGCCCTGTTCGACCCCGGAGGACCCGGTCCGCACGACGACCCCCAGGACGTGCCCAGCGCCGCCGCGTACCTGCCCCTCGTCGGCAGCCGGCATGTCGAGGACCTGCCGATGGCCGAGGCCGGCCCCGTGCTCGGGATGTGCTGCCTGTCGTTCGACGGGCCGCGGAGCTTTTCGCCCGAGGAACGGGCCTTTCTGACGATGATGGCCGGTCGCCTCGGCTCGACCGTCCAGCGCATCGAGCTCAGCGCCGGCCGGCAGGCGCTCGCCGAGGTCATGCAGAAGCGGCTGCTGCCCGCCACTCTCGCGGAGGTGCCCCGGCTCAGTGCCACCACCCGCTACCGGCCGGCGCGGACCGCCGGCGGGGCGGGCGGTGACTGGTACGACCTGCTCGCGATGCCGGACGGCCGGGTGGCCCTCGTCCTCGGCGACGTCGAGGGCCACACGCTGGAGAGCGCCGCCGTCATGGGTCAACTGCGGACGGCGGTGGTCGCGTACGTCACCGAGGGACACGGCCCGGCCGCCCTGCTGGAGCGCACCGACCGGCTGCTGTCCCGGCTCGGTACCGAACTCCTCGCCACCTGCTGCGTGGTGGCCCTCGACACCGAGACCGGAACGGCCGAGGTGGCACTCGCCGGGCATCCGGCACCGCTCGCCCAGATGTCCGACGGCACCGTCCATCGCTTGTGGGCGCCACCCAACGTGCCGCTCGGCCTGCACACGCGCGGTCCCTACGGCTCCCGGGAGCACACCGTCCCGCCCGGGACGGTCCTCGTCCTCTACTCCGACGGGCTGCACGAACGGGACCGTGACGACGTCCGGACCCGGCTGGACGGCTTCGGCCCGCCCGCCGGAACCGACCTGGAACACCTGGCGGACGGCCTGCTGCGGGACACCTCCGACGGGCGGGACGACGCCGCCCTCCTGCTGGCCCGCTATGAGGGAGCGGACGGCGGACAGGTGCCGCGCGTCGCCCGGATGCACATCCACCGGCGCGACCTGCGCGGGGTGCGGGAGGCCCGCGGCTTCGTGCACACGTGTCTGTACGACTGGGATCTCGCGGAACTCTCGGACGACCTCGTGCTCATCGCGTCGGAACTCGTGACGAACGCGCTCATCCATGCGGGCAGCGATGTGGACCTGCGGCTGCGGGTGTCCGGTGACCGGGTGCGGCTGGAGGTGCGGGACTCGGACAGCGATCCGCCGATCCCCACCGCCTACTCGCTCACCGACGAGGGCAGCGCCCGGGCCGAGCACGGCCGCGGCCTGTACCTCGTCGACGCGCTGGCGCACACCTGGAACACCTCGCCCAGCGGCCGGGGCAAGACCGTCTGGCTGGAGATGGACATCCCGCGGACGGTCGACTGACCGTCAACTGACTGATGCGGGGTGTGCCGGTCGCGGGGAGAGTGAGACCGCGGTGGTCCTGGACGCATGAATGTGTTCGACCCTCTTCCGTCACCGGCTAAACCGGTGATAAAGTCTGGCTCAGTCTTCGACGAGTCACCTCGTCCACCGCCGTCCACCTCGTGTGACGTGCCCATGTGTCGCCGCAGCCAGGCGCACACCTACTTCTTGATGGGAAAGCAATGAAGAGAGCCCTGACTGTTCTGGCGGCCGGCGTCCCGCTGGCCGCGGCGATATACCTGCCGACCGCCTCCGCGGACACCCAGGACGCCTCCACGGCCACCGCGACCGCCTGCACGGCGCCCGCCGTGAAGGCCCCGGCCGGCACCAAGGTGGAGTCCGTGACGGCCGTCCAGCAGGCCGGCGGCACTGTCAACGGCACCGGAATCCTTCAGGGAACGGTCACCGGCGTACCGGCCTACTGCGACGTCACCGTCACGCTCACCCACCCGGGCGCCGACGACCACGCGAAGGTGCGGACCTGGCTGCCCGCCAGCGGCTGGAACGGCCGCTTCCAGGGACTCGGCGGCTCCGCCTACCTGGCCGGTGACAACAACGTCGGCATGGCCAACGCGGTCAAGAGCGGATACGCAGCCGTCACCACCGACGCCGGCGTCGGCGACGCCCTCGACACCACCTGGGCGCTGGACAGCGCGGGCCAGGTCAACACCGCGCTGCTGAAGAACTTCGCCTCCCGCTCCCAGCACGAGGCCTCGGTCGTCGGCAAGCAGGTCGTCGCCGGGGTCTACGGCAAGCGGCCCGCGTACTCCTACTTCATCGGCTGCTCCACCGGTGGCCGCCAGGGCTACATGGAGGCCCAGCGCCACCCCGGCGACTACGACGGCATCCTCGCCAACGCGCCCGCCATCAACTGGGACGAGTTCGAGGTGGCCACGCTGTGGCCGCAGGTCGTCATGAACAACGAGAAGACCCACCCCACGGGCTGTGAGTTCAAGGCATTCACCGACGCCGCCGTCAAGGCCTGCGACACCCTCGACGGTGCCAAGGACGGCCTGGTCAACGACCCGTCCCGCTGCGACTTCGACCCGCGCCGGCTGATCGGCACCAAGGTCGTGTGCGACGGCAAGGAGCTCACCATCACGGCGGCCGACGCGGCCGTGGTGCAGAAGATCTGGGACGGCCCGCGCACGGCGTCCGGCAAGAAGCTCTGGTACGGCGTCCCGATCGAGGCCGACATCAGCGCGCTGGCCGGCGCCGACGCCTTCCCGGTGCCCGCCGCCTGGGTCAAGCTCTGGGTCGCCAAGAACCCCTCGCTCGACCTCTCCACGATCACCTACAGCCAGTTCACGCAGTTGTTCAAGCAGTCCCAGGCCGAGTACGACAAGGTCATCGGCACCGACGACCCGGACCTGTCGGACTTCCGCCGCGCCGGCGGCAAGCTGCTGACCTGGCAGGGCCTGGCCGACCAGTACATCCCCGCCGACGGCACGGTCCACTACCGCAAGCAGGTCGAGCGTGAGATGGGCGGCACCAAGCGGGTCGACGACTTCTACCGTCTCTTCCTCGCGCCGAACACCGCCCACTGCGGTCTCAACGGCCAGGACGGCTCCACCGACGGCCTCGCCGCGCTGACCTCGTGGGTCGAGCACGGCAAGGCGCCCAAGACGCTGCCCGCCACGCTGATCAACACCGAGGGCCAGAGCGTCTCCCGCGACCTGTGCAACTACCCGAAGGTCTCCCGCTACACGGGCCACGGCGACACCTCCCTCGCCTCCAGCTTCCGCTGCGTCCTCCCCTCCCGGTACTGACCGGGTCTGCGACACCTCCCTGACCTGAGAAAGGCCGAACCGACATGAGCACCTCGACCGTGGCCTCGACCCCGACCGGACAGTCCGGCGCGGGGGAGCGCTCCTCCCTGCTGAAGCTGTACCTGATCCGCGGCGTCCTCGCCGTGGTGTGGGCCCTGGCGTTCGCCGGCGTCCAAGGGGACCACGAGGACCTCGGTGCGGGGGCCGTCGCACTGCTGGTCGTCTACCCGCTGATCGACGCGGTGTCCTCGTTCATCGACTACCGCGCCACCCCGGCCGGCTCCGAGCGGCAGGTCACCGCGTTCAACGGGGTGCTCAGCACCCTGGCGGCCGTCGCGCTCGCCATCGCCGGCTTCGGCAGCCTGGCAGCGGCGTTCCACGTGTTCGGCGTCTGGGCGGTCATCTCCGGTGTCGCCCAGGTGATCGTCGGAGTGCGGCGGCGCGGCCCCGAGCTGGGCAAGCAGTGGCCGACCCTGATCTCGGGCGGACTGTCCTTCCTCGTCGGCATCACCTACAACATCCAGGCCGCGGGCGACCACCCCACGCTCGAGGTGCTGTCCGTGTACGCCACGGGCGGCGGCGTGTGGTTCATCCTCCAGTCCCTGCTGCTGGGCTGGAAGTCCCGCCAGATGCGCGCCCAGACCGTCTGACACTGCCCGCACACACACGTCGGCCCGCGCCCTTCAGGGCGCGGGCCGACGTGTGTTCTCCTGTCACGCCAGCGCGCGATAACGGCCGCGATGGTAGATCAGGGGTGCCCGGGTCGGCTCCGCCTCGAGAGCGGTGACCCGGCCGATGACGATGGTGTGGTCGCCACCGTCGTACTCCTGGACCGGCTCGCAGGTGATCCAGGCGCAGGCACCCGCCAGCAGCGGAGCGCCACCGGGACCCGGGGACCACCGGATGCCCTCGAACTTGTCGCCGCCCGACCGGGCGAAGGCGGAACCGACGTGTTCCTGCCCCTCGGCCAGCACGTTGACGCTGAAGGGGGCGGCCGAGGCGCGGACGAGCGGCCAGGTGCGGGCGGTCCGCGCGGGCGCGAACGAGATCAGCGGCGGGTCCAGGGACAGGGACACGAAGGACTGGCAGGTGAACCCGACAGGCCCCTCGGGTCCCGCCGCCGTCACCACGCACACGCCGGTCGCGAAGTGCCCGAGCACGTCACGGTGCGTGGACTCGCGTACGGGGATGGAGAGATGGGTCATGAGGTGTGCCTCGATCCTGTCGTCTGCGGTACGGGCCGGGCCGCTCGTCAAACCATCGGCGAGACGGGCCGCTCGTCGCCCACCAGGGCGCGGCCGTACATTTCGCGGGCGAGGCCGGGGTTGAGAGTGGGGTGCCGGGTCGCCGTCTCCAGGTCGCGCCAGTAGCGCTGGACCGGAGAGGTGTGCGCGAAGCTGCTCGCGCCGCGCACCGTGAGCAGCAGTTGCACCGCCTGGCGCAGGCATGTGGAGGCGTGTCCCACGTCCATCCGCACCCGGGCCCGCTCCCGCAGGGTGGGCGTGGCCGAGGCCGCCGCCGCGGCGTCGACGGCCTCGGCGGAGCGCAGCAGGTGCAGGTGGGCGGAGTCGATCAGCGTGGCCGCGTCGGCGAGTGCCGCCTGGACGCTGGGGGAGTCGGCCAGCCGGCGGTGCAGGGACATCGCCATCGGCTTGCCGCCCTCGACGGCCTCCAGGGTCAGCCGGAAGACGGCGCGCGCGGCGCCGAGCAGCGGCGCCATGGACGCCAGGGTCATGGAGCCCGGCAGGATCCGGTACAGCGGCGCGGCGTCCCGCTCGGCGGGCGCCACCACGTCGGAGAAGCTGCGGAGCCTGTGCTGCGGGACGAAGATGCCGTCGGCGACGAATGTGTCGCTGCCGGTGCCGCGCATGCCCGCCATGTCCCAGGTCGCCTCGACGGCGAGCTCGTTCGTGCGGACGAGGGCGACGCCCGGCTGGGGCCCGTCCCCCTCCGGGAGGGGCAACGGCACACCCAGCACGCCCCACTCGGCCTGGCGGCAGCCGGAGGCCCAGCCCCAGCGGCCCGAGACCAGCAGTCCGCCGTCGACCGGTTCCGCGGTGACACCCACGCTGCCGAAGACACCGCACATGGGGATGTCCGGGCCGTCGCCCCAGAGGTCGAGGCCGGCCTTCGCCCCGAAGGACGCGGCGATCTGCTGGGCCACGTAGGAGACCATGGCGACCCAGCCGCTGGACGGACATGCCTCGCCGAGTTCGGCGAGGACGTCGACGGCGGCGGCCAGGGGCAGCTCGTGCCCGCCGAGGTCGCCGGGGACGGCGAGACGGAACATGCCGGCGTCCCGCAGTGCTTGTGTGGCCTCCGGGGCGAGGCGGCTGTCCCGTTCGGCGTCGTCGGCGTGGCGGAGCAGTACGGGGGAGGCGGCGCGGGCGGCCTCGACGAGGGCGCGGGTGTGGTCGGCGAGCGAGGTGTGCTCGTGGTGATCGGACTGGTTCATCATCACTCCGGTTACAGTTAGCCGGACCCTAGGGTCCGCTTATTGTTTCCCGTACACGTGTGGCGGAGCGCGAAAGGTTCACGGATGCAGGTAAGAGACTTTTCGCCACAGAAAGGGCGGGCGGCCGGGTGGCCGCACGCAGGCACAATGGGCGGGTGAAGTCAGTGGAGACGAGTTCGAGTCCTGCCGAGCCCGGCGCACCCGCGCGCCGGGCCGACGCCCGGCGCAACCACGAGCGCGTCTTCGCGGCGGCGCTCGAGGTCCTCCAGGACGCGGGCCTGCAGGGCACCGTTCCGCAGATCGCCGAACGGGCCGGTGTGGGCAAGGCGACCGTCTATCGCAGCTACCCCACCAAGGAGGACCTGGTGGCGGCCGTGATGGAGCACCGGCTGTCGGAGCTGCGACGCCTCACCGCGCCCGCGCTGGCGCAGCCGGACCCCTGCCGGGCCTTCGACGACTACGTGCTCCGGCTCTTCGAAGGCCTCGCCGACGACCGGCTGCTGTCGGAAGCGCTCGCGGACGAGGGGTTCAGCAGCACATCCGGGCTGCTCGCCGCGCTGTCGGAGCTGATGGAGTCGGCCAAGGCCGCCGGCGGGGTCCGCGCCGACGCCACCCTGCTCGATCTGCGGGTGATGCTCTGCGGCGCGGTGGTCCAGCTCATAAGGATCGCCGAGCGGGAGCCCGCGCTGTGGCGCCGGTACGGCGAACTGACGTTGCGGGCGCTGCGGCCTTAGGCGGTGCCGCCCGAGCGCCCGGTGCTGCGGTAGCGGACGGGCAGGGACAGCACCCCGCGGACGATGCCGGAGCCGATCCACTCCAACGAGTGGGCAGGTACCGCGAGTTCGAGGTCCGGGACACGGGCGAGCAGGACCCGCAGGGCGATGGTCGCCTCCAGGCGGGCCAGCGGGGCGCCCAGGCAGTAGTGGATGCCGTGCCCGAAGGCCAGGTGCCGGGCGCCGGGACGGGTCACGTCGAGTACGGCGGGATCGGCGTCCTCGGCCTGCGGGGCGTCGCGTCCGGCCGCGCCGAGGGCGACGACGACCATGCTGCCGCGCGGGACGGGCACCCCGCCCAGCTCGATGTCCTCGGCCGCGTAGCGGCTGGTGGAGCGCTCGACAGAGGTGTCGTAGCGCAGGAACTCCTCCACCGCGCCGGGCATCAGCTCGGGCCGCTCACGCAACAGCCTTAGCTGGTCGGGGTGTTGGAAGAGGCCCAGTTCGGCGTTGCCCAGCAGGTTCACGGTGCTCTCGTGGCCCGCCACGACCAACATCAGCGCCGTGCCCACGAGTTCCTCTTCGGAGGGCCTGCCGTCCTCCTCGTCGCGCACGGCGACCAGGGCGGACAGCAGGTCGTCCTGGGGGCTGCGGCGCTTGTCCGCCAGGAGGCCGGCCAGCAGGGCGTGCAGGCCGCTCAGCGCCGCGCGGTGCTCGGGGGAGGCGACCCGCAGCGCCTGGGCCGACCAGCGGCGGAAGTCCAGATGGTGCCGCTCGGGGATGCCGAGGAGTTCGGCGATGACCGTGGCGGGCAGCGGGGCGTTGAACGCCTCCACGAGGTCCACCTCGCCCGCCGGGGGCAGTCCGTCGATCAGGTCGTGGGCGATCTGCTCGATGCGCGGCGCCAGTTCGGCCGTACGACGTGGGGTGAAGGCGGCCGCGGCCAGCCGCCGCAGCCGGGTGTGCTCGGGCGGGTCGGCCTCCATCATCTGCGCGCCGAGACCGACGGAGGGCTGGTGCAGGACGTAACCGGCGGCGGCCAGGGCCTCGGCGGCGGGGGTGGCGTCCTTGAGCAGGGCCGGGTGGGTGAGCGCCTCGCGCGCCAGGTCGTACCCGACGACCACCCAGCCCTTGAGACCGAGGTGGAACTGGGCCGGATGGATGGGGCCGAGCTCGCGCAGGCGGGCGTACCGCGCGGGGGCGTCCGCCTTGAAGGCGGCGTCGATGACCACCCGGCCGTCCTGGTGCGGGCACTGTTCGTGCGGGCTCATGGTGGGGCTCCCCGTGGTGGCGGTCAGGCGGTCTTCATGACAACGAGCGTGCTCCCGTGGAGGGTTCACGGACGCACCTGAGGGGCATGCGCGGTGCGCATCCCCCTCAAACGTCGGTCGGTGGCGGCGTGATCAGTTGTCGCTGTTGAACAGCGACAGCACCTGCAGCACCTCCAGGTAGATCCACACCAGCGTCAGGGTGAGACCGAAGGCGGCCAGCCATGCCTCCTCGCGCGGGGCGCCGTAGGCGACGGCGTCCTCGACCTGCTTGAAGTCCATGGCGAGGAAGGCCGCGCCGAGCAGGATGCCGACGAGACCGAAGACGATGCCGAGGCCGCCGCTGTGGAAGCCGAGGCCGTTGCCCGCGCCGAAGGCGGAGAAGAGAAGGTCGGCGACGAGCAGCAGGACGAAGCCGGTCGCGGCGGCGCCGACGAAGCCGGCGAACCGCTGGGTCACGCGTATCCAGCGCATCCGGTACGCGATGAGCACACTCGCGGACACCGCGAAGGTGCCGAGGACCGCCTGGACGACCACGCCCGGCGCGATGTACGTCGAGATCGTGCTGGAGAGCACGCCGAGGAAGACGCCCTCGAAGGCCGCGTATCCGAGGATCAGGGCCGGGGACGGGGTGCGCTTGAACGACTGGATCATCGCCAGGACGAAGGCGACGAGGGCGGCGCCCGTCGCGAGGCCGTAGGAGCGGCCGAGGTTCGCCTCGTCGACGGGGAGCAGGAGCCAGGACAGCACGGCCGTCAGGGCCACGGTGCCGAGCGTCGTCGCGGTGCGGACGACGACGTCGTCCATGGTCACCGCGGTCGAGCCGGTCCGGTCGGCCTGGTCGGCCCGGGCGTAGGGGTTGGTCAGGTAGTCGTGGTCGTCCGCCGGGCGGCCGCCGACGGTGGCGCCCACCGGCCGTTCCGCGCGAGCGGCTGCCCGACCGGTGTCAGGGGTGCCACCCCAGCGGGACAGGAAAGGGTTGCTGGTCCTCACTTCGGTCCTCCTCGTCGCCGCACACGTGCGGCTTGCGGCACAGGGGTGTCGTCGGGACGGAAACCCTGTGCGTCACCACTCTGACAGGTGATGCGATGGAAGGCAAGTCACCCCCGCGTGGTCCCGGACACGCTCAGTCCGCGGCAGCCTCCGGGCCGTCGAGCAGATCCCTGAGGAAGGCGTCCCAGTCCAGACCTGTCATCTCCGCCTCGGCCGAGATGATCCGATACGTCGTGTCGAGCCACAGCGCCAAAGGCGGGATGGGCACCTCGAACAGGGCCTCCACCTCCTGCGATTCGAGCAGCAGCCAGGACGAGGGCCGCTCCCCGGGCGCCATCGGCCACATCCGGACGTCGCCGCAGCCGCTCATCGCCGTCAACCCCCGATGGAGCAGTTCACGGCCGATGCGCCAGACCAGCCCCGGGCCCCGCTCCGCCACGAACTCCACCGTGATCAGCGCGGGCATGTCAGGGTCGAACCGGAACGCCGCGGTGATGGGTTGCCGGGTGAACTCGTCGAGCATCTGGTCGACAGGGAGGTACAGCGAGGGCACGAGCTCGGGCGCCGAACGCGCCCTCAGGGGTGACTGATCACGATGCATGACAGGAGTTCCCCCTCCTTGGGTCGAAGTGTGTGCTCACCACTGTTCTCCGGGCGCCGGGGCAGCACATCGGTCAGTTGACGGTCCGGGTGTCGTCGCCGGGGGAGGGCGCCGGGAGGTGTCTCACGCACGGCGGGCCCGCTGACGTAAGTCAGCAGACCTCCGCCCGCGGTCGCGGGGGGCGCGACGACCACGGGCGGAGGCGTGTGCGGAGCGGTGTGCCGTCAGGTCACCGGGGCCAGGGCCGGGCCGGTGCCGCCCAGTTGTTCGGTGGACACGATCGGAGCCACGGGCCACGTCACGCCCTTCGGCGGCCAGGACTGCCCGGTCGCCTTCAGGAACTCCGCGGGCGGCTCGTACAGCGGGGGCTGCTGCCCGTCGGGGATCATCGAGGCCCACTCGAGGCCCTCGGTGCGGTCCTTGAACTCCTGCTTCATCGCGTCCAGCAGGTCCGGCTGCTCGATCAGGTCGATCGCCCCCGCCGCCAGATAGCGGGCGGCGGACAGCAGCGCCTGATGGCCGATGTTGGTGGCCGCGGTCGCGGTGGCACCCCAGTTGTGGTTCGGGATACCGGGTGGGTAGGTGGCGGACAGCAGCACGGCGGTGGGCGCCTGCCAGCTTATGTCGGCGGTGTCGGTGGCCAGACCGCCGGTGTACGCCGCCGCCGGGGGCGCGAGCGGGGTCAGCTCGGTCGGCATGCCCACCTCGGGCTTGCCGAGCGACTTCTGGACCGCCTTGGCCAGGGCGTGGTCGGCGTCGGTGAAACGCGGGGCGCCGATCTGCCGCATGTTGTCGTTGAGCAGTTCCGCGCCCGCCTTGTTGGCCAGCAGGTTCCAGGTCCCGGAGTGGAACCGGTGCACCAGACGGGTCTGGCTGGCCTGGGCGGCGGCCTTGCCGCACTCCACGATCTTGTCGTACAGCACCTTGGCGCGCGCCGGGCTGCCCTCACGGACGAAGAACCAGATGGAGCACATGTCCGGGGTCACGTTCGGGGCGCCGCCGCCGTTGATGATCGCGTAGTGGAAGCGGCCGGACGGGGCGACGTTCTTCTCCCGCAGGTACTCCGACATCGTCGCCATCAGCAGGGCGCCGTCCAGGCCGCTCTTGTTGCCGAGCGGGGTGCCGCCGTGGCCGGAGGCGCCGAGGAAGGTGAAGGTGGCCGATATCAGCGCGCTGGTGGTGTTCCAGAACGGCACCGTGATGTTGAACGGGTGCCAGTCGAGGAACGCGTCGAGGCCGTCGTAGACGCCCGCCTTGACCGCGTACGCCTTGCCGACGAGTTGCTCCTCGCCCGCGCTGCCGAACAGCTTGACGGTCGCCTTCAGGCCGTGGCTGCGGATCGCCCGCGCGACCGCGATGGCGGCGGCGGTGCCGCCCGCGCCGAGGGCGTTGTGTGCGTCGCCGTGGCCGGCGCCGTACGTGGGGCCGTAGGCGTCGTAGTGGTAGACCAGCGGGTCGTGGGTGCCCACGCCCTTCTTCTGCGACAGGCCGGGCAGAGCGTCGTACTCCGCGTTGAAGCCGATGACGGGACCCTCGGTGCCGTACGTGGCGACGAACGCCGTCGGGAAGCCGCCCGCCCCCCAGGTGACCCTGAAGCCGTTGTCCTGGAGTAACTTCGCGTGCGCGAGCGAGGACTTCCACTCGCGCAACGACAACTCCGCGTGCTGCCACACCTCGTCACTGAGTCTGGTGATCGCGCCCTGCTCGGCCGCGATCCAGTCGAGGGCGGTCTGCTTGGCCGCGGTGTTCCGTGCCAGTCCCTTGGGTGCCCGGTACGTGGCCGGTGCGACCCCGGTCTTCTCGTCGTACCCGAGCGTCGCCGCCAGCACCGGATCGGCCTGGAGGATGGCCGCCGTGCTCGCGGTGGCGCCCAGACCGAACATCTTCAGCAGGCGTCTGCGGCCGGGATGAAAGTCATTCATGTCAGTCTCTCGTCCTCGTGTCTGTGATCGTGACATGCCGATGAGGAGCATATGTGTATGCCACGGAGCGGCACGCATGGAGAATGGGTGTGAACCTTTCGCGATCCGGCTGCGTTGTTGCCTGTGGGTGCCCTTCGCTTAGCTGAGGTGTGAGGGGTGCTGCGGCCGTCCCGGGCCCCCGCCGGGACGGCCGCACCTGCGTTCGGCCGGAACCGGTAGGCACACGTGTTTCTCCTTTCCGACGGCAGGCGGGGGAATCCCGGAGCCGATGGAGGTGTTTGTGGGTGTTATCCGACTTTTCTGTAGAAAGGCACACCTACGCCATGACCTTCGTGACCGGAACACTCGTTGACATCGTCACCGCCGACGGCATCGCCGACGCCTATCTGGCGCACCCGGACGACGGGCAGGCTCACCCGGGTGTGCTCCTGTACCAGGACGCCTTCGGGGTGCGCCCGCACCTGAAGGCCATGGCCGACCGGCTGGCGGCCGCCGGCTACACGGTTGTCGTCCCGAACGTCTTCTACCGGCACGGGCGTATCCCGGTCGTCGAGCTGCCCGAGTTCATCGACATGGAGGCCCGGCCGGACATCGTGGACAAGGCCGTGCCGCTGATGCAGGCGCTCACCCCCGAGCTGACGGAGCGGGACGCCGGCGCCTATCTGGCGTGGTTCGCGAACTCGCCGCTGGTCACGGACGGGCCCGTGGGCGTCACCGGGTACTGCATGGGGGCCAGACTCGCGCTGTACACGGCCGGCACCCACCCGGACCGGGTCGCCGCGGCGGCCGGCTTTCACGGTGGTGACCTGGCCAGTGAGGCGCCGGACAGCCCGCATCTGCTCGCCGACCGGATCACCGCCGAGCTGTACTTCGCGCACGCCGACGAGGACCCCTCGATGCCCGAGGAACAGATCCGCCAACTGGAGAAGGCCCTCGCCGACGCGGGCGTGCGGCACCGGTGCGAGGTCTACACGGGCGCGCACCACGGCTACACCCAGTCCGACACCGCCGCCTACGACCCCGCCGCGGCCGAGCGGCACTGGACAGAACTGCTGGCCTTCTTCGCCCGCACCCTCTGACCCCGTAGAGCCGGTCGGCGCCCCCTCCCGACAGGAAACGGACTCATGGGTCCGGTACGATGGCAAACGAGCGTACCGGACCCCGGGGTCCGTTTACCTGGGGCGGCCGTCTGCGCCCCGAACACCAGAAAAGGACGCATCCGATGACTCACGTCCGTATCTCAGACGCCCTGCGTGCCCTGGTCTTCGCGCCCGATCCGGCCCTGGAGCTGCACCAGGTCATCGACCGCTACTACGCCCCCGACTACACCCACCGCAGCGACGGAAAGACGCTGAACCGCGACGAGTTCGTGCAGATGGCCGCCGGCATCCGGAGCAAGGTCACCGGAGGCACGGTCACGGTGCTCGACGAACTGACCGACGGAGACACCTACGCCGAGCGGCATGTCTTCCGCATCACCCTGGCGGACGGCACCACCCAGACCCGCGAGGTCGCGATCTTCGGCTCCTTCGCCGAGGACGGCCGGTTCCGGCACCTCAGCGAGACGGGGTTCGACGTGGCAGACATCCCCACCGCCTGACCCGCCCCTGTCTTCACACCTAGGTTCGGAGAACCGTCATGCCCCGCCTGCCCTACCCGGATCCCGCCTCGTTCCCGGACGACGTCGCCGCGTTCCTCGGCCAACTGCCGCCCGACCCGATGGTCAAGATGATGTCCCTGTCGGCGGGCACCGTGAAGCCGTTCGTAGAGTTCGCCAGGACGCTGTTCACCGCGCTCGAACTGCCCGACCGGGCACGCGAACTGGTGATCCTCACCGTGGCCGCCCACACCGACTGCGCCTTCGAGGCGGCCCAGCACGATCCCATGGCCGCCGCGGCCGGTGTCGACGAGCGGACCCGGCAGCTCGTCCGCGAGCGGCAGATCGACAGCCCCGACCTGTCCGAGGCCGACCGAGCCCTTATGCGGTACACCGCCGAGGTGGTGAAGCAGCCGCGCGTCTCGGACGAGGTCTTCACCGAGGCCCGCCGCTTCCTCAGCGACCGCGAACTGGTCGAGGTGCTGCAAGTGGCCGGCTACTACTGGTCGTTCGGACGCATCGCCACCATCCTCGACGTCGAGTTGACCAAGGTGTACAACGACGAACCAGTGCTGCGCACCGAAGACGCCTGAGGCGTCGGCGCGGCGGACGCCGCACCCGGATCGTGCCGTGGCCGTGTCTCCTGCGCGGCCCGGTGCGACGGGAGCGGACGCGTCGTCGGTAGACGCGGACGTACAGGTCATCGTCGACGACGATCATCACGTGCTCCCCGTGACGGGACCTCGGGGCGTCCCCTGCGATCAGGGCGAGGGAGCAGGTCTTTCGGTGAGGACCGCGACGTGATGCCCCTGGGATCGTGGGCCGCCGCGCAGGCCGAGGCGCTCGGCGGGCGGTTCGCCGGTCTGGTTCACCGCTCCCCGCCCGGTCCTCAGGTCGTCGGGGAGCACCTCCACGACCAGCGTGAGCTCATCGACCCCGCCGTCGATGAGCTCGTCGGTTTCTTCACCGGCAGCCCGGTCAAGTGGCCGCGCGGCCTCGTCACTTCGCTTGCAGGGGCCCCGCGAAGGACTTGCGCAGCGAGCCGGGGGCGGCGAGGGGGAGCAGGGAGGCCAGCACCTTGCCCTTGAACGTCGCGGGCTGCCGGGTCAGTTCGACGTCGACCCGGGTGCCGTCGCCCTCCGGGGTCATCCGGAAGACCCAGCCCCCGCCCGGGCCGAAGAGCTTGGAGTCGAGCGTGGTGATGGTGACCGTGTCACCGGCGGGCTCCCACTCGTAGCGGGCCCGCTCCCAGGCCGCGGAGGTCCCTTCGGTGACCTCCGCCCAGGTGTCGCCGAGGTCGTGGACCTCGAAGTGGTCGGCGTCGATCGTGGGCCAGGCCTGGGCCCGTGCGGGGCTGAAGTCGGTCAGCACCTGGAGCACGTCCTTCGGACCGAGCTGGGAGACGAGGTGGAAGCGTACGACTGTCATGGGAAGTGTCCTCACCGAGAAGTAACCGTTCTGACCGGTGACGAGAGCTTCCCAAAGGTTCCCGTCACCTGTCAAGATGGTTACTCTTGAAAGGTGGTCAGGTCCCTGCCCAGGAGGTCACGTGAGACATGTGTTTCCGTGCGGAGTACCCGCACTCGACTTCGTGGGCACCCTGCAGGAGTGGCGGACGCCGGTTCCCATCGAGCGGATCGGCTCACCCGCGCTGCTCGACTCCTGGTTCGTCCAGGCCGGACTGCTCGACCGGCACCCTCACTGCGACCAGGCCGATCTGCGCGCGGCCCTGGAGCTGCGGGAGGCGATCTACGCCCTGGTCAGGGCCAGGCTCACCGGCCGTGCCCTGCCCGCCAAAGCGGTCATCACGGTGAACCGGCAGGCCGCCGGGGTGCCGGTGGTGATGCGGCTGGACGTCGCGGGCACCAGCCGTTCCGGGAGAGCCGCCCAGGCCCTCACCGACCTCGCCCACCAGGCCGTCGAGATCCTTGCCGGGGAGGACGCGACGCTGCTGCGCGAGTGCGGTCGCCCCGACTGCACCCACGTCTATCTCGACCGCTCCCGGGGGCGCCGACGCGAGTGGTGCGCGATGCGGACCTGCGGAAACCGCGTCAAGGCGGCGGCGCTGCGGGCACGCCGACGGGCGTGACGCCCCTGCGGCGGGCACAGTCCCGTCGTACGGAACGGTCCCTGTGCCTCGACCGCCGTCAGAAGAGGGGGACGCCCGGCTCGAACCCGAAGCGGACAACGGCCGGCGGCCTCGAGGAAACCCACGACGACGACGGGCATCAGGATGCCGATGTCGGTGCTCACCGCGGCGTGCAGGGCGGCTCGCCGGTCGAGGCCGGCGGGTCACCGGTGTCCACCGCCGCCGCGGCCGACAGCAGCAGGAGCCGTGCCGCGTCGAGGGCCGCCTCGGACCTCGCCACCACCGCATGGGTGTGAGCCGACTCGGCGACCATGTGGCCCAAGGGGGTGCGCTGGCGAGAGCCACGGTTTCGTCGACGGCGCTGCGCGGCACACTGAGCACCACGGCCGAGCAGCGGAAGACGCACGCGGGGATGAAGCCCTGGTAGAGGGGCCGCTGGATACGGGCGGTCGAAGCGCGTCACCAGCATCCAGCACGAAGGCGCCCTCGGCGTCGACGGGGTTGCTGCCCGTGCCCAATGTGCCACTGACGTCCCTGGTGTTCTCGACCGACACCAGGTCCCGGCGGAGCGTGAAGAGTCCGACGTCAAGGTCCCGCGTCCGTCGAGGGCTGCCGTTCTCCATGACGGCGGCGGCGACGAAGCAGTCGCCCCGGACGATGCCGCTGACCAGCTTCCTGTGGCCGGACAGCAAGTAGCCGGGGATGGGCGGTGACCCATGCGGAGACCATGCGCTGGATCAGTCGTGTGACCGCCGGGGCCGGGGCAGGGAGCCGTAGGTGCCGGGCAGTTCCGCTGCGTCGGCGCCGAGCTTGGCCAACTCGGACCCGGTCAGTTCGCGTTCGTCCAGCCAAGCGAGGCCGACGACGGCACGGACCGTGCCATTCGCGCCCCGCACGGGCAGGGCGACGGCTGCCTTGCCGTCCACGGCTTTGGCACCCGGCTTGACCGCGCCGCTGTCGTCGTCCTTGAGATTGCAGGTCTGGATCGGCCGGTCCTGCTGCCAGGCGAGGCCAGCCATGCCCTTGCCAACCGGTATCCGCGCAGTGATCTGCTGGACCTTGGGCGGGATGTTGTGGGCGGCCGCGATGTGCAGCAGGTTGTCACGGACCACGTGAACCGTTCCGGCGACAGCCTCGTGGCGGTTGAGCAGACCGCGCAGCCAGACGTTCGTCGGCTCGTCGAGCGCGGGTGTGCCCGCCGTCGGCAGGCCCAGGGTTCGCGCGATCTCCGGGATCCGTTCGGACCACGGTGCGGGCCGCATGGTGGTGCTGTCGAGGCGCACCACCGTGCGGCTGCCGTGGGCGTAGGTCGTCTTCCCGTCCGCTGAGCACACCCGGTAGCCCGCGGCGGCGGAGGTGGTGCCCAGGCGCCGCAGCCACAGGTGGACGGCATACTCGCCGATCTCCGTGATGGGGCGGTCATAGGTGATGTCGAACGTCTTGGCGACGTTGAAGCCGTCGCCTTCGAGGCCCTTGCTGCCGCCGAGGCCCTGGCTCCGCCAGAGCCACCCCCACGCCCGTTCGACCAGCACCTGGTAGCGGCCGCTGTGCAGCAGGCCCCTCGGGTCCAGGTCGTCGAAGTGGACGACCACGGGCATCAGGATGCCGATGTCGGTGCCCGGTAGGTCGGCGGGTATGGGGGAGGTGGCGGTCATGCTGGCTCCTTAAAGTCGTGTCATCCGCCCGTGAGAGGGAAGATAGGTGCGAAAACGTGTCCAGGAGGACAAGCCTCAGACGCCTTCGATGACGAGCTCCGCGGCCCTTTCCGCGATGGCATACACGGTCGCGTTGGTGTTGTTGGAGGGGATCGAGGGGATGATCGAGCCGTCCGCCACGCGCAGCCCCTCCAGCCCCCGGACTCGCAGCTCGGAATCCACCACGGACTCCTCCTCCTCGCCCAGCGCGCAGGTGCCGACCGGGTGGCAGTAGGACGTCACACCCGTACGGACGTACGCGGCGAGCGCCTCCGCACCGGTGACGTCCGGGCCGGGGGCGACCTCCTCGGCACCCCAGGGTGCCAGCGCCGTGGAGCGGGCGATCGCGCGCGCCGTCTCGATGCCGGAAAGGGCGGCACGCACGTCCCGCTCGTCGGTGAAGTAGCCGGGGTCGAGCACCGGCGTGGAGTACGGGTCGGCGGAGGTGATCCGCAGGGTGCCGCGGCTGTACGGCAGCAGGGGCGAGACAGCGATGGAGAAGCCGTTCTCCACGGCGGCGACCGGGTTGGGGAACGGGACGTCGACGAAGATGATCTGCAGGTCGGGGCCGTGGAGGTCGGGCGTGCTCCGCAGCAGACCGATGATCTCGCCGTGGTTGGCACGCGGCGTGGGCACGGGACGGACGGCGCGGTAAACGAGGTCGACCTTCGGGTGGTCATGCAGGTTGCGGCCCACGCCGGGCAGCTCGTGGAAGACTTCCACGCCGGCCGTGCGCAGCTCCGACGCGGAGCCGACGCCGGACCGCAGCAGCAGATGGGCGGAGCCGATGGTGCCCGCGGTGAGAACCACCTCACGGCTGGCCCGTGCGGTGAGCACCCGGCCGTCAACGTCGTATTCGACCCCCGTGCAGCGGTTGCCGCGGAAGAGCAACCGGTGAGCCATCGCCCCCGTGACGACAGTGAGGTTGGGGCGGCCGAGGGCAGGAGTGAGGTAGGCGTCGGCGGCGCTCTGCCGACGGCCGTCGACGATGTTGAGGTCGACCGGGGCGAAGCCCTCCTCCAGTCCGCCGCTGATGTCGTGTGCTCGGCGCTGTCCGGTCTCGATCGCGCCGTCGAGGCAGGCGAGCAGGACCGCGTTGGGCTCGGCCGTTGGGGCGACGGTCAGCGGGCCGCTGGTGCCGCGGCCCGGGGCGCCGCTGACGGCGGTCTCGGTGCGCTGGAAGTAGGGCAGCAGGTCGTTGAAGGTCCAGCCCTTGGCACCGTGGTTGCTCCACCTGTCATAGCTGGTGTGATGACCCCGGGCGAAGACCATGGCGTTGATCGCCGAAGAACCCCCGAGCCCCTTGCCGCGCGGAACCTGGACGCGCGGTCCGGGCTCGAGGGCGGAGCCGGAGTACTGGGCGACGGTCGTGACACCCCAGCTCGCCGGGGTCTCGTCCAGGGCGGGCCAGGCCGGCGGATGGGCCGCGATCGCCGGCGGCGTCGCGGCGCCGGCCTCCAGGAGCAGGACCCTGACGTCGGCGTCCTCCGTCAGCCGGGCGGCGAGGACACAGCCGGCCGAGCCGCCCCCGACGACGATCACGTCGTAGCCCAGTTCGGCGGCCTGCTCGGGGTCGACCCGGGGGACAGAATGGGGTGAGTGCTGACGGTCCATGGCTACAAGCTCCTTCTGGTGTGCGTCCGCACGAGTCCGACGCGCACACGTGTGAATGAACAGGACGAGCAGGTGTTCACCGTCAAACGTATCATCGATTGAATCAGTGATATGTAGGCTGCGATAGCATTGGTTTATGTTGATCGACACGCAGGCAGAAGCGGCACCCGAGGGCCTGACCATGCGGCGCAGGATCGTCCTGGCCGCCGCCAGGCTGCTGGAGGAAGGCGGCCTGGACGCCGTGTCGACGCGGGCCGTCGCCGCTGCCGCCGGTGTGCCGGCGCCGTCGATCTTTCGGCTCTTCGGTGACAAGGACGGGCTGCTGGACGAGGTGGCCGAGCACGGTTTCAAGCGTTACCTGGAGATCAAGAGCGAACTGCTCGCCGGTGACGATCCGGTCCAGCGACTGCGGGACGCGTGGGACCTGCACATCAGCTTCGGGCTCGAACACCCCGCGTACTACGGTCTCGTCTACGGACAGCCCCGCCCGGGGCGGATGCCGAGGGCCGGCCAGCGGACCGTCGCTGGTCTGCACAGCATGATCACCCAGGTCGCGGCCGCCGGTCGGCTGAGCATGACCGTCGAGCGAGCCACCCAGATCATGCACTCCTCCGGTGTGGGCACGATCATTACGCTGCTGAGCCTCCCGCCCGACGCCCGGGACCCACGTACCGCAGACATCACCCGCGAGATGGTGATCAGTGCCCTGACGCTTCCGCCGGCGGTGGGCCCGACCGACGCGCCCACCGCCTCAGGCGCGACCCTGGCGAGCCACACCATGGCCCTGCGCACCGCTCTGGACCAGGACGCCGCCACTCCCTCACCCCCGGCGAGCGGGCCCTGCTGAGGGAGTGGCTGGACCGGCTGGCGGACGGCATCTGACCCGTCGGGCGGGCCGCTACCCGCGTCGACCTCGCGGACGGAAGGCCTGATCACGCCCGTGTGAGCGGGTCCGGCGACTCGCGCCGGACCCGTCTGCTTCGTACGTCTTCACCGCCGGCCCCGCGCTGCTACTGCGTGGACCACTTCTGGTTGTCCTGGCCGGAGCAGGACCACAACTGAAGCCTGGAGCCGTCGGTCTTCTGGTGGTCCCGTACGTCCGCGCACTTGTCGGCGGGCACGTTCACCAGGTCGTGCGAGGAGTTCAGCACGAACCGCTGTGCCGCACTCCCATTGCAGGAACCGATCTCAAGGTCGATCCCGTCGTCGCTCGACCCGCCCGCCAGTTGCACGCACATACCCAGCGCGCGCATGGTCCCGCCGGTGAACGTCCACCGCTGCGACGCGGTACCGGAGCAGTCCCAGATCATCAGCTTCGCGCCCTGCACGGCCTTGCCGCCCGCGATGTCGATGCACCGGCCGGAGTCGTGACTGACGATGTTCACACCCGGCACCGCCGCCTCGGTCGTGGCCTTGGGCCGGCCGTCGGTGGCCGCCTCACCGGTGCTGTCCGCGTCGGGGGCCGCCGACTTGCCCGACCCAGTAGCGGAGGGCGAGGCGGAGGCCGACTCCTTCGCCCCGCCGGCCTTCTTGCCGGACGCGCTCGCCGAGGGCACCGAGGCACCCCCGAACGCGTCGAGGACGTCGGTGCCCCGGTCGTCGGAGGTCACGCTCACCGACCCGTCGGCGTGCTGGTCGTCGTCGGAGCCGTTGACGACACCCAGGGTCACCAGGACCCCGATCACGGCCAGCAACCCGACGACACCGACGACGCCGAAAGCGCCGCGGAATCCCTCGCGCCGGGGCTTGTCAGCGGTGTCCGGGTCGCTGCGGGGCGTGGGGGTGGGCGGGGCCAAGGGGAGCGGGCCGGGTTCACGGCTCGGGTCCGTGCGGTTGGTGGTGGTGCCCCGTGACCCCAGCGAGGAGAGCTGGGCGAGCCGGGGCAACGAACCGCCGGTTCTGCCGGCCGCCGCGCCCTCCTGGGAGGGGTCGGAACCGGCGCCGGCCGAACTGACCTGCTTGGCGCTGCCCGGAACTCTCTTCGGGAGTTCCCCTCCCGACCGGGGCGTGTGCGGAGGTTTCATGGATTCCTTTCCAGCGGAGCCAGGGAAGAGCGGCCGGGCCCGGACGGGGCGGCACAGATGAGCGCCGCCCGACCTCCACGGTCGGACGGCGCCCGGCTCTCGGTCCGGTACTCGGCAGCGGTCCTAGGCCCAGCAACCGTTCACGGTGGCGGCCAGGCCGTCCATCGCGTCCTTGGTGTCGTTGGGAGCGGCCGTCGAGCCGTTCTCGATGAAGGAGAAGACCCGCCACTCTCCGTCGTCGGTCCTGGTCAGACCGCTCAGGGCGAGGGCACCGGTGAGCGTGCCGGTCTTCGCCCGCACTTTGCCGACCGCGCACTGGGAGTTCGGGTCGTCGAACCTGCCCCACTCCGGGCCAAGAGTGGAACCCGCCTCGCCGGCGACCGGCAGGCCGTCGAGGATGGCGCCCAGGGTGTGCGCGTGGTGGGGTTCGGTGAGCAGTTCGAGGATCTGCGCCAGGGTGGCCGCCGGGATGCGGTCCGTCCGGGACAGTCCGCTGCCGTCGTGGATCTCGAAGTGGTCCAGCGAGACACCGTAGCGCCCGAGCACCTCGCGGATCACCTCGGTGCCGCCCTCGAAGGTGGCGGGACGTCCGGCGCCCAGGGCGGTCATCCGCAGCAGGGTCTCGGCGATGTTGTTGTCACTGGTCTTGAGCATCTTCTTCACGATGTCCGCCAGCGGCGCCGACATGTGCCGGGCGACCGGCACGTCGGTGCGGTCGGCGGTGCCACGTGTGACATCGCCCGCCACCGTGACGCCGTGCTGGGCGAGCAGCTCGGCGAAGGCCTGCCCGGCGTCGAGGGAGGTGTCCTGGACCCCGTGGCCGTCGACGACGAGGGCGCGGACCGGGGCGACGGTGTCCGGGTAGTAGCCGTCGTTCCAGCCGTCGGCGAGGGTCGGCGCCGGGAACAGGCTGTCGTCCACGGCGACCTTCACCGAGGTCAGGCCCGCTCTCTTCAGCCCCGCGACGGCGCTCTGCGCCAGCTCGGCGAGGTCGGCGCCGGTGAGGGTGCGGTCACCGCCGCCGACGAGGGTGAGGGTGCCGTCGCCGTACACCACCTTCGTGGTGAAGCGGTGGTGCGGGCCGAGCACCGACAGGGCGGCGGTCGACGTGGCCAGCTTGACGTTGGAGGCCGGCATCAGCGCAGTCGAACCGTTGTGGTCCCACAGGGTGCTGTCGGAGTCCGCGTCCAGGACCACACCGCTCACGTCGTCGCCCAGCCGCTGGTCGAGGACGCGGGCGTCGAGGTTCGCGGCCATCTGCTGGTCGTCGGCGTCGATGTCACCGGTCGGGTCGGCGGCCGTGGCCGTGGCACCCGGGCCGGACGCGGCGAAGGCGGAGGGCGCCGCCAGCGCGGCCGAGGCCACGGGGACGGCGAGCGCGAGCACGAGCGCCCGCCGTGCAGGCGAACCGCTGTTGGGGGAGGGCATTCGGTGCCGGCGCCGACCGCCGGGCACGAAGGCGTTCGATGGGGGTGTTTCCTCTGCCGCGTTACTCATGGAATCCAAAAAGGTTGTGGGTCCAGAGACATGTGAAAGGGAGATCGGCGCGCACCCTACCACCGGTAGCCATCGCACACGTGTCGCTTTCCCGAGCGTGGGAGTGTCTAGACTGGCGCCCGTTTTCTGCCGGGCGTGAACCACGGAGGATGCCGCCGATGAAGTCGGGAAGCGGGAGCGACCCCACCGGCCTGTGGGTCCTCAGTGAGCCGGGGGATCTGCGGCGCGCGGCGCTCCGCGGGGCCACGCCCGACGTGGTGTTCACCGGCTCGGGACGGGTCGTACCCGACGACTACGTGCTGACCACTCCCGTACCGCACCACGACAGCGCACGGCCCATCGGACGATCGGCACATATACGGGGTGAGCAGGACATTCACGAGAGGGTCCAGTCGGAATTCTCGACGAGGTCCAGGTACAGCGATTTGGAGGGCGCAACCGCCGCCGTCACCGGAGTTGCCATGGGTGGCGTCCGAGGGCGGGGCGTATTTCTGGGACGGTCATGCGGATCCGGAAGCCATTGTGCAAGTACGCGGAGTGGGGCTTGACTTCCTGAACCCCGCGGAGCTGGGGCGGCTACCTGCGGCGCCGCCCCAGCACGGCGGGGATGCGGGTCGTGCTGGTCGCCTGCGATGCGGGGACGGAGCGCGCTGACGCGCCCGCGCTGGCCCAGACCGTCGCCGACACGCTCGGCAGTGAGGTGTTCGCTACCAATACGCAGGTCAGCGGCCACCTGAATGTCCGTCAGCGGGACGACGGCCGGGCCGCGGAATGGCTGCGCTTCTCCCCACGGACCGCGTCAGAGGCTCCCGGTTCCCGTGAGGCCTCGTCAGTCCAGGAGGACCCGTCTGTCAGGGAGCGCCTGGCACTGACACGACGACTGCGGCGGGAGTTGTTTCCCCAGGGGGTCGATTCGACGGAGACGGACGTCGAAGTCCGGCGACGCTGGGCCCCTCTCTTTGCTCGGGCGCACACGGACCTGTCCTTGCTCGGCGAGCAGGAGCGGAACCAACTGCTGGCGGAAGCCGGGCAGATCATGGCGGGACGCCACCAGCCGCCGCCGATCATCCGCACGGATGTCGTGCCCAGCACTGGGGAAGCAACCTATCTGGCCCTGTTCGACGACATGGCGGCGCTCATCGCTGACCGATTGCGCGGTGAACCACGCCCCGGCCTCCCGCTAGAACAGCAGCCCGCCTACGTGTTGTCCGAGCTCCTGCGCGAGGAGTTTCACACCCAATCGACCCACGGTGCCGCCGCAGGAGCGTCTGCTCCTGCGAAGACGGGAACGGAGGCGGCATCGCAGGGGGAGTCGTCGAAGAGCGCGGCAGCGACTTCAGTCGGCGCCTTCGTCGAGAGCGTGCGCCGGGCGGTGGCACCCCGTGCGCTCCATGTCCTGGATCGACCGGGACTGAAACGAGCCGTCGAAAACGTCCTGGCGCAACGCGCTCGGACGCTGGGGGAGGGGTGCGGGCTTCCCTGTGTCCGGGCGGCGTGCGCTGCGCCCTCCCGCTCGCGAACCGGTCATATCCGACAGTCGTCCGACCCAGCAACCCCGCCACCCCCACAGCACCCACGCAGTCATTCGACGGATGTGTGCGCAATGCATGTTCCCGAACACTGATCAGGTACGCGTTCACACCTGACGAAAGGCAACCCGCATGGCCACCTTCGCCGACCACGTCATCGCCTCGCTCAAGGCCTCCGGGGTCCACCGTCTCTACGGTCTGCCCGGTGACTCTCTCAACGGCCTGACCGACGCCATACGCCGGGACGACGGCGTCGACTGGGTGCATGTGCGGCACGAGGAGAGCGCGGCCCTCGCGGCCGCGGCCGAGTCGGGGCTCACCGGCGAACTCAGCGTCTGCGTCGGCAGTTGCGGACCCGGCAACCTGCACCTCATCAACGGTCTGTTCGACGCTCAGCGCAGCCGGGTGCCGGTGCTGGCCATCGCGGCCCAGATCCCCGGCAGTGAGGTCGGCTCCGGCTACTTCCAGGAGACCCGCCCCCAGGAGCTGTTCGCCGAGTGCAGCGTCTACGCCGAGGTCGTCACCAGCCCTGAGAACGGCCCGCGCATCCTGGAGATGGCGATGCGGGCAGCGGTCGAACGCAAGGGAGTGGCGGTCGTGGTCGTCCCCGGCGAGCACTTCCTCGCCAAGGCGGGCCGGGACCTGGCCCCCACCGTCGTACGACCGACCCGGACCGTGGTCCGCCCGGACGACGAGGCGCTCGGCGAGGCCGCCGAGCTGCTGAACGCCGCGCAACGGGTCACGATCCTCGCGGGCGCCGGCGCGGCCGGTGCCCACGACGACCTCGTCCGCCTCGCCGAGACCCTCAAGGCCCCGGTCGTGCACGCGCTGCGTGGCAAGGAGTACGTCGAGTACGACAACCCGTACGACGTCGGCATGACCGGCCTGCTCGGCTTCGCCTCCGGCTACAAGGCCATCGAGGAGGCCGACACCCTGCTCATGCTGGGCACCGACTTCCCCTACCGGCAGTTCTATCCGCGGGGCGCGAAGGTGATCCAGCTCGACCTGCGCGGCGAGCAGATCGGCCGCCGCACCCATGTCGACCTGCCGCTGGTCGGCAGTGTCCGCGACACCCTGCCCGCGCTGCTGCCGCTGCTGTCGGTCAAGACGGACAAGCACGCCGTCGACCACCTCGACGGAGCCCGCGCCCACTACGCCCGCACCCGCAAGTCACTCGACGCGCTCGCCGTCAACGACCGCGAACGCACCCCGATCCACCCGCAGTTCGTCGCCCGCACACTCGACCGGCTCGCCGCCGAGGACGCGGTGTTCACCGTCGACGTGGGCTCCCCGGTGATGTGGGCGGCCCGCTATCTGACGTTCAACGGACGCCGGCGGCTGCTGGGCTCGTTCAACCACGGCACGATGGCCTGTGCCCTGCCGCACGCGGTCGGCGCGCAGGCGGCGTACCCGGGCCGCCAGGTCGTCTCGCTGTCCGGCGACGGCGGACTCACCATGCTGCTCGGCGAGTTGTTCACCCTGCGGCAGAACCGGCTGCCCGCCAAGATCGTTGTCTTCAACAACGGGTCGCTCAACTTCGTCGAGCTGGAGATGAAGGCCGCCGGCATCGTCAACTACGCGACCGAGCTGGACAATCCGCAGCTCGCCGAGGTCGCCGCCGCGATCGGGCTGTGGGCCCGCCGGGTCGAGCGGCCCGGCGACCTGGAAGACGCGCTGAAGGGCGCCTTCGCCCACGACGGACCGGCGCTCGTCGAGGTCATGACGGCGCGCCAGGAGCTGACCGTGCCGCCCGCGGTCTCGGTGGAGCAGGCCAAGGGCTTCACCCTCTACGCGATCCGCACCATCCTCTCCGGCCGGGGCGAGGAGCTGCTCGACCTGGTGAACACGAACGTCGCCCGCCGGATCCTTCGGTGACCTGAGGCTCACCCGAGAAAACCTGCCTGAGGCGACCGAGCCACTGCATGGTTGCCTCAAGCAATGAGAAGAACCACCCGACAGGAGACACACGTGGCCGAGAAAGCCCAGTACGAGGAGCTGACACGGCAACTGAGCGCCGTCAGTGCCGTACGACGACAGCTCGACCGGAGCCTGCCGGGCGGATGTTCCAGCGGCACCGCCGTGGTGCTGGCGCTGCTCGACCGCCACGGCGAGCTGCGCATCGGCACACTCGCGGAACTGCTCGCCGTCGACATGTCGGTCACCAGCCGCCACGTGACCCACCTGGCCGAGCGGGGCTGGATCGACCGCAGCCCCGACCCCGCCGACCGGCGCTCGCGCGTCCTGCGCCTGACCTCCGAGGGCCGTGCCCGGCTGGCCGACCTCTACGACCGCGCCGCCGAGTCGCTCGCCCTGCGCCTGAGCGACTGGAGCGAGGAGGACATCCACCGGCTGACGTCGCTGCTGTCCCGGCTCCGGGCGAGCTTCGACGACGCCCCCAGCCATACCCCCGCAGTCACCTTTTAAGGACGAGACACCTTATGACAACCACCCCCAGGGCCGGCGCACCCGCCGACCCGGCACAGGTGGCGGAGGACGCCGTACCGATGACCCACCCGCAGATCATGCGGGCGCTGTCGGGACTGCTGCTCGGCCTGTTCGCCGCCATCCTGTCCTCGACCGTCGTCACCAACGCGCTGCCCAGGATCATCGGCGACCTCGGCGGCGGCCAGAGCGCCTACACCTGGGTCGTCACCTCCTCCCTGCTGGCGGTCACCGCCTCCACGCCCCTGTGGGGCAAGCTCGCGGACCAGTTCAGCAAGAAGATCCTGGTCCAGTCGGCGCTGATCGTGTACGGCATCGGGTCGCTCGTCGCCGGTCTCGCGCCGAACGCGGCCACGCTGATCGCCGCACGCGTCATCCAGGGCCTGGGCGGCGGCGGTCTGTCCGCGCTGTCCCAGGTCGTCCTGGCGGCGATGATCGCCCCGCGACAGCGCGGCCGCTACTCCGGCTATCTCGGCGCGACCTTCGCCGTCGCCACCGTCGGCGGCCCGCTGCTCGGCGGTGTCATCACCGACACCGACTGGCTCGGCTGGCGGTGGTGCCTGTTCATCGGCATCCCCTTCGCCCTCGTCGCCCTGGTCGTGCTGCAGCGCACGCTCAACCTCCCGGTGACCAAGCGCCAGGTGAAGGTCGACTGGGCCGGCGCGTTCTTCGTCACCGCGGCCGTGTGCACCCTGCTGATCTGGGTCACCTTCGCCGACGACAGATACGCCTGGCTGTCGTGGCAGACGTACACGCTGGTCAGCGCCTCGTTCGTGCTGGCGCTCATCTTCCTGTTCGTCGAGACCAGGGCCAGTGAACCGATCATCCCGCTGCGGCTGTTCCGCAATCCCACCATCACCCTCGCCTCCATCGCCTCGCTGTTCACCGGCGTCGCCCTGTTCGCGGGCACCGTCTTCTTCAGCCAGTACTTCCAGTTGGCCCGCGGCGACTCCCCGACCAAGTCCGGCCTCATGACGATCCCGTTCATCACGGGCCTGTTCATCGCCTCCACGGTCTCCGGCCGGGTCATCACCCGCACCGGGAAGTGGAAGGCCTGGCTGCTGGCGGGCGGTGTGCTGCTGACGGTCGGCCTGGCGCTGCTGGGCATGCTCCGCTACGACACCGCGTACCTGTTCATCGCGCTGTGCATGGCACTGATGGGCCTCGGCGTCGGCATGACCTTGCAGAACCTCGTGCTGTGCACACAGAACCAGGTCTCCCCGAACGACCTGGGCGCCGCCTCCTCCACGGTCACCTTCTTCCGGTCCCTGGGCGGCGCGGTGGGCGTCTCGGTGCTCGGCTCGGTCCTCACCACCCGGATCGGCCACTACGCCCGCGAGACCGTCACCCAGCTTTCACCGCAGGACCAGGCGACCGCGGCCAAGACCTCGGGCAGTGGCGAACTGCCCGACCTGGCCCTGCTCCCCACCCCGGTCCGCACCTGGCTGGAGGGCGCCTACGGACACGCCATCGGCGACATCTTCATGTACGTCGCCCCGGTCGCCCTGCTCGCCTTCCTGGTCACCCTCTTCATCAAGGAAGTCCCGCTGCGCGCCTCCAGCGGCCTGGTTCAGGCTGCCGCCGCCCGCGACTCCGCAGAGACCCCCACCCCCGCCGACGGCACGCCCCGCACGCCCGGCTCCTGACCCGGACACGGGATCGCCGTACCACGGACGTCATCCGCTCCGTCGTACGGCGATCCTCATCGCGTGGCCGCGGAGGCGCGGTCGCACGGGTCGGAGGCCAGCGGTACGGCGCTGAGGACGCCGCGTCCGGCGGAGTCCTGGACCGGCCAGGCGTCGCAGAGCGCCCCACCGCCTGCCTCGTGGCCACGCAGCACAAGGAACCGCTGGTCGTCCTTCCGCTCCAGATCCAGCCGGAGACCGGTGGCCGGGACGGCGAAAAGGTCGGTGAAGCAGCGGCGCGCACAGTCGAAGCCGACCGTGCCGGGCGTGAACAGCCGTTGGAAGAGGCAGGGCGCTGAGCGCGGCCCTCGCTGCGTCGAACGCCCCGGATGCCGGGGGAGAGAGCCGCAGAACACGGCGAGCCGTACACAGATGCCGCCGAGCACCGTCCAGGTCCATGGAATTCTCGGCTGTCACAGCTCCAGGAGATCCCGGCCCCCGCCGGCGTGAAGAAGCCGTGTCACCGGGCGCCATCCCTCACAGAGACGCCCGGTGACACCTGCCGCGGCCCCATGTGTCCCCAACGGATCACGGCGTACCCGGGAAGGCCACGTCATATGTTTCTCGGCGATGCGGCTTCCTTCGATGGAGCGAACCCCACGTTTCTCGCCGAACGGGTGTGGGGGTTCCCCTACAGGCGTTGCGGCCCTGCTCCAGGCATGCTGCGATGCGGGCCCGCCACCGGCGGGGGGTGACTTTGCGTGAGCTATAGACAAACCCTAGGGCTCCCCCTATGGTCCGGTCGTCGGGCGGTTGGGCATGCTGGGTGTATGCGCATCAACATCGTCGTCGTGGACGACGACCCTGGGTTCCGCCGCATCGCCACGACACTGCTTGCGGCTCGTGGCCTGCATGTCGTGGCGGAGTCCCAGGACGGTGCCTCGGCCCTGGCCGCGGTGCGGGAACACCGCCCGGACGGGCTGCTGCTCGATCTGCACCTGCCCGACACCGACGGGCTCTCCGTGGCACGCCGGCTCAGTGAGCAGGACGGCGGGCCGCGGATCGTGCTGACCTCCACCGACAAGTCGTTCTGGTCGCCGGAGGAACTGCAACGCGCGGGCATCGAGTCCTTCGTGGCCAAGGACCGCCTCTTCGACGCCGACCTGAAGAGCCTGTTCACCCCCACCGCCCCCTGACCGCGGCCAGCCACGCCGTCACATGCCGGAGCGCGGGCACGTCCGTTGACGGCTGCGGGCGTTCAGGCGCCGAGTCATATGACTGATGCGTGGCCGAGAATCGCCTGCCAAAGTCGTTCCCAGCGGTGGGTGCGGCAGCAGGCCGCCGGGCCGGGGGGAAGGACAAAGCGCGATGACGTCGATCGCCGGAGCCTGGGGAAACGTGCTCGAAGCCTGGGGAAGTGTCTTTGACGTCGTACGACAGCCCGTCTGGGCCGTCGACGCGGAGCACACGGTGCGCTATGCGAACCCGGCGGCCGCCGAGACGACAGGCCACGCCCGGCCGTCCGACCTGCTGGGCCGTGACGGCCGTCCGACAACCGCGCCCGACCCGCTTGCCACGGCCGGGACACCGGAACCGTCCCCGGCCGGTCCGGACGCTCCCGGACCGGGGACGGGCCTGCTCACCCGCGCCGACGGTTCGCTCGTGCCGGTCACATGGACCCGCGTCGCCCTGCACCAGGCGGACGGCGACATGACCTTGTACCTCTTCCAGCCACTCACCGAGCCGGATCCCGCCCGGTGCGTGCCGCAGGACCCGCGGGCACCGCTCCGGCTCCTCGCCCACCGGCAGGCGGAACGAGAGCGACGGTACGCCGAGACCCTCCAGTACGAGGCACAGGAACGCATGGTCAGGGCACTGCTCGGGCTCCACATGGCCCGGCAGGCGCTGGGCGCGATCCCTTCCCCCGGGGCCGAACTGCTGCACGACGCGGTACGCGACACCGAGGCAGCCCTCGCGGACGTCCGCAAGGTCACCGACGCCCTGTGCCCCGGCGCTCTACGCGCCGGAGGGCTGTCCGCGGCGCTCGCCGCCCTCGCCCGGCGCCACCCCGGACGGCTGAGTGTCTCGGGCACCCTGTCCGGACGGTTGCCCCGGCTCATCGAGACCCAGGCCTATCTCCTGGTCGCGGAGGCCGTCGAGCGAGCCGTGGAGCACGGCGCGGCCGCCCATGTCCACGTGACCGCCGACCGCGGCTCGGAGCTGCTGCTCACCGTCGCCGACGACGGGGCACCGCCCGTGACGGCGGCCGACCAGGCGGCACTGAGCGCCCTGACCGAACGGGCCGTCTGCCTCGACGGCACCTTGACGGTGAGCCACACTCCCGGCACGGGCACGACGCTCACCGCGACCGTCCCCCTCCGCCCGACCGACGGCCTGTGAGAGCGACGGCGCCCAGTAGCGACGGCACTTGAGCGGCGGTGCCCGGCGGCGATGGCGCCTGAGAGCGACCGCCCCTGAGAACGGCGGCGCCCGCGAGCGGCGGTGCCCGGCGGCGATGGCGCCTGAGAGCGACCGCCCCTGAGAGCGACCGCCCCTGAGAGTGACGGTGCCTGAGAGCAACGGCCCCGGAGAGCGGCGGCCCCCACTCCGCCGCACCGGCTTCAGTCCCGCAGCGGGATCTGGATCAGGATGGCGGTGCCGCCGCCGGGCGGGGAGTCGATGGCCAGTTTGCCGTCGAAGGCCGCCACCCGGTCCGTCAGCCCCGACATCCCGCTGCCGGCGGTCGCTTTGCCGACGCCCCCGACACCGTCGTCGGCGACCGTGATCCGCAGGGCGTCACCGAACTCGACGGACACGTCGATCCGCGACGCCTGAGCGTGCTTGACGGCGTTCGTCACCGCCTCGGCGACGACGAAATACGCGTTCGACTCGACGGTCGAGGAGATCCGCCGCTCGTCCTTGGTCTCCACGACGGTGGGGACCGGGCAGCGGGCCGCGAGGTCCTTGACCGCCGCGACCAGCCCCTTCACCGTCAGCACCAGCGGATAGATGCCCGACGCCAGTTCGCGCAGCTCATTGATGGCGGTCTGCGCGTTGTCGGCCGACTGGTCCAGCAGGTCGGCCACCGCCGTCTCCGTCTCGGGGAGCATCTCCCGCGCGAGCCGCAGCCCGATCATCAGGCTCACCAGGCGCTGCTGCGCCCCGTCGTGCAGGTCCCGGGCGGTGCGCCGGTGAACGGCCTCGGTGCTCTCCATGATCCGGCGGCGGCTGTCCTGCAGTGAGGCGGCCATGCTGTTGAAGGAGCTGCCCAGCGCATCGATCTCCGCCACCCTGCTGGGCGGGATGCGCATGCCCAGGTCGCCGCCCGTCAGGTCCTGCGCCGCGGTCGCCGCCCCGCGCACCGGTCGTACCACCGCACGGTGCTGCAGGATCGTGAAGACGGCCACGAGCGCCATCGACGCCGCGAGCCCCACGGCCGCCGCGAGCACCGCCTGGTGGCTGTTGGCGCCGGCGGCGTCGGTGCGTTCGGCGAGCTGCGCGCGTTCGTCGGCCGTGTACCGGCCGGACTGGGCCCGCAGGGTGTCGACCCGCTTCCTGCCCTCGGTGGTCGTCGCCAGAGAGGACGCGGCGGGATCGTCCCGCCGGACCATCTCCACCAGCGGGATCGAGTAGTCGTTCAGAAAGGAGTCGACGCCCCGGGTGATCTGCTGCGCCGTGCGCCGCTGTTCGGCGGACGTGGCGCTCGATGTGAACCGCCGCGAAGCCGCGGGGAGCGCGGAGCGGGCCTGGTTCCAGGGCTGAAGAAACGTTTCGTGCTTGGTGATCACGAAGCCCCGCTGCCCGGTCTCGAGATCGAGGAGTAGCCGTTCCATGGTCCCGGCCTCGACGAGCGCCGTACGGGAGGCCCGTCTGGCCGCGGTGGAGCTGTTGGCGTCGGAGATCGCCCACAGCAGGACCGCGAACGCGACGCCGATCAGCAGGGCGAGCAGACCGCTCGCCGCGACCGTCAGGCTCGTCAGCCCCAGCCGCCGTCCTCTGTACTCCTGCTGCGTACTCATGCCCCGCCCACCGATGGAAAGAATCCGGACAACCCAGAGTGTGCAATGTATCTCCAGCCAGGGGGTAGGTGTGTGCTCATCGCGCGCATACCCGTCATTCCCTCCGGATGCTTGACATATATTGAGACATATTTGCACTATTTGAGTAGATACCTCATCGGGATGGCTAGCATTTTTCCCTGCAGCCGAGGGAGAGGCGGACCGTCATGGCAGTCGAGTTCACCCCACTCGGCTCCGGATGCTCGGTACAGTTCGGCACCGGCCTCACCACCGCCGCGCCCGGCTCGGCACAGAACATGTATCTGTGCGTCTCCGACGTCGTGGCCACGCGGGACCGGCTGACGGCGCTGGGCGTCGAGGCCGGCGACTACTAGGGTCCGTCTTCAAGCGGATCTTGCCCAGAGCAGGTACGACGCGAGACTGACCGCTGCTTCGTAGGAGGTGGCGGTCTTGTCGTATCTGGTGGCAATGGCTCGGAAGCCCTTGAGGCGGTTGAAGCAGCGCTCAATTAGACGTCATCTCATTTGGTGAGTCTGCGATAGCAGATGAGGGTGCAGGCGATGCTGGTGAAGGCCAGGAAGTGCTCGGCTTTGCGCTCGTAGCGTCGGTGCAGTCTGCGGCATCCGGCGAGCCAGGACATGGTGCGTTCTATGGTCCAGCGGTGACGGCCCAGACGGGTCGAGGACTCGATGCCTCTGCGGGCGATGCGGTGGCGGATGCCGCGTCCGCGTAACCATCGCCGCAGGTGGTCGTAGTCGTATCCCTTGTCGGCGTGGAGCCTTCCCGGCCTGCGCCGCCGGCGTCCGCGCCGGGAGCGGATCGGCGGTATCCCCTGCATCAGCGGGATCAGCGCCTGGCTGTCGTGCAGGTTCGCTCCAGAGATTCCGACCGACAGGGGCAGACCGGTCCGTTCGGTGATCAGGTGGATCTTCGAGCCGTACTTGCCCCGGTCCACAGGATTCGGGCCTGTCAGCTCCCCCTTTTCAGAGCCCGCATGTTGACCGAGTCGATCGCGCAGCGGGACCAGTCCAACTCGCCGCGGGAGCCGAGCTCGTCGAGGACCAGGCGATGGAGCTTGGCCCACACCCGGGCTTTGGACCACTCGGTGAATCGTCGATGGGCCGTCGCTCCCGATGGACCGAACGACGCGGACGGCAGCTGCTGCCACGTGCAGCCCGACGTGGCCACGAACACGATTGCGGCCAGTACCTCCCGGTCACCGTGCCGGCGCCGGCCGCCGCCCTGAGGCCGCGACGGCGCCTCCGGCACCACTCGCTGAAACAGCCCCCACAACTCATCCGGCACCAGCCGCTCAACAATCGAAACCACGACCGACAGACTACCGAACCAATTGAGATGACGTCTTAGGTTGCGGCGGCGACAGGTCTGCCGGTCGAATGCCGGTGGCCGGCCTCCGCGATGGCCGCGATGGCCGCGGTGGTGGCGGTGTCGCTGCTGGTCGGTCTTCTCGGGAATGGTGTGTGCGATGCCGCGTCTGCGCAGGTAGGCGCGGAAGCCGCGTGAGCTGTAGGTCTTGTCCGCGATGACGTGGTCGGGCCTGCACCGGGGACGTCCGCGGCCGGTGCGTGGGACCCGGATCCGTTCGAGGAGGGGGCGTGCGCAGATGCTGTCGTGGCGTTGGCCAGGTGTCAGCAGGATGGCGAGGGGCCGTCCGTGTCCGTCACGAGCGAGGTGGACTTTGGTGGTCAGTCCGCCTCTGGATCGGCCTAGGGCGTGATCGTCCGGTCCGTCTAGCCGGTGGATGCCCCTTTTTGGCCCGTCGCTGCGGCGTGCTGGTGGGCACGCACGATGGTGGAGTCGATCTGCACGGGCCAGTCGATGTCGCCGGCCGCGTCCGCGCGGGCCTGGATCTGCTGGAGAGCCCGGGTGAACACGCCGTCCAGGGCGCAGCGCCGGAAAGCGGGTGTAGACCGTCTGCCATGATCCGTAGCGTTCCGGCAGGTCACGCCGGGAGATACCGGTCCGGATCTTGTAGACCATCCCGTTGACGACCTGCCGGTCCTCCATCCGCGGACGGCCTGTCGCGGCCCGCGGTATGAGTGCAGCGAGTAACTCCCACTCCTGATCGGTGAGTGCATGGCGGCGTACCACCCGACCATGATCCATCACGTGATGATCTTTGAAAACAGACCCAGTGCGATGATCGTCCTCGGGCCCTCCGTCGTGCATCAGCCGCCCCGCCTGGACCTGCTTTGGACCTGGTAAGGGCGCTCGTCAGAAGGGGGCTGTCGGCCTACCTGTCATCTTCGCGGCGTCTGTAGACGGCATCCTCAATGGCCCGCATCCTCCAAAACCACGCTGGTACGCGCCTGTGAGACCATCATCCTTCCGGACAGTACTTCCCCGACCTATTCTGAAGGGTGCTATTGCTGGTCGCAGGGCAGACTGGTCTCTTCGACGTCTCACGCGCCGTCTCTGCACGGCGATCCTTGTGACAGTGGGAGCGAATGGCCAGGCAGAGCACCAGCTAAACCTGCATCGAAACCCTTCGAGAAGCCGGGGCGGCTCTGGCTTGAGCACCTGCAAACATGAGTCAGATGACGTATGCGCTCCCGATCCTGTGCCCCCAGACTGGCGAGGCCAACGTCTGGAGACGCCGACGGCACAGTCCGTAACTTGCGCGGCGCCGAACGGAAGTACGAAAGAGAAATGCAATGTACGAAACCTCAGGCAGCCATCCGGACATTCACTGGCCGTCCGGGTTTTCGCCTGCCGACGCGCACAGCTTCCATCGGGCACAGGCTGTCGTGTCCGGCCCGCCGGAGCGGTCCTTCCGCATACTCACCGATGTGGCGAACTGGCCGAACTGGGTGCCAGGTTGCGAAGAGGTGAGCTCTGACACCTTGACCCAGACCTTCGAAGTGGTGTGGGCGGGGCACCGGTTCGAGGTTTTCGTTGGAGAGAGCGTGCCACCCCGTCGGATCGGTTGGTTGGGCATCGGCGGTGGAGTGATGCTCTACCAGGCTTGGCTACTCACTGAGACTCAGGACGGCACAGAGATCGTGGTAGAAAACGCCGTCCGCGCCGACGTCCCGGTGCTTCGCGGCGCGATGTCCGACGCGTGGGCCGAGCGGCTGAACGAGCTGTGGCTTGCACAGTTGGGGAAGCTGTCGGAGTATCCGCCAGAGGAGAATTCGACGTCCTGAGCGCACCAGGACACTGTCAAGGGGCGACCACGCGTCGCCTTCGGCACCGATCACGGCATCGTGACATTCGCTGTCGCCTCAATCCGCCGCTGGTGTCAGGAGCATGCCCGGGACGCCCTCCGGCGCCAACCGCTGATCACTATCGATGGCGGGGGGTCAAAGGATGCCGTTCCCAAGGTTGGAAGACACACCTCGTGCTGGAGAGGACGCACCTTTGCCAGAACATGGACGCCCGCGGCCCGCGGTTGTTGCCGGGGCGGCCGAAACCCCTTCTCTCGGGAGAACGTAAAAACCCGCCGCGAGGGTTCACTTGCCACCCTGCCCTCATTTTTGGCCTGCGACAGCCTGAGCCGCAACACGCGGTCATCGCCGCCGGGCCGGGGTGAGGTCGGGGATCTTCCCCCATACAGGGCCCGGCCCGTGCAAACTGCACGACGGACCTGGTGACCTGAGCTGAGATGGGAAAGACGTCGGCCCGTCAGCGGCCACCGGCTCAGCTCGTCTCGTCCGCTTCAAGCCGGGAAAGAGCGTCACGCAACGCAGCCCGTGAGGTGATGCCTAGTTTGGGGTAGATCTGGTAGAGATGCGTTCCGATAGTCCGGTGGGACAGGAACAGCCGTTCCGCAATCTGTTTGTTGGTCAGTCCAGTGGCTGCGAGTGCGGCGATCTGCAACTCCTGGGCGGTCAAGGCCACGCCTCCCGGACGGGTCGCAGTAGGTGCGGACTGTCCGCTGGCCCGCAACTCCGCGCTAGTCCGCGTCTCCCAGGGCTTCGCCCCCAGTCGCTGGAACGCTTCAAGCGCCTGCGTCAGGTGTTCGCGGGCCTCTGTCGTCACGCGGAGCCGCCGCAACCGCTCGCCGTGAAAAAGCCGTACACGGGCGAGGTCGAAGGGCCATCGTTCCGCGCCGGGCAGGGACAGGGCCCGCTCGAAGAGCGGAATAGCCGACTCCGCAGGTGCGGTCAGCGCCTCGCAGGCCAGTACCAGCAGCTCCAGCCGGCTCGACAACCCAGCCATCTCACTCGTGCGCATGGCCGCCACGTGGGCTTTTGCTTCCTTGTCCCGGCCGGTCCGGATAGCCGCCTCCACCAGGTCCATCGATCCCCACATGGCGATCGGCACGTAGGGAGCGATGGTTCCGGGCGGACTGAGCATGCTGCCGTGCTGATAGGCGGTCTCGAAATCGCCACTTCCCAGAGCGGCCAGGGCCCGCGCGTGGCAAGCGAAGAAGCGTGCACCGTGGGTCCCACGCGGTGTCGCCCATCGGACGATCTCCTCAGTCAGCGCAAGACTCGTTTCGTGGTCGCCCTGCACCCCAGCCACCACAGCCTGGATGTATTGGAAGTACCAGGCGAAGAATCGGTAGTCGTGGTCCTCGCACAGCCTGATCCCCTCAGCCGCCAGATGCGCGGCATCCTCCCATCGGCCCACATGGAAGTAGTCCAGGCCCAGGTGCATCAAAGCGCCCAAGTGCCGGCGGACCGGGGCGGTGCCCGCCCGGCCCTGCTCCACCAGTCGGCGGGTGGCCCACCGAAATTCCCCCAGCATGTCCGGAAAGACCGCCGCCGTGCCGACGCGCACTATTCGGGTGGGGTCGTTGCCGATGCTGGCGATCAGTTCTTTGAGCTGGGGCAGCGCCTGAGGGCCGGTGCGGGCAGGATCACCGAAAGTTTGAGTGATCACCCACAGCAGCTCCGGTGGTGCTGGGACAAGGCGTTCCACGAATGTGATCAGAGGCTGCCACAGCTTCGGGTCACCGCCGTACCAGCAGAGCAGAACCAACAGATGCAGGGCCTCGACGAGGGCGGGATCGGAAGCGTCGTAGCCGTGCTGCCCGGCCTCGATTGCGCCCACCAGCAGCCGGTGGGCCGTGTCGATGTCACCGTCCCTGTTGATCAGCAAGAACGCGGACGCGGCCGCCGCGTGCAGCGACTCCCGCCCGGTCGTGGGATGGACCAGCCGGGCCCCTGCGAGAAGACGCGAGGCGTCCTCCAGCTCGCCACCCGAATCCGCACCGACATAGGCCGCCTCGGCCAGCCGCCGGCTCTCATCGACCGCCGCGGGGCTGAGGTTGGCTGCGCGTGTAAGTGCGGCCACTGCACCAAGAGCATCGCCGCGTCGCAACCTGAGCCGACTTGCTTCCTCCAATAGCGCAGCGACCGTCTCATCCGGGGCGACGGCGGCTTCTCCCAGGTGCCATGCGCGCCGCTCCAACTGGTTGCTGAGCACGTCGGCAAGCGCTCGGTGAGCCTTTCTACGTTCCGATGCGGTCGCCAGTTCCACCACGGCGGAGCCAATCAGCGGGTGGCGGAAGGACAATCGCCGATTGTCTGCTGAGATAGACACCAGCCGCTGTTGTTCCGCCGCGGCAAGATCGTCCACGGAGGACCGGCCGGCCGCGGCAGCTTCCACGGACGCCAGGTCACCGGTGCCGTCGAGTGCGGCGATGAGCAACAGTTCCCTGCTGGCTTCAGGCAATCCCGCCACCCGGGAAGCGAACATGGCCTGGAGCCGGTCGCTCAGTGGCAACACGGTGGGTACTGCTGCCAGCGTCGTACGTTGCTCGGCAGAGAGTGCCACCGGCAGCTCCACGAGTGCCAGCGGGTTGCCTCGGGCCTCGGTCACGATACGGCGTCGCACAGCGGGGGAAACGTCGGGGTGAGCGAGAGCGAGCAGTTCCGCTGACGAGGCCGCGTCCAGCGGCTCCAGTCGGCGCTCGGTCAGTCCCCTGGGCTCGAAGAAGCTGTTGGAGCCCGTGCGAGAGGCGGCCAGGAAGCTGATACGGCTGCCGACGAGCCGCCGGGCCACGAAGCCGAGCACGGCATTGGTGGCCCGGTCCAGCCAGGGCAAATCGTCGACCACCATGAGCAAGGGGGTGCGGACGGAGGTCAGCCGGAGTAGCAGCAGTGCCGCTGTGGAGGTGAGGAGACGGTCGGGGGGCGGCCCACTACCTATGCCGACTGCAACCCGCAAGGCATCACGGTGTGCATCGTCCAAAATGTCGAAGTCGTCGAACAGCGGAACGAGCAACTGGTTGAGCCCGGCGTAGCTGATGTCCGCCTCGAACTCCACCCCGGCCGCGCGCAGGACCCGGATGCCGTTGTGCACTGCGCCAGCCGCAACCGCGTCGAGCACGGCGGTCTTACCTACCCCCGCCTCGCCCGAGAGCAGCAGCGCCGCGCCCTGGACCGCGGAATTCCCGAAGAAGGAGCGGATGAACGCGAGGTCGCTGTCACGCCCGATCAGCCGTGTGGGGGCCGGGCAGACAGTCGCGTCCAGATCTTTCACAGGCTGTCTCCAACGGCCGACTTCATGGAGGTCTGCACTGGGTCGACCTAGCTGTGCCGACACCAGGTCTTGTGCAAGCCCCTGCATGCACAGAATTCTAAAGGACGTCCGCATTTCGCCCTTGCCGCGCACACGGTTCGATGCTCCCCAGTGCCGAATGCGGGGGCAGCCCATGAGCAGAGCCTGCCCATGCGCCGCTTGCCACCGATCCTGCCCGCTGGACCGGTGGCAAGGCTACGACCACCAGGGCCGCAAGGGCGCGCACCCCAGATGCGGGCCGACACCGGGACAACGGGGGGCCTGGGGCATCGAGGCGCCTAGGGTCTGTTTTCAAAGATCATCACGTGATGGATCATGGTCGGGTGGTACGCCGTCATGCACTCACCGATGGAGTGGGAGTTTCTCGCTGCACTCATACCGCGGGCCGCGACAGGCCGTCCGCGGGTGGAGGACCGGCAGGTCGTCAACGGGATGGTCTACAAGATCCGGACCGGTGTCTCCTGGCGTGACCTGCCGGAACGCTACGGATCGTGGCAGATCGACTCCACCATCGTGGGTGCCCACCGGCACGCCGCCGCGACAGGCCAAAAAAAGGGGGATCCACCGGTCGGACGGACCGGGCGATCACGCCCTCGGCCGATCCAGAGGCGGACTGACCAGCAAAGTCCACCTCGCCTGTGACGGACACGGGCGGCCCCTCGCCATCCTGCTGACACCTGGCCAACGCCACGACAGCATCTGCGCACGCCCCCTCCTCGAACGGATCCGGGTCCCACGCACCGGCCGCGGACGTCCCCGGTGCAGGCCCGACCGGGTCGTCGCGGACAAGGCCCACAGCTCTCGCGGCTTCCGCGCCTACCTGCGCAGACGCGGCATCGCACACACCATTTGCGAGAAGACCGACCAGCAGCGACACCGCCACCACCGCGGCCATCGCGGCCATCGCGGAGGCCGGCCACCGGCATTCGACCGGCAGACCTGTCGCCGCCGCAACGTAAATGAGCGCTGCTTCAACCGCCTCAAGGGCTTCCGAGCCATTGCCACCAGATACGACAGGACCGCCACCTCCTACGCAGCAGCGGTCAGTCTCGCGTCGTTCCCGCTCTGGGCAAGCCTGCGCGTCCGGAGAAGTGGGCGCAGTGGTACGCCGAGTACCTCATGCGGGAGCAGTGACAACCTGTTCCCGATCCGCGCGGGCATGGAACTGCGCTGGATCCGCTGGGTGCCGAGGGCGTTGACGGCGGTGACCGTCTACCTGAACTGGAACGCGTCGGACAGCATGGCCGGCCGTCTCGGGCACGCGGCCCTCACGCTGCTGTGGGTGATCTTTTGCTCCTCCCGGTCTGATCCGGTCGTGTTCGCTGATGGTTTCGGGGCGTCGGATGGTTTTGCCCACGTCGTAGCGGGTCGCTGGTTCTTCGAGCCGAGTGGCCTGCCGGGGCCTGGCCCGGTGGGTTTCGGCGCACGGACCGGGCCAGGCAGGGCAGCGCTGGCGGAGGTTTCTGAACCCCCGGCGGACCCGGGCCGGGGTGAGCCTGTTCGGTTTCACCGGTCGTTCCCAAGGGCGGCGGATGCCCTCGGCGAGTGGCCGGGCGAGACGGGGTGCACAAGCTGAGCCGCGGTCGGTACGAGCGGTCCACGCGCCGGGCGGGAGTGCCGCCCGGCCCGGGTGAGCGCTCAGGATGTCGTCCCGGTCATGCCGGCGCGGTGGACGAGCAGGGCGATCCGCACCCGGTTGTCGAGGTCGAGCTTGGCCAGGATGTGCGAGATGTGGCTCTTGACGGTGGTCACGCTCATGTGGAGACGCCGGGCGATCCCGGCGTTGGACTTTCCGTGGCTGACGGCGAGGGCCACCTCGTGCTCCCGCTCCTCTTGCAGGGACAGCCGCTGTCGCGCGTCCGGAGCGGCCATCTGCTCGGGTGCGGGCCGTCTCGGTGACGGCGCCGATGAGCTGGCCCAGGGCTGCCGGTGACATCACCGGTTCCCCCACGGCGGCCTGTCCCCGGCCTGTACCGCCCGCCGCCCATGAGACGACGCCCACACACCTGTGAACACATCCATGTGAACGGCGAAGGGTGTTCGGCTCGTGTCCATCACGTCAGGTATCGACACCCGTCGCCTGTTTCCGCGCCGCTCCGCGCGGTCGTGCCACCGGGTGTTCCGCGTGTGTGAGTGAGGTTGCGATCAAGATGAGTGCGGATATGTCTGGTGCGGCGGATGTGCGGCTGAGCCCGCAGGACGTGGTGGAGCTGCGGCACTCCGTCACCGGCCCGGTCCTGGAGCCGGGTGCGGTGGGCTACGAGGCGGAATGCGCCACGTTCAACCTGGTCTGCCCCCTGCGCCCGGCCGTCGTGGTCGGCGCGAGCAGCGAGCGGGACGTGGTGACGGCGGTCCGCTTCGCCGCCCAGCACGGCCTGCCGGTCGCGGTGAAGACCGCCGCCCACCAGGTGGTGGCCCCGGCGGAGGGCGGCCTGCTGATCACGACGCAGCGCATGAAGGGCGTCTTTGTCGACGCGCAGAACGGCACCGTACGGGTCGAGGCGGGCGTGCGCTGGAGCGAGGTGCTGCCGCTCGCGGCGGAGACCGGCCTGGCCCCGGTCGTCGGCTCGGCACCCGAGGTCGGCGTCGTCGGCTACACGCTGGGCGGCGGCCAGAGCCCGCTGCTGGGCCGCACACACGGCTACGCCGCCGACCACGTACGACGGCTGAACGTCGTCACGGCGGACGGCGAACTGCGCCGGGTGACCCCGCAGAGCGACCCGGACCTGTACTGGGCGCTGCTGGGCGCCAAGGGCAACTTCGGTGTCGTCACCGAGATCGAGTTCGAGGTCTTCCCGGTCACCCGTTTCTACGGCGGCGGCATCTACTTCGCCGGCGAGCACCTGCCGCAGGTGCTGGACGCCTGGCGGGCCTGGCTGCCCACCGTGGGGGAGGACATGACCTCCTCCGTCGGCGTCCAGCGGCTGCCCGACCTCCCGGAACTGCCCGACCCGTTGCGCGGCGCCTTCGTGATCCACCTGCGGATCGGCTACCTCGGCTCGACGGCCGACGGCGAACGGCTCATCGAGCCGCTGCGGGCGTCCGCGCCGGCCCTCGTCGACCTCGTGGGGGAGAAGCCGTTCACCGCGATCGGGGAGATCCACATGGACCCCGTCGACGCGATGCCGTACTACGACCGCAGCCTCGGCCTGCGGGAGTTCTCCGAGAAGACCGCGCAGACCCTCGTGGAGCTGACCGGCCCGGAGTCGGGATGCACCCTGGTGAACGTCGAGATACGGGCGCTCGGCGGCGCCTTCGACCGGGAACCGGAGTTCCCCAACTCGGTGCCCAGCCGCGGCCTTCCGTACGTCATGTTCGGCTTCGCGGTGGGCGGCCCGGACCAGGCGGAGCCGCTGCGGGCCGAGCTGGCGCGGGTCTTCGACGGCCTGGCCCCCTGGGCGGCCGAGCAGAACCTGGTGAACTTCCTCTCGCCGGACGAGGCGACCGACACCGAGGGAGTGCGCGAGCTGTACGGGGCGGAGCGGTACGAGCGGCTGGCCGCGCTGAAGAAGACATACGACCCGGCCAACGTCTTCCGCTTCAACTACAACATCACCCCCGCCTGATGGCGCCGCAGGTACTCCGGCTCCAGATGAACCACGGGCCCCTCGCTCGGTGAACCCGCGGCCTCCCCGCATCCGTGTCAAGGGCGGCGGGTTCTCGTCGTCGGCCGGGGCGGGGACCAGGCGGCCGTTTTCGGATGGTCGTCATCCGGGCATGCCGTGCGCCGGGTTCCCCGCCCGTCCCCGCTGTGGGGCGAGGACGGACAGGAGGGGAACCCGGTGCCGCCGACCCCGCCGGTCGTTGAACCGATGACGTACACACACAACAGATGAGGGAGTTGCGGTGACGGATCTCGCGGACGCGGTCGAATCAGTGGCCCAACTGTCCACGGTCTGGCGCGCCATGGTGCTCGACCGGGACGAGCAGGCGGACGTCCGCGACCTGCCGGGCATCGCCGTGCGCTGGGCGGACTGCCGCTTCGCCTTCTGGAACGCGATCACCCTCAACGAGGTCGGCGCGGACCAGGAACTGCTGGAAAAGCGCCTGCACCAGGCCGCGGACATCATGCGGTCGAAGCAGCGGCCCGGCTTCCTGTGGCTGTTCGAGGACCTGCTCGCGGACGACGTACGCGCCACACTCGACGAGGTGGCACAGCGTGCGGGCCTCGTCCACGCCTTCCCCGGCACCGGCATGGCCGGCGACCTGCTGCCCGTCCCCGAGCCCCACCACCCGGAGCTCACCTTCCAGCGGGTCACCACCGACGCACAGCTCACAGCCTACGCCGACATCAACTCCCGCGCCTACGGCTTCGACCTGGAGGACGGTCGCGACGGGCTGGCCGGCTCCGCCCTGTGGAAGCAGGAGGTGTACGCCTACCTGGCGCTGCGGGACGGCACCCCGGTCGCGTGCGCCGCGACCGTCGAGGCCCAGGGCTGCCTGTTCGTGATCCTCGTCGCCACCGACCCGGCCCAGCAACGCCGCGGCTACGGCGAGGCGGTGACCCGCAAGGCGCTGTACGAGGGCGCCCGCGCCACCGGCCTGACCCGGGCCACCCTGCACGCGACCGTGGCCGGGGCGCCCGTGTACCCGAGGATCGGCTTCGAGCCGAACTCCCCCCTGCACTTCTACACCTTGGGGAGCTGACCCATGACCACCCACACCACGCCCCCGCGGTTGTCCGAGCACGTCGAGCAACTCCTCGCGCCCGGCGGCCCGTTGCCCATCGTCGCCGCCGGAGACCCGGTGCTGCGCGGCATCACCGAGCCGTACGACGGCCAGCTCGACGACACCCTGCTGGAGCGCTTCGTGCAAGCGCTGCGCACGACGATGCTCGACGCCCCGGGCGTCGGCCTGGCCGCGCCCCAGGTGGGCGTTCCGCTGAGCATCGCGGTGGTGGAGGACCGGGCCCGCGGACCCCGCGAGGTCCTTGAGGCCCGCGGCCGCACACCTCTGCCCTTCCGGGTGCTGATCAACCCCACCTATGAGCCGGAAGGCGACACCCTGGCGTCGTTCTTCGAGGGCTGCCTGAGCGTGCCGGGCTGGCAGGCGGTGGTGGCCCGGCACGCCCGGGTACGGCTGCGGGGGCGGGACGAGCACGGGCGGGAGATCGACGAGGAGTTCACCGGCTGGCCGGCCCGCATCGTGCAGCACGAGTGCGACCACCTCGACGGCACGCTCTATCTGGACGTGGCCCAGCCGCGCTCGCTGTCGACGAATGAGGCGGTCGCCGAGCGCTGGTCGCAGCCCACCCCCGAGGTGGCCGCCCGGGAGCTGGGATTCGAGCTCCCGTGACTGCCGGCCCCCGTTGGGGGCAGGGCGGTGCATTGCACCGTCAACTGACTGATGTGCGGCGTTTGTCCGTTCATGCAGGCTGACGGCAGCCGACGCCTCCGGCGTGTCCCGACACGGAGAAGGGGACCTGGCGTGACACCGGTCGAGCAGAACCGTTCGCTGAAGAGCAGCAACCCGATCCTCGCCCAGCCGCAGTTCGAGCGGCGGGGCGGGCAGAAGACGGCGGCCAGGGACCCGCGCGCGGGGATCGCCGTCGGACCAGGCCGCAGCGCGCCGGGCCAGGACCTCGACCAGGTCCACGGCAACGACACCGACCCACTGCCCCTGTCCGTCGGCAACCTGCTGACGATGGCCGACGTCCTGCCCCGCTGGCTGGCAGGGCTCGGGGTGACGGCCCTCGCCGTCACCCTGTGGTGGGTCCTGCTGCCCCATCTGCCCGTCGGCACCGCCGCGGCCTACGCCATCGCCGCCGGCACCGGACTGCTCGGCACGGCACTGGTGGTGATCCAGTGCCGCCGCAGACTGCCGTCGCCGGCCCTGACCCTGACGTTCGCCACCCTGCAAGGCAGTTGTCTGGGCGTGCTCTCCACCACGGCGTTCAGCCGCCTCTCCCCGGGCCTGCTCGTCCAGACCGTCCTCGGGACCATGGCGACCTCCGCGGGAGTCCTCCTCGCCCACCGGCTGCGCTGGATGCGCGTGCACCGGCGGCGGTACGGCTACGTGGGTGCCGTGGTGGTCGCCGGGTGCCTCGTCGCGCTCGCGGACACGGCCCTGTTGCCCCTCATGGGCGCCGACGGCCTGGGCCTGCGCTCCATCGGCCTGGGCGTCCTCATGGGCGTGGTGGGCATCGCCCTCGCGGTGTCCTTCGTGCCCCTGCACCTGCGAAGGATCGAGGACGCCCTCACCCACGGCACCCCCCGCGACCAGCGCTGGCCGGCCGCGTTCGGGCTCACCCTCAGCCTGACCTGGCTGTACGTGGAGACGGTCAGGCTGCTCACCCTCTACCCGGCCGACGACTTCTACTGATCCCGGTCCTGGCTCTGCTCCCGGCCCTCCGGCCGGAGCTCGGGGCACAGCCCCCGCATCAGCACGTCGAAAAGCCGCTCGGCCCGCGTCCCTTCCTCGCTTTTCGCGCCCACCCGCCACAGCGGACCGAGCAGGACGAGCACGTCCTCCGCCGTCGTCCCCGGTGCGATGGTCCCGGCGGCCACATTGGCCGCCACCAGCGCTGACAGGGCCTCCGACAGCGGCCGGTACGCCCGTGGGCACTGCTCCGTCACGGCCTCGCAGGCCCCGCTCATCGCGTCGGCGAACTCCGGCGTGCACCGGCCGACGTACAGCAGGCGGCGCAGCCAGGCGCACAGGGCGCGCTGCGGGGACAGACTGCCCAGGAGGTCGGGCACGGCGGCCACCAGTTCCTCGACCTCCTCCCCGTACACCTCGAGCACCAGCGACTCACGGGTGGGGAAGTGGCGATAGAGCGTGCCCTGGCCCACGCCCGCCCTGCGCGCGATGGACTTCAACGAGGTGTCGCCGGGAGCGGCGAGCACCTCCGCCGCCGCCTCCAGGATGCGCATACGGTTGGACAGCGCGTCCGATCTCATCGATGCTCCGGTCCCTCTCCGTCGGGGCGCACACATTTCTCTGATCCCCGTCGAGACACGTATTCTCACTGCAACCTACACCGACATGTGCTCGGGCGGACGCCCGGACACACGTCACCCATGATCATGCCGAGCAGAAGGCCATCGCATCCCATGTCCCATGACACAGTCGTTCCCGGCGCCGCCCCGCGGCGGCACACCTCGGCCGTGGAACGGCTGGCCGAGCTGACCGCAGTCCTCGGTGCGGACCTCGACCAGGGCCGCTGGGCCCCCGGACCGCTGGAACGAGCCCTGGCGGGGCGCCTGCTGATGGCCTGCGCCGGGGACGGTCAGTTCACCCCGGTGCGGTTGCGCGAGACCCTCTGGGAGGGCAGCGTCGCCCTGACGTACGCGGGAGGGGGCCGCCTCACCCGCCTCCTGTCCGCGCTGCACGAGGTGACCGCGCAGCCGGCTCCTCAGGCCGATGGGGAGACCTCGTCGGCCGCCGCCGAGGAGCTGTTGGAACGTATCGCCGCGGGCACTGCCGGGCAGGACGACGGCCGGTTCTGAGCCGAGCCCGCAGTCAGATGACGGATGTCCTCGATTCCCGTGTCCGGAAGACTCTGGGCCACGAAGTACGTACCGGGCGCGGAGGGGGAGAGGGCATGACGAGACATGACAGGTTCAGCCGACCGGGCGGCGGCCCCTCGCCGGTCACGACGTCACCGGCCGGACAGCGGCCCCATGGCCACCGCCCGGCCCGGCCCGCCCTCGCGCTGGTACCGGGCACAGGCGCCGCCGCCCGGATGGAGCTGTCGACGCTGACCCGGCAGCCCATGCCCGGCGACGTGCGGGGCGCGATCGTGATTCCGGTGCACGGCACCCTCATGGCCACCTGGGTACCGTTGGAAGACCCCTCGCGCATACCTCAGGGCCGCGTCCTGCTGACCTGGATGGCTGCGGGCGAGGACCGGACCGACGTCACGGCCCATCTGGGCCTCGCCGGTGCCCAGGTGCTGCTGGCGGTCTGGCCGGGGCTGCGCGGCGAAGGTCCGACGTGGTCCAGCCCACCGTCGCCGAGGTGACGGAACTGCATGCCGCGCTCCGTCTGGCCACCGTGGTGCTGGACCGTCTCACGGACTGACCGCGCCGCGGTCCCACGGGAGTACCACCGGTGCCCTCGGCGTACGCGGCAGTGCCGCGTACGAGCAGCCGCAGGCCAGTCACACGTGTGAACAGAACGCCCTGGGAGGGGCGGCGGGGGACGGGCGGGTGTCGCGGAGGAATCCGGTGAGGATCTCCAGCGTGCGGTCCGGCTCCTCGAAGGTCGACGCGTGACCGCCCCGCACGGCGGCCAGTCGCGCCGCAGGCAGCCCGTCCGCGAGGCCCACCGAATGCTTCGGCGCCACGAACCGGTCCCCGGCGGCCGCCACGACCAGTGTGGGCGCCATGACCGAGGGAAGGTCACGCGGCGGACGTCGACGTCGAGGGCGAGGGCGATCTGCCGGGCGGTGCCGGGCGCGGTCGTCATCAGCCGGGAGGCGAGGTACTGGACCGTCTCCGGTGTGCGGGTGGCCAGATAGTCCTCGGAGAAGGCCAGCGAGGTCAGGAAGGCGCGCAACTGGTCGTCGTGGCGGGCGAGCAGCGACGCCCAGGCCTCCAGCCTGAGCCCCAGCGAGGGGTGCGGCCGGGCGAAGCCGGACAGGGTGACCAGACCGCGCACCCGGTCGGGATGACGGGCGGCGACCTTGATGGCGACGGCCGCACCGAGCGAGGGCCCGGCGATCACGAAGTCGCTCAACCCGGCCCGCTCCGCCGTGGCCACCACCTGGTCGGCCACGGCATCGATCTGCAGACGGCCGACGGGAAACGCGCCGCCCCCGGCCCCGGGCAGGTCGGCGAGGACGACGGTGTGCTCGGCAGCCAGGCCGGCGAGCAGCGTCTCCCAGGTCAGGGCCGAGGTGCCGCCGACACCGGGCAGGAGCACCAGACCGGGCCCGCTGCCACGGACGTCGTACGCGAGCATGCGCCACCTCTCTCACCTGTGCCCGGGGGAGCAGGAGCCGCAGGAGTTGCGCTCAGCTCCATGAGCTTCCCTAGGAGCACGAGTCAGGGTGGTGCGCGGGTTCACCTACACGGATCTGTCCCGGGCCGCCTCGGGCGCGGCCGGCTTCGCGGTCCAGGAGGTGAGGATGCGCAGGGCGTCGTGGGAGGGGCTGCCGGGTTCGGCGGTGAGGACCATCAGGCGTTGCCCTGAGCCGTCGCCTCCGGACCAGGTGTCGCAGTCGAGGGTGAGGTCGCCGACCAGGGGGTGGCGGTAGTTCTTGGTGCCGTGGGTGGCGCTGTTGACGTGCTGCTGGGCCCACCAGGTGCGGAAGTCGGTGTCCTGGATGGTCAGGTCGCCGACGAGGCGCGCGAGGTCCGGGTCGTCGGTGTCGGCGGCGGCTTCCATGCGTAGCGCGGCGACCGCGTCCCGGGCGTCATGGGCCCATTCGCGGTGCAGGTCGCGGATCTGGGGGTCGAGGAACATCAGGCGCAGGTAGTTGCGCCGGGCTCCCGGGACGGCGGCGAAGTCGGTGTAGAGGGCGGTCGCGGCGGCATTCCAGGCGAGGATGTCCAGGCGCTTGCCGAGCACCAGGGCGGGGACGTGGGGGAGCTGGTCGAGCAGGCGGCGCATGGCGGGACGCACCCGCTGCACGGGGCGGCGACGGCTCGGACGGGTGTCGGCGCGACCGGCGACCCTGTACAGGTAGCGCTGCTGGTCCTCGTCCAGGCGCAGGGCGCGGGCCAGCGCGGTGAGCACGGGGGCGGAGGCGCGGACGCGGCCCTGCTCCAGGCGGGTGTAGTAGTCCACGCTGATCGCGGCGAGCCGGGCGACCTCCTCGCGCCGCAGCCCCGCGACCCGGCGGACGGAGTCCGTCTCGGGCAGGCCGCACTCACGCGGGTCCAGTTGCGCCCGACGGGCTCGGAGGAACGCGCCGAGCGCCCGGGGATCGGAGTGTGAGGTCATGGGTTCATTCTCCCGCAGTTCGCACACCTGTGAGGTGCTGCCGATCACACCTGTGAGCCGCTTCTTAGGTGTGACATGACCGAGGGCGGCAGGATGAGGCATCCCGCCGCCCTCCGGGGTGTCAGCGGACGGTGGCGCGGGCGGCGCGCTCGATCACGTTCGCCACCAGGCGGGGGTGGGAGACGGCGACGGAGTGGGAGGCGGCGACCTCGGTGGTGTGGGCGTGGGCGCGCTTGGCCATGAAGCGCTGCACGGCCG
>NZ_JBEXEA010000038.1:0-74330 GCF_040606035.1 Streptomyces sp. NPDC005483
ACGGACGAACCACGCCCATCTCTCCCGCCGCCAGCCGGAGTTCATGCCCACCCACCCCGAACCAAACGATCACGTTCGGAAAGCGGATGGCGTCTAAGACAAGGTGTCCGCCTCGTCCACGTTTCCAGTGATGCCGTGTTCTCCGGTGTTATCTCGGGTTGGTGTGGCGTCGTTGCAGCTCAGGGCTTCGCTGCTGTGTGAGGGACGTTAGCCACGGTCCCGCTTCAAATAGGGTGACGGGGTGTCTCAGAGTCCTGATCAGCCGCTTCTGCCGTCTCGTCATCAAGTTGGCAGCCTTCGTGACTTCCTCCATGGAAGGACGTACTCGGCTGCCTCAGTCACCATCCGGCTCGACGGTGCACCGTCTCATGCTGCGGGCTCGCCTCTGGATGACGTGAGCAAGGTCTCCGATGCCCTGTATGAGGTTGTCGACGGTCTTGCCAGGCAGGTGCTGGACGCGGCTTTCTCCGGGCAGCCGAACGCTGAGGCGCGTGGCGCATGGGTCGCGCTCTTGCTGATCGCCCAGAACTGGCGGGACTCACCTGATCTGCCCGCAGAGTTGAAGACCATGGTTGATGAGGCCCTTCCACTCTGATGTGCTGCAACGCTGGATCGTCGCCAGCCGAGCTCCGTCAGGTCATGGCTCCTGGTCTCCAGCTGCGCGGAGTCTGGCAGCAGCTTCAGCGGGTGTGTCGTAGTAGCCGGGGCGAGCCAGGAGGACCGAGCTGAAGTAGTAGCCCTGTTCTTCGTCGGGTTCGTCGTCCGCTTCGAAGGGGCGCCAGAAGCTGAGAAGAAGGTCTGGTGCGATGAAGGAGGCCGGGTCGTCCTCGGCCTCGGTGATCGTGGCGAGCCCTCGCAGCTGGGTGACCACCTCGGCAGCGGGCAGACCGAAGACATCGATGCCGCGGAACCGGACGATGTCCCGGCCGCTGGCGGGTCGGCCCAGCTCGATTGCTTCGAGCTTGCCGCGCGAGCAGTGAATGCTGACCAGCAGGCCGCTTGGCCGGAAGACGAACCTGCCCAATTGGTCTGATTCCGAGATCGCTGAGGGATCGCGGAACGAGGCGAGCGCTTGGTCTGCCGCCTCGCGGGGCATGCCGATGACCAGGGCGCCGAGACCGGTGGGCGGCGTGAGTTCGAATTCCATGAGCGAATGATTCCAGAGCCGATGATCGGCGGGATTCAGCGCTCTGGTGGCAACCGATTCTCGTTGCGGATCATGCGACGAAGGCTTGTGCGGGCAGCTGCCAGGTCGTCCTCAAGCTCGGCGACTCGCTGCTGAAGCCCTGTGTTCTGAGTGGTTGCCTGCCGTTCCGCCATGGACAGTCGGAGGTTCTCCTCGGTGAGTTCGTTGATGCGGTCGACCAGGTCGTGGTTGCCGAGTTGCTCAACCTGCTGCCCAAGGTGAACGCGAGCTTGTTGCTGCAACTGACCGTTCTCGGCTCTGAGCCGTTTGATCTCTTGTCGGGCGAGGAGTAGGTCAGTGTGCTCGCTGGCAGTGGAGACTTTCCGTCCGCTCTGCTGGTCCTGGTGGCCCTGCGCGGCTTGGCGAGCTCGTGCCTGGTCGACGCGTTCGCGCAGGCCGGGGGCATAGACGAGCCAGCTGGAGACGCTGGCCTCGCGAGCAACCGCAGCGAAGGTGATGCGCCGGTTGTCGCGGAGCATGTCCTGGACTGCCTTGAGGACGCGTCCGCGTTTGTCGGCACTGTCCCGTTGACGTGCGGCTTTGAGGATGTCTGCGGGTGTCCTGGAGGACTTCTCGGACGTCTCAGCAGGCATCCGGGGCCTCCTTGCGGATCACGGTCAGCGGCAGCAGCTTGTGGTCCCGGGTCGCGCGGACCTTCCGCAGGACCGCGCTGGCCTCCTCGATCTCCTCGCGCTCGTCCTGGGGGAGCTTGCTGAGCCGGTCACGCATGGTGTCGGCGACGGTCGTGAAGGCGGTGATCTGGTCGGTGAGGTTGCGGACGACGAAGTCGTCGGCGTCCATGGCCTTGGCAGTCTCGCGGTCGGCCCGCAGGTCGTTGACGTGCTCTTCGATCGCGGGCAGGTAGGACGGGTCGGGGCGATAGAAGCCGCAGCCGGCGCACTGGAAGCGGATCGCGCAGGCTTTGCCGCCCGCCTTGACGTTGCTGGGCTCGCGACAGTTGCCGAACGGGACGGCGACCGACTGCGCCTCGTAGTCGGCGGTGCTGGTGAACGGTGCCGGCCGTCCGGAACGGTCGATGGTGTGCTGCCGCATGGTCGTGATCGCTTCGCGTTTCCGCTTCAGGGACACCTGGTAGTACGACATCGTGGTGACGATCGACCGGTGGTCCATGAGCTCTTTGAGCACGTCAACGGGGACGCCGGCGTCGGCGTAACGCTGGGCGTAGGCGTGCCGGAACGCGTAGAGGAAGATCAGCGAGCGGTCGAACGGCAGCCTGTTGCCGTGCTCGTCCAGTTCGTCGCTCAGCAGCACCAGGATGGCCGCGACCCAGTCCCGCATCGCGTTGGCCAGGTTGGACCCCATGTGCGCGATCCCGCTGCGGCCGGTGATCGACGGGAACAGGTACTTCCGGCTGCGGGAGGGAACCTCCAGCTGACGTCGACGGGACTGCCAGGTCCTGATCACCGTGGCGGTCTCGCGGGTGATCGGCAGCTTGCGGCCGTAGCGGCGCTTCTTGACGTTGTCCCAGATCAGGGTGTCTTCGACTCCGTGGGTCTCCACGCACTCGAGCCGCAGGCTGGCGACCTCGACGGGACGGCGGCCGGTATCACGCAGGACCAAGTAGGCCGTCTGCATCATCAGCTCGACGTCGGCCGGCTCCATCTCGCCGTAGCTGAAGCCGGCTCCCATCAGGGCAAGGTGGGCATCGAGCTGGGCGATGACGGGCTCAGGGACGGCCCGGCCGGCGGCGTCCTCGCTCGTCTCCTCGGGCGGCAGGACCAGTGTCTTGTCCCGGTCGAAGCTGCCGGGCATGCCGGTCAGCATGTCCGTCTTGCGACCGAAGTCGACGATCTCCATGAAGTAGCCGAACGACTGCTGGCGATGGTTTCGGCTGGCGAGTTCGTCATCGGTGGTGCGTCGGATGCGGCTCATCGCGGTGAAGACCGCCTGCATGTCGGCGAACCGCAGCTTCGTGTAGTCGTGGCCCCCGCCGGGCCGGGCATGCAGTGCATCGGAAGCGACGAGGCAAGCAGCGAACACCTGCTTGAACTTGCCACTGTCCAAGCTGACCGTGGTCGCCCATGTCTTGATCACCTCTCGGAGCCACGGCTGACGGATGGCGGAAGCGTCGACCTGCCCCGGGCGGCTGCGGCGCCCGCCCAGCGCCGTGGACCGCAGATTCATCCAGCCCAGGTCCCACGTGTCGGCATCGGTGGGCGTCAGGCCGCGGAACGACAGAGAGGCTCGGCGCAAACCTCGAACGGTCTCCCGGATCAAGGCCGCGAGGTTGTGGTGCTGGTAGATCCCTTCGATGAAGGCCGCGACGTCCACCGTCAGCAGGCTCGGGACGCCCTCCAGCCGACGGGTCAGATGGCGGGTGGCCATCGGCTCGATGATGCCGCCTCGGGCATCCCGTTGCTGCAGAGCGTAGAGAAGCTCCCAGCGGACAGGCTCCTCCAGGTCCCGCAGGGTGAACTGGTGGGTGAGCAGACGTGTGGCCGCTTGCCGGGCCCATTGCTCGGGGTCGCGGGTCGCGCCCGCCCTCTTGTCACGGTCCCACCGCTGGACGTGCGTGCCGCAGAGTCCCGCGACCACTCGCTGGTTGAAGCAGCCCCGGACGATGCAGGTCGGCCTTGCTTCCAGCGGCTCCGCAGTGGTGACAGCCAGCCATTCCTCGACTGTGGTTTCCGGATCCGGGCGCCGGCGCCAACGCGAGTAGTGGGTGCGGCAGATCTTGCCGCTGTAGGCCGGCCGTTCGCATCTGCCGGAGGGACCTTCCAGAGCGCATGGCTCGCGCTCGGACCCCCATTTCGTGCGGATCCGTCGGTGCCGCTGGTAGGTGGCGACGAACTCTTCCCGGCTCAGCGTGCTGATCCTGTGAGCATCCAGGCAGTGTCGGCAGAGCAGGTTGCGGGAGGGCATTACCGTCCAGCACGAGGTGGTGGCGCACTTCGAGGCCGAGGTGCGCGGGTTGTCCACGTCGCCGTCGAAGAACCATGCCTGCTGGGACCACTCGCCCGGCCGCCAGAGAGGATCGACCTGGTCCTGCAGCCAGCTCGTCCAGGCCGTCAGGTCGAGGGGAACGACGTCGGAGTGCGGCTCCGCTGTGATCGGGGCGGGACTGGTCACGAGCGCCTCCCTGCTGCCACCAGCTCGACTGCCGCCCGCTTGTCCGCGTCACTGGCGTGCAGGTAGGGAGTCAGCGAGGACCGGGAGACGTGCCCCATCAGGTCCTGGACCACGTCCTCGTCGACGCCGGCGCGGACCCAGGCCGTGGCCGCCCCGTGCCGCAGCATGTGCGGACGGGCGGTGAGCTGGGTCTTCTTCGCCAGCCGGTCGAAGAGCTCCTTCGCCGTGCCATAGCGCATCGGTCGCCCGAGCGGGGCGTGGAAGAGGTTCACGAAGACCATGTCGCAGTCGGTCGCCTCGGGGACCTCGTCCCGTTCGAGCTGGTAGTCCGCATAGAGCCCGGCGAGGTCCTCGGTCACCGGGATGACCCGGGCGAAGCGGGACTTGGCCAGGGCTCCGTTGGCGTTGTTCGCCCGCCGCCGGACGTGAATGTGTGGGCCTTCCACCCGGCATCCGAGCATCCGTGAGTCGCTGAGCAGGTGCATGTCCTGACGGCGTAGTCCCAGTGCCTCGCTGATCCGCTCTCCCGTGCAGCCGAGCAGGGCGATCAGGAACCGGTCGCGAGCCCGCGTCGCGACCTGGAACAACTGGTCAGCCTCCTCCGGAGGCAGATACTCCACGGCCTCTTCGGACGGCTCAGGCAGCTTGAGGATCTTCGTCCTCACGGTGCGGAACTGGCCGTCCTCGCCCGCATCCTTGCCCGGCGGAAGCCAGCTCAGGTACTTCGGTTCCGACAGCCGACCCACAAGCTCCGCGTCCACCCACTCATTGCGCGAGCAGAACCGCAAGAACTCGCAGACCCCGGTCATCACCGCGTTCGCGGACTTCTCCATCCGGAAGCGCGGCGGGGACGACAACCGCGGGCTGCGTGGAGGTAGCGGCTCGTCCACCAGCCAACGCAGGAACCGGGCCAGGTCGAGCAGCGTGATCGACTTCCAGTCGAGGCCACGTTCGGAGCACCAGGTCAGCAGCAGAGCGGAACGGATGCCGTACGCCTTCTCGGTGTTGAACGACCGACCCATGTCCCGCAACGAAGCCAGGAACAGGCAGGACTCATGGTGAAGCCGGTACGACTCATCGACCACGACCCACAGCGGGCGCCCGTCGACTGGGGACTCAGCGCATGCAGCACGGAACTTCATGACACCGATGACTGACCGTCAAGACGTGCCTCACAACCAGCAGATATCTCACAGTCACACGGACTGATGAGCCCATGTGCCTCACACAACGAGGGCCAAATCAGGACCGCAGATAACCGGGGCCCGGGTTCACTACGACGAATCGTGCCTGCCTGACCCCATCACCCCCTACGGAGCGGCGAAGGCGGCGGCGGAGACGGGGATCCTCGCCATGCCCCCGGAAGCTGTAGTCGCCCGCACGTCGCTGATCACCGGCGACAAGGCGGTCGTGTGAGGCATGGGGTTCTTGTCCCTGTCGGCGGGGCGTCGTCGCCCCGCGTGCCGTGGTGGGGAACAGGTTCCTGACGCCGGCGGTGGCTCCCCAAGGCGGCTTCTGCCAGACGGAAGATCGATCTCGGGAAGGGCCGGTCAGAGCCCTGTGGTCACGCCCCACGGAAGGGCCTCTCCCGAACGCAGGTGGTCCTTGAGCCACAGCTCGGTGTTGCTGACGTGCAGCAGGGCGGCGGCCTGGCTGAGGGAGGCGTCGCGGACGGACAGGGCCCGGAAGATCGCCTCGTGTTCGGCGAGGGTCCGGCCGGAGGCCTGGGTGTCGACCAGGCCGCGCCAGATGCGGGCGCGCAGGGTGCGCCCGGAGATGCTTTCCAGGAGCGTGAGGAGCGTTTCGTTGCCGGTGGCCGAGACGACGGCGCGGTGGAACGCGGCGTCGTGAGCGTTGAGCCGTTCCACGTCGTCTTGGGCTTCGCGCATGGCGTTCAGGTGCTGCTCGACCTCGGCCAGCTGCTCGTCGGAGATCCGGGTGGCGGCCAGCGCGGTGGCGACCGGTTCCAGCAGCCGCCGTACCTCCATGAGGTCCTGCAATGCGGCGGAGTCGCCCTGCAGCAGTTCCACCGCACCGCCGAGCCCCTCCAGGAGCAGGCTCGGCTGCAGGCTGGTCACGTAGGTGCCGTCGCCCCGCCGGACCTCCAGGACCCGGGCGACGGCCAACGCCTTCACGGCCTCCCGGGCGAGGTTGCGGGAGAGGCCCAGCTGAGCGGCCAGCTCCGGCTCCGGCGGGAGCTTCGAGCCGGGCGGCAGCGCTCCGCTGCGGATCAGCTCCCGGATCTGCACTATGGCCTTGTCCGTCAGAGACACCGCGCGCTCCTTCCGTGCCCGTGCGCCGCGGGCACGTCCGACCTGATGAGTCCCCGGGCGCGGAGATCGTCCCAGAGCCCGTCGGGAACGTACCGGCTGTGGAGTTCTACGTTCCGTACGACCTGCTGCGGATTTCGCATCCCGAGGGTGACGTTGATGATACTTCGGTGGGTGTAGGGGAAGGCGATGGCGGCGGCGGGCAGAGTGGTGCCGTGCGCCGCGCAGACGTCGGCGATCGCCCGAGCGCGGTCGAGCAGCTCCGGCGGGGCCTCCTGGTAGTCGTACTTCATGCCCTCGGTGGGGTGGTCGCGGGAGAGCAGCCCCGAGTTGAACACGCCGACGGCCACCACGCTCTTGCCGAGTTCCTCGGCGGCGGGCAGGACGTCGTCCAGTGCCGACTGGTCGAGGAGGGTGTACCGGCCGGCCAGCATCACCACGTCGGCCGCGGTCTCGCGCAGGAAACGGGCGAGCATGGCCGACTGGTTCATGCCGGCGCCGATCGCACCGATCACTCCCTGGTCCCGGAGCTCCGCCAGGGCCGGCATGGCCTCCTCCGCCGCCTGCCTCCAGTGGTCGTCCGGATCGTGCAGGTAGACGACGTCCAGGCGGTCCAGGCCGGTGCGCTCCAGGGTGTCCTCGATGGAGCGCAGCACCCCGTCCCGGCTGAAGTCCCACTGCCGGCGCAGGTCGTCGCGCACCACGAAGCCCTCGGTGTCGGTGCCGCGCGGGTGCTCGTTGGGCACGAGCAGGCGGCCGACCTTGGAGGAGACGACGTACGCGTCACGTGGCCTGCCCGCCAGCGCCGCCCCCAGACGGCGCTCGGAGAGACCGAGCCCGTAGTGCGGTGCCGTGTCGAAGTACCGGATGCCCGCTTCCCAGGCCGCATCGAGTGCGGCCTGCGCGTCGTGGGCCGGGGTGACTCTGTAGAGGTTGCCGATGACGGAGGCCCCGAAGCCGAGTCCGGTGAGTTCGACAGGGGTGCTCGCGACCTTCCGGCGCCCGATGTTGTGCGGTGTCAACTGAGCTCCTTGGGAAGCGGCGACAGCGTGAGCGCTCATGGGTCTGTCACCTTCTGACGGCGGCCGAGCCGCCTGCCATGAGTGCCTCGACCTCGGCGAGCGAGGCCATGGACACATCGCCGGGGGTGGTCATGGTGAGGGCGCCGTGCGCGGTGCCGTAGGCAAGAGCACGGCTCAGTCCGGCGGTGTCGAGGTCCGCCATGGGTACGGCACGGCCCGCCGGTCCGGCCGCGTCACCGCCGAGGGTCAGCAGGGCGTAGATCAGGCCGGCCGCGAAGCCGTCGCCCGAGCCGATGCGGTCCAGGACGTGCAGACCGGGCAGTTCCGGGCCGCGGACGAAGCCGGTACGGGGCGACCAGGCGGCCGAGGACCAGTCGTTGACGCCGGCCGAGGGCACGTCCCGCAGGGTCGTCGCGAGCACCTCGGCCTGGGGCAGGAGCGCGGCCACTTCGACGAGGGCGTCGGGCACCTCGTCCGCCGCGACGCGTACCGCCCCCGGGTACGGCCCTGCCAGCCCCAGGGCGCCCACCACGACGTCGGCGTGGCGGGCGAGCCGCAGGTCGACCTCGCGGGCGGCGTCGGCGCCGCCCCTGCCGGCCCACAGACTGGGGCGGTAGTTGGGGTCGTAGGAGACCCTGACACCGTGCCGTCGAGCGGCCGCCATGGCCTCGTCCGCCACGTCCACGGTAGTGTCCGACAGACCGGCGAAGACGCCGCCGGTGTGGAACCAGCGCGGCCCCACGGAGAAGACCGCGTCCCAGTCGACGTCCCCCTTGCGCAGCTGCGAGACGGCGGTGTTCGCGCGGTCGCTGACGCCCACCGCGCCCCGGATGCCGTAGCCGCGCTCGACGAAGTTGAGGCCGTTGCGGGCGGTACGGCCGATGCCGTCGTCGGGCACCCAGCGGATGAGGGAGGTGTCGACGCCGCCCTGGAGGATCAGGTCCTCGACCAGCCGCCCCACCTGGTTGTCGGCGAGGGCGGTCACGACGGCCGTACGCAGGCCGAAGCAGCGCCGCAGTCCGCGGACGACGTTGTACTCACCGCCGCCTTCCCAGACCTGGAAGGTGCGGGCGGTGCGGATCCTGCCCTCGCCCGGGTCGAAGCGGAGCATCACCTCGCCGAGGGCCACCACGTCGCTCACGTCGCGCTCCCGTGCACGGCCTCGGCGGTCAGCCGCCGGATCTCGCCGTACTCGCCGCGCTCCAGATGGGCGGGGGTGGCCATCCAGCTGCCGCCGACGGCGAGGACCGCCGGGACGGCGAGGTAGGCGGGCAGGCGCGGAGCGTCGATGCCACCCGTCGGCACGAACCGTGCCTGGGGGAAGGGGGCCGCGAGGGCGCGCAGCATCGGGATGCCGCCGAGGGCTTCGGCGGGGAAGAGCTTGACGGTGTCGAGGCCGGACCGCAGGGCGCGCATCAGCTCGGTCGCGGAGGCGATGCCGGGCACCACGGGCACGCCCAGCTCACGACACTTGGCGACGACGTCCTCGTCAAAGCCGGGCGAGACGACGAAGCGGGCACCGGCCGCCACGGCACGGTCCACCTGCTCGGGCGTGAGGACCGTACCGGCGCCGACGGTCAGCCCTCCGTGGGCGGCCATCGTCTTGAGCACCTGCTCGGCGTCGGGGGTGCGGAAGGTGACCTCGGCGCACCGGGCGCCGCCCGCCGCGAGCGCGTCGGCCAGCGGGCCGGCCATCGCCGCGGACGGCACGGTCAGCACCGGCAGCACGCGGGCGCCGTCGAGCACGGCGGCCAGGTCGGTGTCACTCATCGGCCGAGCCATCCGCCGTCGACGGGCAGGACGACGCCGTGGACGTAGGCGGCGGCGTCCGAGGCGAGGAACACGGTGGCGCCCGCGAGGTCGTCGGCGCTGCCCCAGCGGGCGGCCGGGATGCGGTCCAGGATGGCCTTGCTGCGTACTGGGTCGTCCTGGAGGGCCTGGGTGTTGTCGGTGGCGATGTAGCCCGGCGCGATGGCGTTGACGTTGACGCCGTGCGGGGCCCACTCGTTGGCCAGGGCCTTGGTCAGTCCGGCGATGCCGTGCTTGGCGGCGGTGTAGCCGGGGACGGTGATGCCGCCCTGGAAGCTGAGCAGCGACGCCGTGAAGACGATCTTTCCGTGGCCGCGGGCCACCATCGACGCGCCCACCGCGCGGGACAGGGCGAACTGCGCGTTGAGGTTGACCTGGAGCACCAACTCCCAGTCCGCGTCTATGTGTTCGGCGGCCGGGGCGCGGCGGATGGTGCCCGCGTTGTTGACGAGGATGTCCACCGGGCGCTCCCGTCCCGCCAGGTCGGCGCCCAGGGCGCGGACGGCTTCGGGGTCGGCGAAGTCGGTGCGGATCGCCTCGAAGGTGCGGCCCGCGGCCAGGACGTCCTTCTCCACGTCGCTGCCGGTGTCCTCCAGCTGGGCGCTGACGCCGATGACGTCCGCGCCGGCCTCGGCGAGGGCGCGGGCCATGGCGCGGCCGATGCCGCGCCGGGCCCCGGTGACGACGGCGAGCCTGCCGGTCAGGTCGAAGGCGTTCACTGGTCGGCTCCCGGGGAGTCGTCGGTGCAGTCCACGAGGATCTTCATCACGTCGCCGCCGCCCTCCAGGGCCTCGAACGCGTCGGGCGCCTGAGCCATGGGGACGACCTTGCTGATCAGCTGCTCGGCCGGAACGGTGCCGTCGGCCACCAGGGTCACCGCCCGCTCGAAGTCGGTGCGGTCGTACAACCGGGCGCCCACGAGGGTGAGTTCGCGCCAGAAGAAGCGGTGCAGGTTCACCTCGCGGGGCCGGGGGTGGATGGCCACGAGGCACAGCCGCCCGCGCACCCCCAGCACGTCGACCGCCGTGTCCACCCCGCCTTGCGCGCCGGAGACCTCGAAGGCCACGTCCGCACCGGCGTCACCGGTCCACTCACCCACCAGCTCGGGCAGGTCGTCGGCGGCCGGATCCCAGGTCGTCAGCCCCAACTTCTCGGCGAGGCGCCGCCGGTGAGGGCTCAGCTCCACGACCCGGACCTCGGCTCCGGCGGCACGGGCGACCAGGGCGATGAGGATGCCGACGGGACCGCCGCCGACCACGACGGCCTTCTCGCCCGCGCGGACCTGGGCCCGGCCGACGTCGTGCACCGCGACCGCGGTGGGCTCCACGAGGGCCGCGTGGTCGAGCGGGAGGGAGCCGGGCAGCCGTACGAGGGTCGTGGCGGGCACGGTCCAGCGCTGCTGCATCGCACCGGGTGAGTCGATGCCGATGAAATCGAGGTGCTGGCAGATGTGCTGGTGGCCGGCACGGCAGGCCGGGCAGGTGTCGTCCCAGCGCAGCGGCATCACGGTGACCGCGTCACCGGGCGACCAGCCCTCCACACCCTGACCCACACGTATGACACGGCCGGACATCTCGTGGCCGAGGACGGCGGGCGCGGCGACCCGGGCATCCATGTCGCCGTGGAAGATGTGCAGATCGGTGCCGCAGATACCGACATAGGCAGGGGCGATCTCCACCTGGCCCGGGCCGGGGGGCGGGTTCTCGGCGGGCGCGGTGTCCAGGGTGCGGGCGGCGAGATAGCGCACTGCGCGTGTCATGGTGTCCTCAGGGTCCCTTCGGCGCGGACGCCGATCGTGAGCAGCAGGTTGGCGTAGGTGCGGATGTCGGCTGTGACGACGACGAGGGCAAGGTCGGGCGAGCGGGCCGCGTCGTAGAACTCGAAGCGGCCGAACGTCTCCACGGGGACGGGCGCCAGCATCGAGCGGTACTCGGCGATGGCCGGCGGCTCCGGCTCGCCCTCGGGCGGCACCATCACGTGCGCCGACTCGACGGGCAGAGCCCGCAGCAGGACGTCGAGCACGGTGGTGACGTCCAGCAGACCCGGCGCCAGGTTGAGATGGACGGTCCTGGCGCGCGGCCCGGTGGCGGTGCTCGCCGGATAGTGGCCGTCGGCGAGCAGGACCCGGGCGCCGTGCCCCGCGCCCGCCAGGGCTTCGAGGATGCCCGGGTGCAGGAGTTCGGTCATCAGCATGCGGTGCGCTCCTTCCTTCGAGCGGGGTCGAGGCCGTAGAACGTGGTGGCGGTGCCGGCGAGGACCGCCTCGGTCTCGGCGGCGGAGCAGCCGTCCAGGAGTTCCTCCACGGTGGCGGCCCAGCGGTTCCAGCCGCCGGCCAGGACGCAGACCGGCCAATCCGAGCCGAACATCAGCCGGTCCGGGCCGAACGAGGTCAGCAGGACCTCCCACACCGGCCGGATGTCGTCGACGGTCCACTTCTGGTAGTCGGCCTCGGTGATCAGTCCCGACACCTTGCACCGCACCTGGGGGTGCGCGGCCAGCCGTCGCACGCCCCGCTCCCAGTCGCTCAGGTCACGTCGGACGATGGGCGGTTTGCCGGCGTGGTCGAGGACCAGGGGAAGGCCGGGGAGGCGTTCGGCCAGGCGGATCGCCTGGGGGAACTGCTGGTCGCGGATCAGCAGGTCGTACCCGAGGCCCCGTTCGGCCACCGCCCGCAGTCCCCGCTCCACCGAAGGCCGTTGGAGCCAGGTGGCGTCGGACTCGCCCTGGACGAGGTGACGTACGGCCCGCAGGTACGTGCCGCCGGGCCCGGCGCGCAGCGCGTCGAGGATGTCGCCGATCGCCGGGGACGTGAGGTCCGCCCAGCCGACGACCGCGCCGAGGAGCGGGTCGCCGTCGGCGAGGGCGAGGAACTCGCGGGTCTCCCCCACCGACGCCACGCACTGGACGAGCACCGTGCACTCCAGCCGCCGTCCCGCGATCGGCGTGGTCGCGGCCGTGCGCAGGTCGTCGGTGCCGAAGCTGCGGCGCAGGGGCTCGTGTCCGGGCTCGTCGAGCCAGGACTGCGGCCGGATGTCCAGGTCCCACACGTGGTGGTGGGCGTCGACGAGGATCTGGGCGTCAGACACGGGCCGTCCACACGGGGCCGTCGGGGTAGGTGTACTCCTTGAGGGACTCGGGGTGCATCTGCGCGCTCAGCCCCGGCAGGACCGGCGCGAGGTAGTGGCCGTCGGCGATGCGGACCGGGTCGACGAAGTGCTCGTGCAGGTGGTCGACGTACTCGATGACGCGGTCCTCGGTGGTGCCGGAGACGGCGACGTAGTCGAACATCGACAGGTGCTGGACCATCTCGCACAGGCCCACTCCTCCGGCGTGCGGGCAGACCGGCACGCCGAACTTCGCGGCGAGCAGCAGGATCGCGATGTTCTCGTTGACGCCGCCGACCCGGGCGGAGTCGATCTGCACGATGTCCACCGCGCCGGCCTGCAGGAGCTGCTTGAAGACGACCCGGTTGGCGATGTGCTCCCCGGTGGCGACCTTGATCGGGCTGACGGCCTTACGGACGGCGGCGTGGCCCAGGATGTCGTCGGGGGAGGTGGGCTCCTCGATCCAGTACGGGTCGTAGGGGGCCAGGGCGCGCATCCAGTCGATGGCGGGCTGGACGTCCCATCTCTGGTTGGCGTCGACGGCGATGCGGATGTCCGGCCCGACCGTCTCACGGGCGGTGCGCATGCGCCGTACGTCGTCCTCCAGGTCCGCGCCGACCTTCAGCTTGATCTGGGTGAAGCCGTCGGCGACGGCCTCGCGGGCGAGGCGGGCCAGCTTCTCGTCGGAGTAGCCGAGCCAGCCGGGGGTGGTGGTGTAGGCGGGGTAGCCGCGCTCCAGCAGACGGGCGACGCGCTCCTGGCGGCCGGGCTCGGCACGGCGCAGGATCTCCAGCGCCTCCTCGGGGGTGAGGGCGTCGCTGAGCCAGCGGAAGTCGACCTGCGCGACCAGGTCCTCGGGCGACATCTCGCCGAGGAAGCGCCACACGGGCAGGCCCGCGCGCTTGGCGGCCAGGTCCCAGGCGGCGTTGACGACGGCGCCGGTGGCCATGTGGATGGCGCCCTTCTCCGGGCCGAGCCAGCGCAGTTGGGGGTCGTGCACGAGGGAGCGGGAGAAGGCCCCGAGGTCGGCGCAGACCTCCTCGACGGACAGGCCCACCACGTGCGGGGCGAGGGCCGCGATGGCGGCGGCCTGGACATCGTTGCCGCGGCCGGTGGTGAAGGCGAGGGCGTGGCCCTCCAGTCCGTCGCCGGCGTCGGTGCGCAGGACGACGTAGGCGGCGGAGTAGTCGGGCTCCGGGTTCATGGCGTCCGAGCCGTCGAGGTGTTCGGAGGTGGGGAACCGCACGTCCAGGACGTCCAGGGCGGTGATGCGGGCGGATGAGGGCAGGGTGGAGGACATGGCGGCAACTCCTGTGAGGGCAAGGGGGAATCGGGCCCCTTGCGACGAGCGGTGAACGCGGCGCGGGACGGGCGGCCGGCGACGGCCGCCCGCGTCAGTCCTGGACCTTGCCGCCGGTGATCCGGGAGATGGCGAGGGCGACCAGGATGATCAGGCCGTTGAGGGCGCCGATCCACTGGGCGGGGACGCCGCCGAGCGTGAGCACGTTCTGGATCATGAAGAGCAGCAGGATGCCGCAGAACGCGCCGAACATGGTGCCCTTGCCGCCGTTGAGGCTGATCCCGCCGATGACGGCGGCGGCGAACACGGTGAAGATGTAGCCGTTGCCCTGCGCGGAGGCGACGGAGGCCAGCCGTCCGGAGAGCAGCAGTCCGGCAACTGCGGCGAGCACGCTGCCGGTGACGATGACGATCCACAGCACCCGGTCGGTGCGGATGCCGGCCGCCTTCGCCGCGTCGACGTTGCCGCCGATGGCGTACAGCGAGCGGCCGAAGCTGGTCCAGCCGAGCACCACGATCGCGATCGCGAAAAGGGCCAGGCAGATCCAGATGGAGGCGGGCATTCCGAGCCACTGCGCGGTGCCGGGGTAGAGCATCGACTGCGGCAGCTGGAAGAACGTCTGGCCGCCGGAGATACCGGTGAGGATGCCGCGCAGCACGATCAGCATGCCGAGGGTGACGATGAAGCCGTTGAGGCCGAAGCGGATGATCAGCAGTGAGTTGATCACGCCGACCAGCACGCCCACGGCCAGGGTGACGGGGATCGCCCAGGCGCCGGAGAGCAGGCCGAGTCCGTGTCCGGCGCCGGCCGGCACGACCAGCCAGGCCGCGACACCGGGCGCGAGGCCCATGGTGGACTCCAGCGACAGGTCCATCTTCTTGACGATCAGGATCATCGTCTGGGCGAGGACCAGCAGGGCCATCTCGGACATCGTCTGCAGGACGTTGATGAGGTTGTCCGTCTGCAGGAAGACCGGGTTGACGATCTGGCCGACGATCGCGATGACGACGATCGCGGGGACGAGGGCGAGGTCGCGCAGCCGGGCCAGGGGGATCCGGCCGCCGAGCAGCGCGGTGCGCCTCTGCTTCGGTTCCGCGGCCTTGGCGGCTGTGTCCGCGAGGACGGTTTCAGGCATTGAGGTCCACTCCTTCCATCGCGGCCACGAGGTCGTGGTCGTGCCAGCCGCGGGCTATCTCTGTCGTGACCCGGCCCTGGAACATCACCAGGATCCGGTCGCACATGCGCAGGTCGTCGAGTTCGTCGGAGGCGATGAGCACTCCGGTGCCGGTCCGGGCGGTCTCCTCGACCTTGCCGAGGAGGAATTCCTTGGAGCGCACGTCCACGCCCGCGGTCGGGTTGATCAGGACCAGCAGCCGCGGATCGTCGGCCAGGGCGCGGGCCATGACGACCTTCTGCTGATTGCCTCCGGACAGGGAGGAGACGGGCAGATCGGGGCCCGGCGTCTTGATCGCCAGCTTCTCGATCATGTTGTCGGCGAGCCGGTCGCGCCGGTCACGGCTGAGGAGGCCGTTCCTGCCGAGCCGGTGGGGCACGGACAGGGTGGCGTTGTCGGCGATCGACATGTCGGGGACGAAGCCCTGGTGGTGCCGGTCCTGGGGGACGAACCCGACGCCGGCGGCGAGCGCGGCGGGCACGCTGCCCGGACGGGGCCGCCGCCCGGCGATCTCCACCTCGCCGGTGGCGACCGCCCACAGCCCTACGACGGTCTCGGCGACCTCGGTGCGTCCGCTGGCGGCGGCGCCGGCGAGGCCGACGACCTCGCCGGCGCCCACCTGGAAGGTGACGTCTTCGTACGTGCCGTCCCTGCCCAGATCCCGCACGGACAGCGCGGGGGCCGCGGTGGGGTCGAGGGTGCTCGAGCGCACCTGCTGCCGGTCGGCCGCCGCCTCGCCGGTCATGGCGGCGACCAGCTCCGTGCGGGGAAGGTCCGCGACGGGGGCGGTGACGATGTGCCGGGCGTCGCGGAACACCGTCACCATGTCGCAGATCTCGTAGACCTCCTGGAGGTGGTGACTGATGAACAGGAAGGTCACGCCCTGGCGTTGCAGGTCGCGGATGCGGTCGAAGAGACGGTTGATCGCGGCCGCGTCGAGCTGTGCGGTGGGCTCGTCGAGGATGATGAACCGGGCCCCGAAGGACAGCGCCCGGGCGATCTCGACGAACTGCCGCTGCTCGACGCTGAGTTCGCCGGCCGGGGACTGCGGGTCGACGTCCACCGACCAGGTCGACAGCAGCTCCTGGGCCCGGCGGCGTACGCCGGTCCAGCTGATCAGCCGGTTGGGGCCGTGGTGGTGGCGGTTCAGGAAGAGGTTCTCGGCCACGGTCAGCGTGGGGATGATCGTCGACTTCTGGTAGACGCAGGCCACGCGCTGTCGCCAGGCGTCGCGGTCGCTGAGCCGGGGGGCGGGGCCGCCGCCGAAGGTGACCGTTCCCTCGTCGGGGGCGTGCAGGCCCGTCAGGACGGAGACCAGGGTCGACTTGCCGGCTCCGTTGCGGCCGACGAGCGCGTGGGTCTCGCCTGGCCGGATGGTGATCCGGGCGCCGTTCAGAGCCACGGTCGGACCGAATCGTTTGACTATGCCCGTCGCCTCGACGACGGGCGGGGTCGCGGGGGCCCGTCCGTCGTCCGCCGGGGCGGGTGCGGGGGTGACTGCTCGCTCCCCGTCTCTCATTTCAACCGCCTTGTAGTGGTGAGCCGTTGGATGCCTGAGAGGGCCGGTCAGCCGAGGTTGTTGCCCCACAGGGAGGTGTCGTCGCTCTTGACGCTGGGCGCGCCGCCGTAGGTGCCGCCGTCGGCGGTCACGAGCGGTGCGGAGAGCTGGTCCTCCAGCAGGCCGTCGCGGACCTGGATGATGGTGCTGTCGTGGTCGGTCTTGCCGGGCTTGAACGTCTTTCCGTCGATCGCGGCCTTGAGGTAGTACAGGGCGTACTTGGCGTACAGGTCCGCGGGCTGGGAGACGGTGGCGTCGATGTGGCCGGCGGCGATGTCCTTGAGCTCCTCGGGGATGCCGTCGTTGGAGACGATGAAGACGTGCTTCTTGTCCTTCGGGTCGACCAGCAGGCCCTTCTGCTTGAGGACCTGGAGCGTGCCGGCCAGCGCGAAGCTGGACTCCATGTAGACGCCCTTGATGTCCGGGTTGGCGGTCAGGTCGGTCTGGAGCTTCTGTGCGGCGACCGCCCCGTCCCAGTTGGTGGCCTCGCCGAACACCTTGATGCCGGGGTAGTTCTTCTTCATGCAGTCGTTGAACGCCTCGGTGCGGTCACGGCCGTTGATGGAGTCGAGGCCGCCCTCCAGCATCACGACCTTGCCCTTGCCGCCGAGCTTCGTGCCGAGGTACTGGCAGGCCTTCTCGCCGTAGGCGCGGTTGTCGGCCCGCACCACCATGAACACCTTGCCGCTGTCGGGCCGGGTGTCGACGGTGACGACCGGGATCTTCTTCGCCTCCAGCTGCGCCAGCGTCGGCGCGATGGCGGCGGTGTCCTGCGGGGCCATCGCGATGCCCTTGACGCCCTGGCTGATGAACGTCTGCGCGTTGGCGGTGAGCTTGGCGACGTCGTTCTGGGAGTTCGTGGTCTTCAGGTCCAGCCCCAGCTCCTTGGCCGACTGGGGCGTGTACTTGATGTACGAGTTCCAGAAGTCGGTGTCGGACCGCGGGTAGTCGACGCCCACGAGCGGCTTGCCGCTCGACGAGGCGGTGGTGCCGGAGCCGCTGCTGCAGGCGCTGAGCAGGGTCAGTGCGCAGGCGACGGCGGCGGTGGAGCCGAGTGCGGTTCTGAGTCTCATGGGTACTTCCTCGCGCTGGTCCCGGAGCGGGGTTGTTACGCCGATGCGACGGCTGTGTGTCGTCGGCGGAGAGATGGGATGTTTATAGAGCGGGGGAAGTGAGGCTGTCTAGTGGGTGCGGCAAAAGTGCTGGAGATGGCCTTCCTGTGTAGTAGATCCATCCCATCAATGATGCGCACTCGTGATGGGCTGACCGCTTGCCTGTGGGCTGCCCGTGTGGTGGCGCATCCTTTGTCGGGTCCCTAGACATGCCATGTTTGGCGCTGTCCCAATGCCTGGATATCGCTCCTATGTGGGCAAAACCCCATGGGGATGCGGGTTTTCATCCCTGCACACCCGTTGACATCCGTGCGTCACATGGTCGAACTTCATGCGTAACCTCCGACGCTCCAGAACCGTCGGTGTCGCGCGTCTCCCCCCGTCCCCCTTGCCCCTACCTCAGGGATGCCCTCATGTCGCGTTCGCTCAACAGACGCCAGTTCCTGTCCGCCGCCACCTGTGTGGCGGCGGCAGCCATAGCCGGGGGTGGCCTGGGCGCCGGCGTCGCCCAGGCGGCACCGAGCACCTACACGCCCGACTGGAACTCGGTCGATCAGCACCCGCCGGCTCCGGAGTGGTTCCAGGACGCGAAGTTCGGGATCTACTTCCACTGGGGCGTCTTCAGCGTTCCCGCCTTCGGCAACGAGTGGTATCCGCGGACCATGTATCAGGCGGGCGACAGCGTCAACCAGCACCACATCGCGACCTACGGCCAGCCCTCGGCATGGCCGTACCACAACTTCATCAACGGGGCGAAGGACCTGGCGGGCAACTTCGTGCAGTTCGCCCCCAAGCTGAAGTCGGCCGGCGGGAACTTCGACCCCAACGAGTGGGCGCAGCTGTTCGTCGACGCGGGCGCGAGGTTCGCGGGGCCGGTCGCCGAGCACCACGACGGCTTCTCCATGTGGAACAGCCAGGTCAACGAGTGGAACTCGGTCGCCAAGGGCCCGAAGCTCAACCTGCTGCAGCTGTTCACCACGGCGATCCGGGGCAAGGGCCTCAAGCTGCTGGTCGCCATGCACCACGCTTACCACTACAACGGCTTCTACGAGTTCGCCCCCGCCCAGACCGACCCCACCCTCAAGAAGCTCTACGGCCAGCTCGGTGCGGCCGCGGAGAACCAGCTCTGGTACGACAAGCTCAAGGAAGTCATCGACCTCGCGCAACCGGACATCCTGTGGCAGGACTTCAAACTGGACGCGGTCGACGAGACGCAGCGCCTGAACTTCCTGTCCTACTACTACAACCAGGCCAACGCCTGGGGCCGTGAGGTCGTCGCCACCTACAAGGACGGCTTCAACGGCAAGGGCGAGGTCTTCGACTACGAGCGCGGCGGGCCGGGCGACCTCACCAGCCCGTACTGGCTGACCGACGACAGCATCTCCAGCTCCAGCTGGTGCTACACGCAGGGCATCGGCTACTACAGCAGCCAGCAGATGCTGCACTCGTTCCTCGACCGGGTCAGCAAGAACGGCAACGTCCTGCTGAACATCGCGCCGATGGCCGACGGCACCATCCCCCAGGCGCAGAAGGACATCCTTCTCGGCATGGGCGACTACCTGAAGCGCTTCGGCGAGTCGGTGTACTCGACCCGCGCCTGGACCGTGTACGGCGAAGGCCCGACGAAGATGGGCGGCGGCGCCTTCACCACTCCGACGGCCGGCACCGCGCAGGACATCCGCTTCACCCGCAACAAGGCGGGCAACGTCCTGTACGCCACAGTCCTGGGCTGGCCCGGCAGCTCGGTCACGATCAAGACGCTCAGCTCGGACCGCATCAACCTCTCCTCGCTGACCTCGGTGAAGCTGCTCGGCTCCACCGCCGGCACCTACATCGACCTGCCCACACCCACGCAGACTTCCTCCGGCCTCACGGTCACCCTGCCGTCCTCGGCGCCGTACAGCGCGGGTGCCTACGTCCTGAAGCTGGCCTTCTCCGGCACCATCCCCGGCATGCTGCCGCTCGTCGGCGCCGCCGCCTTCACGGACGTCAACTACACGGGCGGCTCGGCCCCGTTGCCGGTCGGCGACTACACCGCGGCCGACCTGAGCGCTGCCGGACTGGGCACCCGCACCATCTCCAGCCTGCGCCCCGCCGCCGGTTACCAGGTGATCGGCTACTCCGGTGACAACTTCACCGGCACCGCCTGGACCTTCACCGCCGACAACCCCGACCTCAGGGTCACCGGCAACAACGACCAGATCACCTCGCTCAGGGTCCAGTTCAACCCGTCGAGGTACTTACGGATCACCAACGTCACCGACGGTCTCGCCCTGGACAGCGGCGGCAACGTCGCCTCCGGATCCAACCTCAAGCAGTGGAGCTGGGACTCCAGCACCAACCTCCAGTGGCAGGCGGTCGACGTGGGCGGCGGCTACTACAAGCTGGTCAACCGCACCAACGGCATGGTCGCCGACGGCTGGGGCAACACCGCCGACGGCTCCCCGGCCCAGCAGGCGCCCTGGAACGGCGGCCCCAACCAGCAGTGGAAGATCACCTCCCGGGGCGGCAACAGCTACACGATCGCCAACCGCACCACCGGCCTGGTCCTCGACGGCGGTGGCAACGTCACCTCGGGCTCGATCACCAAGCAGTGGACCTACGGCAGCAGCACCAACCTGCAGTGGACCTTCACCGCCCTGTGAGTCCCGCTCCGCCCTGAGCGACGGCCGCGGCGGGCGCGCCTTCGGGCCTGCCCGCCGCCTTCACCACCCCACACATCACAGCCACCCGACCGGGAGTACACCCATGTCATCAGAGAGAAGACCGTCCCGTCGTACCCTGCTGAGCGCCGCGGGCGCCGCTGTGGCCGCGAGCGCGCTGCCCGCGGTCCCCGGCTTCTCCCGCCTGCTCCCTGAGGCGGCCGCCGCGGACCTGCAGACCAACCTCAGCAAGCTCGTCGACATGCGGTTCGGCATGTTCAACCACTTCAACCTCGGCACCTTCACCAACGAGGAGTGGGCGGCGCCGAACCAGAACCCCGCTCTGTTCGCCCCCACGGCCGTGGACTGTGCCCAGTGGGCGGACGCCGCCGCGGCGGCCAAGATGAGCTACGGCATCCTGACGACCAAGCACCACGACGGCTTCGCCCTGTGGCCGAGCGCCTACGGCACCCAGAACGTCGCCAACAGCTCCTGGAAGCAGGACGTGGTGAAGGCGTACTGCGACGCTTTCCGGGCCAAGGGACTGAAGGTCGGACTCTACTACTCGATATGGGACCGCACCTTCGGCGTCGAGGCGTGGGAGAGCCGGCACAAGGTGTCCGGGCTCGACACCACGGATGCCATCCAGCCCGGCGACATGACCTTCATCCTCGGCCAGATCACCGAACTGCTGACCAACTACGGCACTGTCGACCTCTTCATCACCGACGGCTACGCGTGGCAGATGGGCCAGCAGGCCGTCTCCTACCAGCGGATCCGCGAGCATGTGAAGTCGCTCCAGCCGGACATCGTCGTGATCGACCACGGTGCGCTGTCAGTGCCGTTCCTCGGTGACGCGATCTATTTCGAGGAGCCGCTGGGCGTCAGCGCGCCCGCCGGAAACACCTACGCCGCCACGCAGGGGCAGACGATCAGCAACGGTTGGTTCTGGCATCCGGCCACGCCGACCGAGAGCCTGATGAGCAAGGACGCGATCCTCTCCCATCTGGCGGACCTGGAACCGAAGTACACCTCCTTCATCCTGAACTGCCCGCCCAACCGGAACGGCAGGCTCGACACCAACATCGTCAACCGACTCGCCGAAGTCGGCGCGGCCTGGAACCCCGACACCTCCCGCCCGCCACTGCCGACGCAGATACTGCGCGCCGAGCACCCCGTCACACCGGTCAGCGCCTACGCGACCGCATTCCACACCGGCGAGGGACCCCTCAACGCCATCGACGGACTGAGCGACAGGAACTACGAGACCTGCTGGTCCACTTGGGGCCTGTCCCCGGCCCTGCCCCACTCGATCACGGTCGACCTGGGCGGGGTGTGGAGCAACGTCTCCACCCTGGAGTACCTGCCCAAGCAGTGGAACCGCAGCGACACCACCGACGGCGACATCACCTCTTACACCATCTCCACCAGCACCGACGGCACGAACTTCACCCAGGTCGCCACCGGCACCTGGGCCGGCGACCGCGCCACCAAGGTGGCCGAATGGCCCGCCCGGAACGTGGGCTTCGTACGGCTCCAGGCCAACGCTGCCACTGGCGGCTACGCCAACATCGGCGGCCTCCACATCGGTGGCCGGACCGCCAAGCCGGCTCTGGTGTCAAGGGTCCTCACGGGGGACGGCACGGTCTACCGCATCGTCAACCGCAAGAGCGGCAAGGTCGTCGACGTGTTCAACTTCGGCACCGCCAACGGCACCAACATCCAGCAGTGGCCGTGGCTGAACAACACCGCGCAGAAGTGGACCTTCGCCTCCACCGGCGACGGCTACTACGAGATCAAGAACGTGAACAGCGGCAAGCTGATGGAGGTGGCCGGACTCTCGCGGGTGGACGGCGGCAACGTGGCCATCTGGTCGGACTCCAACGTCCCCCAGCAGCACTGGGCCGTCACGCCCACCGGTGACGGCCACTACTTCCTCATCAACCGCTACAGCGGGCTCTGCCTCGCCGTCGACGAGGGCAGCACCGCCGACGGAGCCAACATCGAGCAGCAGCCGTACGCGTCACTGACGCGGCAGCAATGGCAGATCATCCCCTCTTGACCCCGCCCTCCGTCGCCGCTCTTCCTCAACGGCCTGCTGTTGAGGGTGTGTCAATTCAACGGCTGATCTTGGTTGTTGAGTGGTCAGTCGTTGCTCGGGGTCAGACGTCCCTCGAAGGCGATCTGGAACGCGTTCAGGGGTGCTTTCCAGCGCATGGTCCACCGCTTGCGGCCCTTCACGGTCGGGTCCAGGCTCATCAGGGCCATGTAGATGCACTTGAGGGCGGCGGCCTCGTGGGGGAAGTGCCCGCGGGCGCGGACGGACCTGCGGATGCGGGCGTTGACGCTCTCGATCGCGTTCGTGCTGAGGATGACCTTGCGGATCTCGACGTCGAAGGAGAGGAAGGGCACGAACTCGGCCCAGGCGTCCGACCACAGCTTCACCATCGCCGGATATTTCCGGCCCCAGGACTCCTGGAACTCCAGGAACCGCTCCGTCGCCGCGTCCTCGCTGGGCGCGGTGAAGACGGGTTTGAGGGCCCCTGCGACCTTGTCCCAGTCCTGGCGGGCGGCGTAACGGAACGAGTTCCGCAGCAGGTGAACCACGCACGTCTGGACGATCGTGCGAGGCCAGACGGTCTCCACGGCCTCGGGAAGGCCCTTGAGCCCGTCGCAGACCAACATGAGCACGTCGTTCAGGCCGCGGTTCTTCAGCTCGGTGAACACATGCAGCCAGTACTTGGCGCCCTCGCCGCCGTCACCGGCCCAGATGCCGAGGATGTCGCGGGTGCCGTCCACCGTCACCGCCATCACCACGTAGATGGGACGGTTCGCGACCTTCCCGTCCCTGATCCTGACGTTGATGGCGTCCACGAACAGGACCGGGTAGACGCGGTCGAGCGGCCGGTTCTGCCATTCCGCCATGCCCTCCATCACTCGGTCGGTGATGGTGGAGACGGTCTGCTTGGACACCTCAGCGCCGTAGACCTCGGCGAGATGGGCCGATATCTCCCCATGCGTGAGGCCCTTCGCGGACAAGGAGAGCACCATCTCGTCGACGCAGGTCAGGCGCCGCTGTCGCTTCTTGACGATCTGCGGCTCGAAGCTGCCGGCAGTGTCGCGGGGCACCTTCACTTCCACCGGACCGACGTCGATCAGCACGGTCTTGGCCCGGCTCCCGTTGCGGGAGTTGGCGCTGCCCCGGCCGACAGCATCGTGGCGTTGCACTCCCCTTACTCATCGACGTAAGTGCCTCCTTGAACAACTCGACACCGGCCACGGAGGTGGAGGAAGAGAACTCCCCGGCACTCCACCGCACTTCGGTCTCACCTTCGGCGCACTCATGACCGTGATGCTGCTCTCGTCCCTCGACCAGACGATCGTCAGCACCACGTTGCCGACCATCGTCGGCGAGCTGCACGGTGTGAACCATCTGGCGTGGGTCCATCTCCCCTGCTCCCTACCAGGGCAGTGGCTGATGGTGCAGCGCACCGACGACGGCGCCGAGTGGCAGATCGTCGCAGGAGCCAGACCGCCCGACGACGCCCTGGACACCACCTCGCGGCACTCATCGACGAACACGCCCTCGCCGCAGTCCCCGCGTAAAGGCAAAAGGACAGCACCGGGACATCTGGTGGAAGGCATCCACTGCGACGTGGACGCTGCCAGACCCAATGCTGAGCACCCCCGTGCCCGAGCCCGAATTGCGGCCGGGTTGCGCCGCGGAGCCGAAGTTATGGATGGGGTTTGGTTCTGTCCGTTGTCCACTGCGGGCATGGCTCAGGGCCCTCCGGTGTGAAGGGCCCTGGACCAGTGGTGGCATCGGCTGGGGAGCCGTTAACGAGCGGCGAATCAGGTGCTAGGCAACTCGTGAACCGCCTCCGAGTGGGGCTGCCGCATGGGCAGGCGTGGCCGTGGGCCTCAAGCCGTTTCGAGGAAGGGGTAGTCGGTGTAGCCTTCCGCGCCCGGCCCGTAGAAAAGTTCCGGCCGCGGCTCGTTCTCCGCGTGGCCACCCCGCCAGCGCTCGACCAGGTCGGGGTTGGCGATGAGGGCCCGGCCCACAACCACGGCGTCGGCGTGGGCGGACTCGATCTGCTGGAGCGCCTGCTCGCGGGTGGTCTGCCCCCCGAAGGGGCCGCTGTTGACGATCAGCTTGCCGCCGAAGCGCCGCCGCAGCTCCTGTACAAGGTCGCCGCCCGGCTCGATGTGCAGTACGGAGAGGTAGGCCAGGCCCAGCGGGCGCAGTTGGTCGAGCAGGGTGCCGTAGGTGGCCAGGACGTCGTCCCGGTCGGTCTCGAAGACGTCCCCGAGGTCGACCTCCGGCGAGATCCGAAGCCCGACCCGCTCGGCACCGACGGCCTGGGCGACCGCCGTGACGACCTCGACGACGAAGCGGGCGCGGTTCTGCGGCGAGCCGCCGTATCCATCGGTGCGCTGGTTGGCCGCCGGGGAGAGGAACTCCTGGAGCAGGTAGCCGTTGGCGCCGTGGATTTCCACGCCGTCCGCTCCCGCCTCGATGGCCCGGCGGGCCGCGGCGACGAAGTCGGCCACGGCGGTCCGGATCTCCGCAGTGGTCATCGCTTCCGGTACGGGGTAGGGCTGCTCGCCCTTCTCGGTGAACGTCTTGTTGTCGATGGCGATCGCGCTGGGGGCGAGGATGCGGCGGCCGCCGTTGATGTCGGGGTGGGTGCCGCGGCCGGCGTGCATGATCTGCAGGACGATGCGGCCGCCCTCGGCGTGCACCGCCTCGAACACCCGCTGCCAGCCGGCCGCCTGCTCGTCGGTGGCGATGCCCGGCTCACCGACATACCCCTGCGACGCGTGGTCGGGGTAGGTGCCCTCGGTGATGATCATTCCGACGCTCGCCCGCTGCCGGTAGTACTCGACCATGAGGTCCCCGGGGATGCCGGAGGAACCGGCCCGGACCCGGGTTATCGGTGCCATGACGATGCGGTTGGGGAGCTCGATCTTCCCGAGGGATATGGGGGAGAAAAGCGACGGAACGGGCGAAACTTCTGAATTATTGACGGTCATGGGATTCTTTCTTTCTGCAATACGGAGGAAAACGGGATGAAGGTCTGCGACGTAGAGGGTCCACGCTGTCCCGGAGGAGGCGCGGATGCGGTCCTCGGGCAGGCGCGGGCCCGCTGACGGTGACGCGGTTCCAGGACCGCGATCGGGGTGTGGGTGGTGTTGGCGGCGAACGCGGTGAGAGCCGCATGCCGTCGGCGTCGGTGTCGATGCCGGTCAAGCGCAACTGCCCGCCGGAGTAGTGGCGTTCGCTCCTGGCGCACGATCAGCCGTCAGCCAGGTGACGAAGTCATGGGGGGCCGCCGCCGGAGTCGGTAGGGAGCGGTGTCTGCAGGGCCGCGCCGCGACCGACTCCCTCGACGCGCACCCGCGAAGAGGACCGATGCACGGCTTCACCTGGAACGCGCTTGCGGCGGCGGGAACAGCGATCTCAGCGATCCTCGTTCGCACCGGCGAGGTATTTCCGTCGGCCGATCGCCCACCGGGCAGCCTGCTTCACGACAGCGCGAGGCTAGCTGAGCGGCACGTCCGCGACACCCTTGAAGTGGCTGAACGTCTCCAGGGAGTACCGGCCGTGGTAGCGGCCCATGCCGCTTTCGCCGACGCCGCCGAAAGGCAGGCCGGTCATGAGCAGTTGCATCGCCGGCTGGCCCCACGCGACGCCGCCGGAGGACGTCTCGTTCACGAGGCGCGACTTGGTGGCCTCGGAGGTGGTGAAGGCGTAGAGCGCGAGGGGCTTGTCGCGTTCATTGATGAAGGCTATGGCGGCATCGAGGTCTTCGACTTCCACGACGGCGAGGATCGGACCGAAGATCTCCTCCTGCATGACCGGCGATGCGGGGTCGACATCGGTGAGCACCGTCGGTGCGATGAACAGGTCGTCACGGTCGTGCTGGCCTCCCACCGCCGCCCGGCCGGAGTCCAGCAGAGCGGTGAGCCGGTCGAAGTGCCGCTCGTTGATGATCCGGCCGAAGTCGGCTGCGGTCTGCGGGCTGGTGCCGAACTGGGCGTCGACCGCCGCGCGCAGGGCGGGAACCAGGGCGGCAGCGGTGGCAGGATCGGCCAGAACATAGTCGGGGGCTATGCACTGCTGCCCCGCGTTGCCGAACTTGGCGCCGACCAACCGCTTGGCGGTCTCGTCCACGTCAGCGTCGGGTGCCACGAAGACCGGCGACTTGCCCCCGAGTTCAAGTGTGACGGGGGTGAGGTTCTTGGCGGCTGCGGCCATGACGATCCGGCCGACCGTGCCATTGCCGGTGTAGAAGATGTGGTCGAAGCGTTGTGCCAGCAGGGCCGTGGTGTCCTCGGCGCCCCCCTCGACCACGGTGAGCACGTCAGGGTCGAAGTACTCACGCAGCAGGCGTGAAGCGACCGCCGAGGTGTGCACCGAGACCTCGCTCGGCTTGGCCACCACCGTGTTCCCGGCGGCCAGGGCGCCGATGATGGGGTCGATGAGAAGGTGCAGCGGGAAATTCCAGGGAGCGATCACCAGGACCACCCCGAGCGGGTCGTACGTGGTGTAAGCGGTTGTCGTGGGACCGAAGTGGGCGGGAACCTCCACCGGGCGCGGCTGAAGCCAGCTCTCGAGATTTGCCAGCGTCTCGTCGATGTCAGCGACGGTGAAGTCGATCTCCTGCGTCTTCGCCTCAGGGGCGTTCTTCCTCAGGTCCGCCCAGAGCGCTTCGAGCAGCTCCTGCTCGTTCTCGACCAGCAGTGCCCGCAGCCGCCGCAGCTGGTCGATGCGCCAGTCCAGTCCGCGGGTGACGCCGGTGTCGAAGGTCGCACGAAGGCGGCCGACCACCTCCGCGGCCGTTTCCGTCTGGGGGGTCCTCGACTCGGTCCCCTGTGTCGCGGTCATGGGATGTCTCCGTTCTCGATGCAAGGCCACGCCCGGCTGCCTTCCAGCCGGGCACGGTCCCCAGCGTGCTGGCCGATCCGGTATTCACCCAGGTCACGGCTGTATGTACATCCGCTGTGCCTACCACTGACTGGTGCAGGCTGATGTGCGTCCGGCCGTGGATACTCGAAGGCATGGACGAATACCCCGAACCGGTGCACGAGCCCGCCGACGGCGCTCTGGACCCGCGTGCCGAGCTCAGTGAGTTCTTGCGCACCCGGCGGGCCCGGCTGAAGCCGGAAGACGTGGGCCTGCGGGACTTCGGGCGGTACCGGCGGGTGCCGGGGCTGCGCCGCGAGGAGCTGGCGCAGCTGGCCGGGGTGTCGGTGGGGTACTACACGCGCCTGGAGCAGGGCAACGGGCGGGATGTGTCGGCGGAAGTCCTCGACGCCATCGCCCGCGCGCTCAGGCTGAGCGACGCAGAGCACGCCCACCTCACACACCTGGCGAAGCCGAAACAGCGGAAGAAGCCGGCCGGCCGCACCCAGCAGGTGCGGGGCCCCCTGCGGATGCTGCTGGACACCATGGAAGGCGGCCCGGCGATCCTCGTGGGGCGGCGCTCGGACATCCTCGCCTGGAACCGGATGGCCGCGGCGGTCTTCGGCGACTGGGCCGAGTTGCCCGCGCACGAACGGAACTGGGCGCGGCTGGTGTTCCTGCGGCCCGAGTACCGCGACCTGTTCGTGGACTGGGAACGCAAAGCGAACGACGTCGTCTCTCAGCTGCGCATGGACGCCGGCTCCCATCGCAACGACCCCCGGCTGTCCGCGCTGGTGGGCGAACTCTCCGTGAAGAGCGAGGAGTTCCGGCGGCTGTGGGCCGCCCACGACGTCAAGGACAAGTGTCACGGCATCCAGCGCCTGAACCACCCGCTCGTCGGTGAACTCGATCTGCGCCTCGAGTCGTTCCACCTGGCAGACGACCACGAACAGACGCTGGCGACGTACATTGCCGAGCCCGGTTCCCCGTCCGCGGAGGCACTACGACTGCTGGCCAGCTGGGGCACCGACGCGACAAGGGCGGGAGCCGGGACGCCGCCGGCACGCACGGCTTGATGAACAGTTGATCACCGGTAGTCGGCTGCGCGCCACGCCCAGCCTCCCGTCGACCTTGCCGCCCCCGGAGCCCCCGGCCCCGGCACCCGCCGTCGCGCCAGTCACACCGGCCTCGCACGAACCACGGAAAACCCAAGTACGTGCGCAGATCCCGGTCTGACTCGCTGACTACGGCTTTGGCCAGCTGCCCAACGCGAGGTCGGCGACTTGCAGCAGCTCAGGGCGGGAACTACCACTCGCGGCCTGGACGGCGATCCCATTGGCGACTGTTCTCAGGTAGAGCGCAAGGAGATGAGGATCTGTGGAAGGCGGAAGGTCACCGGCGTCCACCGCCTGTTGAAACCGGCGCGTCAAGTGGGCTATCCCGTCCTCACGCCATGCGATGAGCGCATCTCGGACTGGGCGGCTGTCATCCCCGGTGGCCAACGCACCGTGCACGCCAAGACAGCCCGCGGGGAATCCCGGCATGGTTGCCGCCTCGACCGTCCCGTGGAGCACGGCCGTAGCCACTGCTGCACTTGTGGGCTCCGCCAGGGCCTGGCCGAAGTAGGCGGTCAAGCCCTCGGTGTACCGCTCCAGCGCCTTGTAGAAGAGGTCTTCTTTGCTGCCGAACGCCCTGTACAGGCCGGGGCGGCTGATACCCATTGCCTCGGTGAGGTCGTCAAGGCTGGCACCCTCGAACCCCTTTGACCAGAACACCAGGACTGCACGATCGAGTGCCTCGTCGATGTCGAACGAGCGAGGCCTGCCGGGAGGGACCGGTGTCGTCGAGGTCATTTCTTCATCCTACCCCTTTGGTACCGATCGGTACGGGCGTGCTACCGTGTTTCGTACCAATCAGTACGCTATACAGAGAGGTGGCATCATGTCACAGACCGTACTCATCACTGGCGGAACCTCAGGCATCGGCTTGAGCCTCGCGCAGTCTTTCGTGGAGCTCGGGATGTCTGTCGTCGTTTGTGGACGTTCGCAGGCTGCGCTTGACCGATTCGCGCAGGCACACCCGCAGGCGCTGGCCGTGCGGGCCGATGTGACGGACGCAGCCGACCGGGCAGCGTTGCTGCAGGCGATCGCTGATCGCTTTGGGCGTCTGGACGTGCTGGTCAACAACGCCGGTACGTTCGAGGAACGAGACTATGCCGCCGGAAAGAACCCCAATGCGACTCTCGATACCGAGGTGGCATTGAACCTCACCGCCCCCATCCACTTGACGGGTGAAGTGCTCGAACGATGGCCAGAGCCCGACGCGATCGTATTCATCACCTCGGGGTTCGCTCTGGTCTCGCCCACTCGCGCGCCTACCCACGGCGCAGTGAAGGCCGGCCTGCACGGCTTTGCGGACGGCCTGCGCCGTCAACTCGCCCCGCAGGGCACCCATGTCCTCGAGGTCCTCCCACCGTCCACCGACACGCCCATGAACGCCGAAGCCACGGGGAAGAAACTGACTCCCGAGCAGGTGGCGGCGGTCACGATGAAGGCTCTTCGGCGGGGGCGGAACATGGCATTCCCCGGTCAGACGAAAGTCATGCCCGCCATGCTGCGCATCGCGCCGGGCACACTGCGACGCGTCGTCGCCGAGCTCTGAACCCCATGGAACACAACTGACCGGCCCGTCCCGGATTGAAAGGGTTCTCCATGTCCAAATTCCCCCTCCACCTGGTCCCTTCCCGCAGAGCGCTGACGACCGGGCGCTTCATCGTCGCGGCCACCCACTTGTTCACCCCGCGGCTGGCCACGCGGCTTTTCCAGCTCACGGCCAGCGGTACCCCCGCGATCCCTTATTCGCGGATGTTCGCGATACGCAACGCTGCTCTCGGGCTTGGACTGCAACGGATGGACCGTTTCACCCGGCCCCAGCAGCAGCAGTTCCTTGCGGTGAACATCGTCATGGACTCGGTCGATGCCGCCGCTTTCCTGGCTGCGGGCCTGCGGCGCGACGTCAGCCGTACCTCGGCCATGCTGTCCGCCGCAGTGGCTCTTTCTGCGGTAGCAGCCGGTACCACGGCCCTCATCGAGCACAAGCAAGCGGCCGCCCAAGAAACGGAGCCAACAGCGACGGCTCCATCGAACAGCGACTGGACGTGACCACCCCGGCTTGGCACCGCAGCTGATCCACCGCACCGCCTCCATTGATTGGAGGCCACCGAGGACGGGTGGCGGTCTCTGTCGAGTTCAGCATCGAGGCGGATGAGGTTCTGGCGAAGACGTGGACGACGGTACCCGGGGCCGTCGACGGGGAGGGCGGCCGGTTACCCCCGACGGGCAGGCCGGGTCACCGGCTGCTCGCACTGGTGGCGATCGCGGGGAGGACGGCGAGAGCGAGGATGCCGCCGGTGAGGGCGAGGACGGGGTAGCCGTAGGCGGAGACGACGAGGCCGGAGCTGAAGCCCCCGGTGGCGCCGGCGATGGCGATGGAGACGTCGGCCATGGCCCGGGTCTTGGCGCGGGCGGCCAGCCGCACGGCAACGGTGATCATCGCGGTGCCGGAGACGAGGCCCACGTTCCAGCCCAGCCGCGGCCGCGGTGATTCCGGCAGCGAGCGAAGTCCTCGCCCAGGCAGGCCGCGATGGACACATTCGTCATCCCGTCAGGTCCCCGATCGGTCAGTCGATGCCGTCGCTCTTGCCGGTGCAACAGGACAAGCGTTAGCTCACCGGTCCGCCGAGTGATCGGCGCTCTGAACTCGTCAAGCCATGCTGACTTCAGAGAAGCAGGCGGCGGGCTGCCTCGCGGCCGCCAGGACGCGGTGCCGGCACCCTCGGGCCAGCCAAATCGGGGCCGGTGAGTGACCGGGCGACGACTGCAGCGACATGTGCGACCACCGTCCGAGGGGCTGGCGGTGCAGCCCCGGGCGGCGACGATCACCCGATGGGAGCGGACCACACCTGGCGGGCATCAAGCAGTTCCAAGTCACCTTTGACTGCGCGGAACTTGAGCGCCTCGCTCGCTTCTGGTGCGAGGTGTTGGGGTACGTCGTACCGCCGCCACCGGAGGGGTTTGCGACTTGGGACGATTTCAAGCGTTCGCAGCCTTCTGAGCAGCAGGGTTCATGGTTGGCCTGCATAGATCCCTCAGGGGTGGGCCCGCGACTGTTCTTCCAGCGCGTTCCTGAGGGGAAGGTTTTCAAGAACCGGGTGCATCTTGATGTACGGGTCGGCACCGGTCTTGTGGGTGAAGAGCGTCTCGCCGCACTTGAGGCTGAACACGCGCGCCTGGAGCCGCTGGGCTCAGTACACGTGCAGACATTGTACGACGGCAATGACGCCTGCATCCCGATGCTGGACATCGAGGGCAACGAGTTCTGCATCGACTGAGCGTCCTTCGAGCCGGCGAGGTGGGAGTCCGCTTCCCTTGGACCTCTCTGACCGCGCATGGGGCGGGAGATACCCCGTGAGGGCGAGGTCGTACAGCCAGGCGATGCCGAGCATGGCGTGGTGCACTCCGTCGCCCTACAGGCGGCAGTCGCGCAGGATCGTCCAGGTCTTCATCCGGGGCAAAGGTGTGCTCGAGGCGGGCACGGGCCTGTGCGAGCGGGGCCCCGACGGCACTACGATCGACCGGCTCGTGCGGGTCGTCGGCGCACGATGGGCCGTCGAGGCGTGTGTCTCAGCGGCCAAGGACGAGTGTGACCTGGACGAGTGCGAGGTGCGCCGGGGCCCGAGTGTGGCTCGCGGACCGCGCGGCTCTAAGCGGTGTGGATCTCCAAGGCGGCACGCACGGCGGACTCCACGGCTCCCTCGATCCAGGCCGGCTTGACGGACGTGTGGTCCCCGGCGAAGTGCAACGGCCCTTCGCGCGCGGGGATGGCGGGCAGCAACTCCGTGTGCTGCCCGGGCAGGAGCACGGACGCCTCCCCGTAGGCGTAGGGGTCGCGCAGCCAGCTCTGAGTGCGGCCCGCGCCGGTGTAGAAGACCTCGATGCGCTGGCCGTAGACCTGCTGGAGGCCGCACAGAGCGTGTGGGTACCGAGCCTCGTCGTCCAGGGAGTCCCAGCGCAGCGCGTCGTCCGCCCAGCTGTAGGAGGCCAGGACCACGCCCCCTGCGCTGCCCGGGACCGGATGGGAGGGGTGGAACATGAACCGGTTGGCGTTGTCCGACACCGAGCCGCCCCCCACGACGTCGACCGCCTCCGGCTGGTCGCGCGCGATCGCGCGGTTGGCGGCGTAGTGGGTGCGCTGACCCGTCGTGATGTGCCCGTCGGGCACGGAGGGATGGGCGCCGAGCAGTCTGCCGTCCGTGGCGGCGCGGCCGGTGCGGTAGGCGTCGTACAGACCTGGGTCGACGGCGTGCAGTTCGCGTTTCCAGTCGGCCTCGTCGAACTCCCACCAGCGGCGGCTGAACTCCAGCAGGACCTTGGTCGCGCTGTCGTAGTGCAGTTCGCAGACCGCGCGGCGCTTGCGGTACGACATGGGCGGGGTGATCTGTACGTGGCGCAGTCCGGAGAACGGCACCGTGACCACGGCGACGTCCGCGGTGAACTGCTCGCGTACGACGGGACCGTCGCGGCCCTCGGACACGGTGTCCACCCATACGTGCGGGCCCTTGGTCCGGACGTGCTCGGTGTCCGGCGAAGGGCGGTCGGAGTGGTGGTACTCGATGCGCGTGACACGACGGTCGAACTGCACGTCCTTGTGCACGCGTTCCAGGAGGGCGTCCGGCAGCACGGCCGTGCCGCCCTCCAACTCGTAGAAAGGTGTGTCGGGGCTGATGAGGGAGGAGCCGGTGAAGCTGTGGATGAAGGACAGGGGAAGGCGTGAGGTGAGGTTCTCCAGGGTGCCGATCAGATCGATGGTCCGCTCGCCGAGGCCGGCGTGCTCGGTCAGGAAGCGGAACATCGACCAGTCACCGAAGCGCTGCACCACGCGGGCCCAGCCCCGCACCCGCTCGGGGAGCGGCTTGTCGACCCGCTTGCCGTCGCCGTTGACGTAACTGAACTCGTCACGCACCGGGTCCAGAACGGAGCGCAGGATGGCGGTGGCAGGGGTGTCCCAGTGGGCACGGGGAACGCCGAAGGACCGGTTGATGCGCCGGGGGTTGCGGGCATAGTCGGCGCGCCGCATGCGGATCCCGTTCACGTGGATCCAGGTGTGGTTGGCGGGACGTCCCTCGTGGTCGACGTCCACGTAGTGGAAGCGCCGCTTCTTCAGGCCGAACTGGTCGATCAGCTCCATCACCAGGGGATGGCTGCCGGGGATGCGCATCGCGCCCGCTTCGGCGTATTGGAGCGGATCGGTGAAGGGCTGCTTCGCTTGTTCGTGGCCGCCGTTGCGGAAGGTCTTGATGCGTCCGCCCGCGCGGTTGCCGTTGGCCTCCAGCACGGTCACACGGTGACCTGCCTTCTTCAGAAGCCAGGCACTCACCAGCCCGGCCGGACCGGCTCCGATGACCAGAACGTTTTTGGGGCGGGTCCGCCGCTGAGTCGGCAGGCCCTGCTCGAGGATGCGCTGGTAGCGCGGGACGAGCGGGCGGTTGTCGGAGTCCAGTACGAGCAGTGCGCGAGCGACGGCCAGGCACCGGTCGAAGTCGGCGCCTCGGCTGGCGGCCGCAGCGGTCGGCGCGGGCAGGGCCGCGGAGACACCGCCGGTCAGGGCCGTCGCCACCGTGGCCGTGCCAGCCACCGCCGTGAAGCCTCGCCGGGAGAGACCGCCGCCTGAGTGCACCACCGCGTGATCTTCAGTCATGTCGATCTTTGTACCGGTGGTCATGCCTAGACGATGGTCCTTCGCTCCTGCGTTGACACGAAGGAGCGAAGACGGGGACAAACCCTGACGTCGAGCACGTCCGTGGGCGTGGACGGCTCGGAGACCCGAAGGGATGAATGCGGAGGAAACTCCGTCTGCCGCACACAATCGGTCCCCCAAACTGCATATGCGTGTTCGCATCCGTGCTCTGCGATGGGCTTGCCGTCGCGTCGTGAAGGCGACGTATCGCGCAGGCCTCGCGAGAGGTTGGTGGAGGGGGAAGGGTGGCGCAGCGGCGCACTCCGTTCGGTGACAGAGCCCGTTACTGGTTCGACAGCACGCTGGCCCGCGGTGCTCCCGCTCTCGTCGGCTGGATGGCGTTGCTGTGTCTGGCCATCGTCGTCCCGGCCAGTGCGGTGCTGGTGTGGACCGACCCTCACGCACCGGCGCCCCTGGCGGACCGGCTGGCGCAGGTATGGCTCCTCACCGGGGAGACACTGCGCCTGGGCGGTACCACGGGGACGCCGCTGCGGGTGACAATGTCGGTCCTGCTCGCACTGGTCGCTCTGCTGTACGTCTCGACGCTCGTCGGCCTGATCACGACGGCGCTCACGGAGCGCCTCACCGAGTTGCGAAGGGGCCGTTCCACCGTGCTCGAACAAGGGCACGCGGTGGTCCTGGGCTGGTCGGAGCAGGTCTTCACCGTGGTGAGCGAGCTGGTGGCCGCCAATGCCAACCAGCCACGCGCGGCGGTGGCCGTCCTGGCCGACCGGGACAAGACCGCCATAGAGGAGGCCCTGAGCACAAAGATCGGTCCTGCCGGTGGTACGCGACTGATCTGCCGCAGCGGGCCCACCACCGACCCGGCCGTGCTCACCCTGACCAGCCCGGACACGGCCGGTGTCGTGCTGGTCCTGCCCCAGGACGAGCCGGACGCCGACGCCGAGGTGGTCAAGACGCTGCTGGCGCTCCGGGCAGCCCTGGCCGGGAAGAGCACTCACCCGCCCGTCGTCGCCGCCGTCCGGGACGACCGCTACCGCCTGGCCGCCTGTCTCGCCGCCGGACCCAGCGGCGTCGTCCTGGAGAGCGACACCGTCACGGCCCGGCTCATCGTCCAAGCCTCCCGTCGGCGCGGGCTCTCCCTCGTCCACCAGGAACTGCTGAACTTCGCCGGTGACGAGTTCTACCTGATCACCGAACCGGCGCTGGCAGGCCGGCCGTTCGGCGACGCGTTGCTGTCCTACCCGACGTCGAGCGTCGTCGGGATGATGCGAGAAGGCACGCCCCTGCTCAACCCGCCACCGCAGACGCCCCTGGCACCAGACGACCTACTCATCGTCATCTCCCGTGACGACGACACGGCCTGGCCGCACGACTGCACGGAGTTGGTCGAGAAGGCGGCGATGGCATCCGGCCCTTCGACGCCCGCGCGACCGGAGCGAGTTCTCCTGCTGGGCTGGAATCGCCGGGCGCCGCTCATAGTCGACCAATTACGTCGCCGCGCCCGGCCGGGATCGGCCCTCGACGTGGTGACGGACGGGCGTAAAGCAATTGTCCGGCAGGTGAGCGAGGCCGACACGCACGGCGGCAGCGACCTGACCTTGACACTGCACCACGGGGACATCACCCGTCCCGAGACCCTGCAGCGTCTGGACGTGCACTCCTACGACAGCGTGATCGTGCTCGGCCAGGACCCCGCTCCCGGACAGCCGCAGGACGACCCCGACAACCGCACACTCGTCACCCTGCTGCTTCTGCGCCAACTGGAGGAAGCCACCGGGCGCGAACTGCCGGTGGTCACCGAACTGATCGACGACCGCAACCGGGCGCTGGCCCCCATCAGCCCCGGAGCCGACGTGATCATCAGCGGCAAGCTCATCGGTCTGCTCATGGCACAGATCTCCCAGAACCGGCACCTGACAGCGGTGTTCGAAGAACTGTTCTCCGCCGACGGCACCGGCATTCACCTGCGACCCGCCACCGACTACGTGCTGCCAGGGAATGAGACCTCCTTCGCCACGGTCGTGGCCGCCGCACGCCACCGCGGCGAATGCGCCATCGGTTACCGAAGCCACGACGACTCGTCGACAAGTCCCGGCTACGGCGTGCGGATCAACCCACCCAAAGCCGAACGGCGCCGCTGGTCGGTCCAGGACGCGGTGGTCGTCGTCGGCGAGACATAACCCCCGACTCGGTTGCCGTGAGCATCTCCGATCCGGGAGAGGCCGTGCCGTCGGCTGTGCTGGTTCGTGGCGCCTGGGCCACTGGGGCTTTGTCACTGACTTTGATGACGCTTACTGTCGGCTGGCCTCCGCGTCAGACTTCGACTGGCGAGGATTCCCTCGTCGCGCCAGGCGGCGTAGTAGGCGTGGACGCTGCCGTGGGTGGGGAAGTCGTGCGGGAGGTACTTCCAGGGGATTCCGGTGCGGTTGCTGTAGAGGAGTGCGTTGAATACGTCGCGTAAATCGACCTTGCCCGGTTGCCCGGTTGCCCGGTGGGCCTGCGGTCGAGCCGAGCCTTTCTCCAGGCCGTCAACGTCGGCTCGATCAGGGCCCATCGGGCGTCGGACAGGTCGCTGGGGTACGGCTTCCGCTGGCTCACGCCGTAGCGTGATCATGGATGTGGCGGACGGCTCCGTTCCGCTACTGCTGGGCGTTTCTGCCTGATCTTCAAACCAGACGGACTTCGTGCACGAGAGCCGGAGCAAACGGGCAGCCAAGTTCACAGATCGATGGGCGCGAGGGTGCACGTATGGGGCAAGCATCTCAAGCCTGACAGCCATGAAAGTTACTTACCGACATAGAGCATCTTTAAATGCCCACTAAGAGGTCGTTTTCATCGTCATTAAGGTGCTTTAGATAGATATACGCGCCTGATCCGCGGCGCGTCGCATGCCGGGCACACCCACGCGTGCTCCGGCGGCCGGACCCTTGTTACGGGCAGAGCCAGTGGGGCCGGGGTGATCTACCCAGGTCCACTGAGCAGCCTGAGTCGGCGCCGCAAGGGAGGTGCTACGGGTAGTCCGGTGCCTTGTGGGTACCTGCGTGCGGAGCCCGCCACCAGCGGGCGTACGCCGGAAGTGGGAGAGAGCATGGGGTTCCGCGAGTCGGGTTTCGCACTGGCTTCCCGGTACTCCGCCCGGATACTGGCGGGCCGATACCGTTTGGACGCGCTCATCGGTTCGGGGGGTGCTGCGGACGTCCATCGCGGGTTCGACTTGCGGCTGCGTCGGCCGGTGGCAGTGAAAATGTTCCGGCCGAACACCGGCTTCGACACAGAGGAAGCCTTTCTGAGCGAGGCCATGATCCTGGCCCGCCTGCAGCATCCTGGGCTGGTGACCGCCTACGACGCGGGACGGCACGACGGTGACGCCTATCTGGTCATGCAACTGATCGAAGGCCAAACCCTCAAGGCGCGCCTCGCCGGGAGCCCCCTGTCTCCCGAAGCCACCGCCGCGCTCGGCGCCGGCCTCGCCGATGCCCTGGTTCACGCGCACGCCGCTGGAGTCGTCCACCGTGACGTCAAGCCGTCCAACGTCATCCTCGATGCATCCGATCACCCCCATCTCACCGACTTCGGTATATCCCGGCTCCTTGATGCCACCACATGCACCGCTACCGGCACCCTCATCGGCACGGCGGCCTATCTGTCGCCCGAACAGGTCTTGGGCCGGCCCGTCGGACGGCCTGCCGACGTCTACGCCCTGGGTCTGGTGCTTCTCGAATGCCTCACCGGCAGACTCGAATACGACGGTGGTCCCTTGGAAGCCGCGATAGCACGGCTTCACCGCCAGCCCGGCCTCCCGGACTACCTCCCCGCGGAACTCGGCACCCTGCTGAGCGACATGACCGCACTTGACGAGCAGGCACGCCCGACGGCACAGGACTGCGCCCGGACACTGGCAGCTCTGTCCACCGGCATGAACCTCACGTCCCACCGGTCCGCAGCCCGTACCACGGGCACAGCTGCAAGCCGGCGCCCCGCAGGTGACAGCACCAGCACCCACAGGACGCCGCTGCCCGGCCCGGAGGGGCCCGTTTCCGAAGCGGCTTCCCGGGCCAGTTCCCCACCTGCTCGTCCACGGAGGCGCGTCCTGATGGCCGGGGCAACTGCCGCACTAGCCGCAGCGATGGCCGCCACCCTCGCCGTCGCCGACGGTTCCTCGCATCAGAGCGCCGAGAGCAAGGCGGCCCCTCCTACCAGCGGTCCAGCCGTGACCTCCTCTTCCCCCGGCACCTCAGAAGACGGCAACGACACCCCCGCGCCACAGCCGTCCATCAGTCATACCATCTCCGCCCCTGCACACAGCGTCAGCCCGGCACCGGGAAACCTGAACGGGCAATCGGTCACCGACGCGGCCCTGAAACCAGGCAGCGCCGCCCCTCGGCAGGACACAATCGACTTCGAGACGAAGCCCGCGAGCGCGTCGACCGGTCAAGGAAAGAAGAAGGCCTCCACAGGTCAGGGCAACGCACAGAGCGCGAAGAAAGTGACGAAAATCAAGAAGAGGTAGCTGCACCGACACCCAGCAGGGCCGATCAAAGTTCACCGCCAGCCACGACTGGCTGGCGGTCATCCAGCTTCCCTCCTACAGCCCAGACTTGAACCCGGTGGAAGGCGCCCGGTCCCTGTTACGGCGAGGGCCGATGGCCAACACTGCCTTCACCGACCCCGACCACCTCACCCGCACCCTCTGCCGAGGCCTCGCCCATATCAAGCGCCATCCCGATCTCATCGACGGCTGCCTCACCGAGACCGGACTGACCCTCACCCCAGACCACCCGAAGCTAATCCGACAAGGTCAGTAACGGTGCGGGCAAGTCCACGACCATGCGCATGGTCGTCGGCCTGGACGCGCCGACCAAGGGTTCGGTGACTGCCAACGGCCGGTCCTACGCCAAGCATGCCGCGCCGTTGCACGAGGTCGGCAGCCTGCTGGAGGCCAAGTTCGCCCACCCTGGGCGCAGCGCGTTGGTCCCGGGCATGAGCGCGGATCCGGTACCAGGTGCGCTGCCACGCCAAGGGCCACGGCGGGTTCCACCACACGGCGCTTGCGCAGGTGTTCGGGGATCGCGCGTGAGGAGTACGCCATATCAGCCAAGACCACGTCCGGCCTCGTCCGAGGCCGTCCACGGCCTCGGGGGACGCGCAGCCGAGCCATAACATCGGTGAATGCGGGCGCGTCGCCAGCTTGTTCAGCGGTGAGAACGAAGGCGAGAGGCCGACAACGTCCATCAGCCGCGAGGTGGATCTTCGTGGTCAGCCCACCGCGGGACCGTCCGATGGCGTGGTCGTCCGGCTCCATCGCGGCCACACCGTCGGCTCCCGGCGCGGCGGCGATGGTACGAGCGTGATTGCCTCGGCGCCCCGCCCCGAGTTCAGCCCGGGATCGACGAGGTGCCGGGCTGTGCAGCCCTTGGCCACCGCCAGTCGGGACAGCATGGCGGGCGGCGCGGAACCGCCCACCCTGTCGGGGAACGCAGGTGCGTCGCCTGCCTGGCCGGGCGTGCGTACGGGGCCCCTTTGGAGGGGCCCCGGCGGCGTGCTGATGAGCCCGGACGATCGTGAAGTCGACCGCGACGCTCCGGTCGAGATCGCCTTCGACGTCGGCCTGGTCGAGCAGGGCGGTGAAGACTTTCTCGTGCTCGGGCAGGTCCATCCAGGGCGTGCCGGTGCGGTACTTGAACGCGATCGCGTCGATCATCTGCCGGTGATCACGCCACCGCCCTCCCCGCTTCGGTGTCCGATCCGTCAGTTCTGCAGGCGCCAGTGCTGGTTGGCGCCGCCCGAGCAGGTCCACAGCTGGATTTTCGTCCCGTTGGTGGTTCCCTGGCCGCTGGCGTCCAGGCAGAGCCCCGACTGCGATGCTGTGATCGTGCCGGCGGTGTTGATGTTCCATTGCTGGTCCGGCTGCCCGGTGCAGTCCCAGATGGCCGCCGGTGTGCCATTGCCCGCGCCCTGGCCCACGCCCAGGCACTTGTTGCCGTAGACGACCAGCTGCTTTCCGGTGGTGTGGGTCCAGCGCTGGTTGGAGCCGCCGTTGCAGTCCCACAGCTGTGCCTGCGTGCCGTTGGTCGTGGTCGCGTTGTTGATGTCGAGGCAGCGTCCGGACTGCTGACCGACGATCTCCTGGTTTCCGGAGGGCTGCGGTGTCGGGGGCGTGCTCGAGCCGAACTGGGTGAAGAACTGCCACACGGCTGCCGACGTCCAGGTGCGCCAGCCGTCACCGGTGGAGCCGTCGATGGGACCGGGGTCGTGGCCCGCGCCGTCGAACGCGGCCCAGACGACGGGGTAGCCGGACCTGCATCCGGAATAGGTGGTGATGATGTGCGTCAGGCTTCCGTTGGCGGGCTCGGGCGGGTTCTGCGGGGTGCAGCCGTTCGCCCGGACGAAGGTGTCGCGCAGCTGCCGTCCCGACGAGATGGGCAGCACGTTGTCCCTGAGGCCGTGCAGGCCCATGTAGGCGATGGGCTGGTTGCCGCCGTTGCATCCGCTGAGGTTCGCGCCGGAGTAGACCGCCACCGCGCGGAAGACCGTCGCACGGGAGCAGGCGAGGGCGTACGACATCGCGCCGCCGTAACTGAAGCCCGCGGAGAACAGCTGGGTGGTGTCCACGCACAGGCCTGATTCGATCTGGTTGACCATGGCGTCGACGAAGGCCACGTCCTGGCCGCCGGGGTTGGCCCAGCCGTTGCCGTTGCCCTGGGGCGCGACGAAGATCGTGCTGTTGTTCGCGTTGTCCGCCAGGCGCCTGAGGCCGTAGTAGGACCAGTTGTAGCCGTCCGTTCCGCCCGAGTCGACGTCGTTGGCCGTCCCTCCCCGCCAGTGGAAGCCGAAGACCAGCCGGTAGGGGTGGTTGCTGTCGTAGCCGGCGGGGACGCGCAGTATGTACGTGCGGTTCTGGCCGCCGCTCTGGATCGTGTGGGTACCACTCGTCAGTGTGGGGGCCTTGCCACAGCCGGGGGTCGCGGCGGCGGCGCCTGCGGCCCTGGTCGGCGCCAGTGCGCCGAGGCCGCTGCTGAACGAGCTGCCCGCGGCTGTCAGAACGAGAAGCAGCGCGGCGGCAAGGGACATCAAGAGCGGTGTGCGTTTCATGCATTCCTTCTTCCGTTGGGTTCAGACGGCCGCGATGGTCCACTCGTTGTTGGTGCTGGAGTTGGGTGTCCACAGCACGGTGGTGGAGCCGCTCGTGGTGCTGCCGCTGCCGTCCAGGGCGGTGCCGGTGCCCCGATTGACGATCTGGTAGCGGTTGTTGCCGAGGCTGACCAGCGACCACTGCTGGTTGTTGCCGCCGTTCCACGCCTGTTGGCGGGCGGGAGCGCCGTTGGCGGCGTTGCCGTAACTGTCGGCGGCCATGCCGTTGGTGCGGTTGATGATGCGGTGGTAGCCGTTGCCGAGGTCGATCAGCTGCCACTGCAGGTTGGTGCTCCCGTCGTAGCTCCACTGCTTGAGGTTGGAACCGGCGGCGACGCTGCCCCCGCTGTCGAGAGCCAGCCCGCTGGTCACGTTGGCGATCCGCACCCAGGTCGTGGAGCCGCCCGGCGCGCCCGGGACGGGGATCTCGCCGGAGAAGGTGAGCTTGACCGTGTACGCCAGTGCGCTGAAGGGCGGGTTGGACGAGGGCATCGTCAGATGCAGCCCGGACGCGTCCTGGGTCGGTGCGGGCAGGTCGATGTAGGTGCCCGCGGTGTTGCCGAGCAGTTGGGCCCTGGTCAGGCTGCTGAGGTTGATCTGGTTCGAGTTCAGCGTCGTGACGGTCATGGTGCCGCCCTGCCAGCCCAGCGCGGTGGCGTACAGGACCTTGTTGTCCCGGCTGCGGGTGAACCGGACGTCCTGCGGTTTGCCGGCCACCGGTCCGCTGAAGGACCCTCCGCCCATCTTGGTGGGGCCCTCGCCGTGACTGGCCCAGGAGCGGGTGGCGTAGACCGCCTCTCCGAAGGGGCCGAGCCAGTCGCCCATGGCGAGCAGGATGGACTGCTGTCCGGAGGGGATGGTGCCGTCGGCCATCGGGGCGATGTTCAGCAGCATGTTGCCGCCCTTGCTGACCCGGTCGATCAGCGAGTGGAGCAGCGCCTGCGTCGAGTAGTAGCCGATGCCCACCGTGTAGCACCAGCTGGAGGAGGAGATGCTGTCGTCGGTGAGCCAGTAGGGGGTGAGCAGATCTGCCGGGCCGCCGCGCTCGAAGTCGAAGACCTCACCCTTGTTGTTGAGGCCGTCCTTGTAGGTCGCGACCACGTCCTTGTTCCACGCGACGGCCTGGTTGTAGTAGTGCGCCAGGAACTGGAGCCGGTAGGACTCCTGCACCTGGTTCAGGGCGAAGTCCTGCCAGACCAGGTCCGGCTGGTAGCCGTCGATGACCTCGACCAGCTTGTCGTACCAGAGTTTGTTCTCCGCGGCCGTGCCCTGCTGGCCGTAGAGGATGCGCAGCGTCGGGTCCGACTGGTTCGGCACGTGGTCGTAGAAGCCGTTGAAGTGGTACGCGTGGTGCAGCGAGGCCATGAACTTCAGGCCCTGGCCGCGGATGGCCTGCGCGTGCAGACCCACCAGGTCGAGCCTGGGGCCGCGCTGGACCGAATTCCACGGGTTGGCGCGGCTGTTCCACATGGAGAAGCCGTCGTGGTGCTCGGCGACCGGGCCGGCGAACCGGGCGCCCGCGGCCTTGAACAGCCGGGCCCAGGCGTCCGGGTCCCACTTGCCGCCCTGGGAGACCAGCTTGGGGGCGAACTGCACGAAGCTGCCCGCCTTGTCACGGGCGCCGTCGATGAAGTTGTTGTACGGCCAGGCCGAGGGGTCGCCGTAGGTGGCCTTGTGGTGGTTGTTCTCGGCCGAGCCGCCGATGTACATGTTGCGCGGATACCACTCGTTGCCGAACGCGGGAACGCTGAAGACGCCCCAGTGGTAGTAGATGCCGAACTTGGCGTCCTGGAACCATGCCGGGGCCGGGGGATGCTGGTCCACGGAGGACCAGCTCGCGGTGTAGCTTCCGGGGCCGTCGGTCGCGGCGGCCTCGGGGGCGAATCGCAGCAGGCCGTAGGCCGTCGCAGCGCCGGCCGCCGCCGGCAGTCGGCGCCGGCTCAGCGGCAGGGAGGAGGAGGACATGTGGGGGCCTCTCGGGGATGTTTGACGGAGGTGGTGCCTTCAGTCGCTGGTCGTCGGCCGGCCACCTGGATCAGTCACGCGTCCACTTCTGGTTGCTGCTGCCGTTGCAGGTCCACAGCTGCAGCAGGGTGCCGTTGGCCGTTCCGGCTCCGGTGGCGTCCAGGCACAGGCCGGACTGGTCGCCGGTGATCGTGCCGTCGGCGTGGATCGTCCACTTCTGGTTGCCGCCGCCGGTGCAGTCCCAGATGTCCACCTTGGTGCCGGGGCTGGTGCCCTGGCCCGCGGCGTCCAGGCACTCGCTGCCGTAGACCCGCAGCTCACCGGCGGAGGTGTTCGTCCACTGCTGGTTGCTGCCGCCGTTGCAGTCCCACAGCGCCACCTGGGTGCCGGCCGCCTGCGACTGGTTCGGTACGTCCACGCACCGGCCGGAGCCGACCCCGACGATCGCGCCGGTCGTGCCGCCGTCGTTCCCGCCGCTGCCGGGCGTGATGGACAGGTTGTCGAACTGTGCCGTCTCGTCCTGGCTCGTCCCGTAGCCGATCTGTCCGGCGGCCCAGGTGCGGTCGTTCACGGAACCGACGGTGGCGCCGTCGATGACGGCGCTGATCGTGGTCCCGGAGAACGTGAGGGCCGCGGTGTGCCACCGGTTGGTGCCGAGTGCCGCGGTCGTGCCGCGGGCCAGGGTGGTGACGTTGCCGTTGGTGTTCGAGTTGAGGATCGACCAGGCCCCGGTATCGCTCACCCGCAGGCGGTAGGCGTTCTGACCGCCGGTGCGGTCGTAGTCGTGCCCGCCCGCACGGCCGATCAGCTCGGCGTATCCGGGCTGTTCCAGCAGCACGTCCGACGTGAGGGTGTAGTTGCCCCAGCTCACGTCACCGAGCAGGGCGTGCGGATCGGTCAGCGAGTCCCAGGTGATCGGCTTCTGCGGGCTCATCTGGCGCACGCACTTTCCGCTGCGGCCGCCGCCGCAGCCCACCGCCTCGAAGGCGCCCTGCCAGTCCATGAGGTACTTCGCCTCGGTGCCGGTGGTGTAGCCGTCGAAGGAGTCGCTGTACGGCAGCTTCAGTGCGCTCCGGGCGGGGCCGGTGGCGGTGCCCTTGCCCTGTCCGGTCGTGGTGGTCAGGGTGTACAGGTGGCCGGGCTGGACGGTCAGGCTGAATCCGCCGCCGGACGGGGTGAGGTCCGCGGTGTGCACGAAGTGGTCGGCCGGGTTGGCGGACCCGACATCGGTGGACCAGACGTGGACGGTTCCGGCCGTCAGTCCCCCGGTGACGTTGAAGTTCAGCGTCTGCGCGCTGCCGGCGTCCATGGTCTCGATGACCGTGGAGTAGTCGGAGTTGTTCGTGGACTTGAGCGAGACGTAGCTTCCGTTGGCGCGGTTGCCGCCGATGTAGCCGCTGGAGGCGTCGAGATAACGCCATCCCGGGCTGGTGAACTGGCTGGTGTGCGCCATCACCCAGGTGTTCTTGCCGATCGAGTAGGAGCCGGACCACGGCTGCGCGGCCAGGGCCATGCCCATGGTGGGGTACGGCAGGTTGGGTGTGAGCGCGGCGACCACGGGCCAGTTGAGGTACGCGGTCATCCGTCCGTCGATGTATCCGCGATTGATGCCGCGGGCCATGGCCTGCGCTCCCCCGTTGTAGTCGTCCGAGCCGTTCTCGCTCGCCCACAACGGCTTGCCGGACGACATGGCGGCCGACGGCACCGAGCAGGTGGACTGGGACGACCGGTAGCCGCACGGATAGTGCGTGCCGATGGCGCTCACCGCGGAGGCGAACGCCGGGTTGGAGTTGACGTCGTTCGCCACGGACCAGTCCGAGTCGGCCGCGATGATCTTGACGCTGCCGTAGCCGTTGCTGTTGAGGGCGCTCCGCAGCTGCTGGTACCAGGAGACGTTGTAGCCTCGCTCGTTCCAGCCGCCGAGGTAGTCGATGCTCAGCCCGTGCTGCTTGGCGCAGCCCAGCCACGAGACCAGGTAGTTGACCATGTCGGTGGACCAGAAGTTGCCGTTGCCGATCCAGCCCGGGGCGCCCCAGGCGAGCCCGTACAGCTTGATGTTCGGGTTGCGGGCCTTGGCCTGTTCCATCAGCCACCATTCGTAGCCCCGGTCGCAGTTCAGGTCGGAGCGGCTGTGCTGGTGGCTGGGCTCGGCTCCCGAGGTGGAGTTGGTGTCCCCGCCGATCTCGGCTTTCAGCATCTGCAGGGAGGCGCCGTAGCCGGGCCGGAAGAGGTAGTCGAGGACCTGGCCGCGTTGGGGCTCGGGATAGTCGATCAGGAGTCTGCTGTTGCCACCTCCCCCGCTGATCGCGCCGACGCCGTCGAAGGTTCGTCCGCCGGACGCGCCGTTGAGGGTGATGGAGGTGGCCGCCCGGGCCGGAGCGGCGGCTGTGCCCACGACGCCGCCCGCGGCCAGGACGAGGCCCGCGACCACGGCCGTCGGGACACGCAGGCGCCGTAACAGCCGTGCGATTGCTGACACGGTGGGTTCCCTTCGCAGGTGGGGGGTGTCCACGGATGGTGCGGACAGCGGACGGTTCAGCGGACGAAGAAGTCCTGGTTGGTGCCGGGTGCGTTCTTGCACTGCCACTGGTCGAGTTGCTGGCCCGCGGTGCTGCCGGCGCCGTAGACGTCCAGGCACAGACCGCTGTTGCGGTTCTGGAAGGCGTAGGAACCGTCGGACTGGCGGACCGGCAGCCAGAGGCCGTTGGCCGCTGCGCCGGGGGGCTGTTGGACGATGTTCGGGGTGCCTGCCGTCGTGGAGCTGTTGGCGACCGCGACGTCCTGGCCGGAGTTCTGGGCCCGCAGTTCGCCGTAGCCGCCCGAGGTCGGCACGAACTGGAACTGCTGGTTGCTCTGCCCGTTGCAGGTCCACTGGTCGATCGCGGCGCCCGCGCTGCCCGAGTTGCCGTACACGTCGACGCACAAGTTGTTGTTGGCGACGACGAGTTGGTGGTTGCCGGCCGGGAAGCTCTCGCCGCCGGAGGAGGCCGGGGTGAGATAGACGGCGAACGCGTCGTGCGTGCCCTGGTACGTCAACGGGACGGTGATCGAGCCGCCCGAGGCGCTCAGGTTCTGGTCGTAGACGGTCTGTGGGGCGGCGAGCGGTGCCTGGTCCGGGATGCGCTGCACGGTGACGTGCACGCTGCCCGCGTTGGTCAGCCAGGGTACGGACGACAGGCCGTTGAAGGTGACGGACGCGGTACCGGAGTTGCCGTTCGCGTCGCCGATGATCGCCACCGCGCGCTTGTTGGTGGGGTCCTCGGAGGCCGAGATCGCGGTGGAGCCGACCTGGCCGGAGGTGTCGACCAGAGTGCCGGTCATGTCGGCGTAGTCGCGAAGCGCCCACCAGTTGCCGGTCGGCTGCCAGGTGCCGCCGCTCTGGGTGAGGACTCCCGTCAGGTTGGGGGTGACACAGCAGACCCAGTTGCCGCGCATCGCGTTGGTGTACCCGGACTGCGCGAACCGCGCCAGGTACCAGGCCGTCACTCCGGCGGTCTGCCGGTCGGCGGGCTGGTACTCGTTCGCGGACAGCGGCAGCGGGCCGATGCCCGCCGTGGTCAGGGCGCTGTTGAGGGACTGGGAGACGGTGACCGGGTCGTCGACATCCCCTTCGTCGTGGTTGGTGATCATGTCGGGTACCGTCCCGGCCGCCTTCACGTGCGCGAGCCAGGCCCGCCACTCACCCGGGTTGCTCTGCGGGGTGAACGCGAGCGACGGTCCCACGATCTGCGCCGAGGGGGCGATGCGCCGGATCTCCCGGTAGGCGGTGTCCCACATCTGGAAGTACTGGGCGCTGTTCACCCCCCGGGTCCAGAAGACGGAGATGTCCGGCTCGTTCCAGATGTCGTAGGAGAACTTCAGCCCCGATGCCTGCAGTGCTCCCACCGTGGAGTCGATGAAGCTGATCCAGTTGGAGCAGTCTCCGTTGTCGCACGGGTACTTCGTGTTGGACGGCTGCCCGCCGTTGGCGCCGTAGATGTCGCTGACCAGTACCTGGTACTGCGCGTGGTACGGCGGCTGGGTGAGCCGTTTCGCCTGCGCGACGATCGAGTCGAGGTCGGCCCGAGTGGCCGATCCGTACTGGTAGTTGTCCCTGATCCAGCCGCCGGAGAACCATCCGCCGCCGCGGAAGGCGTTGATCCCCAGCGGCTTGATGAACTGGTCGGCAGGCTGGCTGCCGTCCTGCGTGAAACCGTAGAGGAATCCCTCACCCACACCCGTCGACGGGCCCCGCGTCGAGGCCAGGTTGACGCTCAGCATCTCGCCCGAGACGGCCCGGCTCTCGGCCGTCGCCGACAGCTGCAGCACGAACGCCGACACGATGCCGACGGCCAGTACCAGACGGCCGGGTCTCGCTCTCGTCCTCATTCGGTCCTCCTGCGTCGCACGTCACGGGGTCAGCTCAGCGACCACTGCTGGTTGGATCCGCCGTTGCAGGTCCACAGCTCCACGGTGGTGCCGTTGGCGGTGGCGGCGCCGGTCACGTCCAGACACAGGCCCGACAGGGCGCTGGTGACGGTGCCGTTGGCGTTGACGTTCCACTGCTGGTTGGCCTGGCCGTTGCAGGTCCAGGTGATGACCTTGGTGCCGGGGGTGGTGCCCTGGTTGGAGGCGTCCAGGCACAGCCGGCTGCCGCCGGAGTACACGGCGAGCTCGCGGGAGTCGGTCCGGGACCAGGTCTGGTTCGCCGCTCCGGTGCAGTCCCGGATCTGCGTCTGCGTACCCGGCGTCGTGGACGCGCCCGGCACTTCCAGGCACTTGCCCGCGCCCACCGCGTGCAGCGCGGTCGACGTACCGCCGCCTCCTCCCGCGCCGTAGCCGGCCGCGGTGATACTGGCCTGAACGGCGTTCTCGGTGGCGTCGGAGGGATAGCCCGCCGTCATCGCGCCCTCGAAGAACTCGCCCACGCCGTTGGGGCTGTTGTCTCCCCCGGTGCCGAGCAGGACCGAGCTGTCGACCTTCATCGGTGAGTAGCCGTTCGGCAGGGGGCCGGAGAAGGTGGTGGTCAGGCCGCCGCTCGCGCCGTTGCCGTATTTGAGAGTGAAGTTGCTGGTGCCGTTGTTCTTCAGCCACGCGCTGACGAACGGGTAGCGCACACCAGGGTTGTTCGGGTCCTTGTTGGAGCCGGTGTTGGTGTGGAACATGCCGTTCTCCAGGTCGGCCTCGACCCACGGGCCGCTGCCGGTGCAGCCGCCGAACCAGCAGGCGGTGCCCCAGTAGATGGCGTTCATGGTGGCGTTGCCGGTGTCGGTGTGGGAGTTCTCACCGCTGCCGTAGTCGAAGCAGCACCACTGGCTCGTGTAGTTCGACGAGGTCACCATGTAGATGCCCTCGGGCTGGGCCCCGGTGGGCACGCCCCTCGCGTGGTCGAGCCGGTAGCCGACACCGGGGGTGACCTTCACGCCGAAGACCTGGTGGCCGGCCGCGGTGACCGGCAGGGCCATGGCGTCCGCGCCGACGTCGGAGCCGTTGGGGCCGGGCCCCTTCCAGTAGCCGCCCCAGGAGATCGGCATGTCGTCGTGCTGGGCGGTCTGGTCGTAGATCTTCGTGATCGTGCACGACGTGCCCGAGCAGAACGACACCTGGGACGCGCCGTCCGCGTACCCGCCCGCACTGAGCAGCCCGATGTCGCGGTAGCTGTAATCGGAGGCCCGCTGGATCTGGTACAGCGGTCCGTTGTACGACGCGAAGAGCGCCCTGGTCGTGGAGTGCGCCGTCACACACGGCGTACCGCCCGCGGAGTAGAGGTCGCACGGAAGCGACGCGTCCGCCACGTGATGGGCCACCGGATGGGCGGCGGCCTCCGAGTCGGCCCGCGATGAGGTGGCGAACGCCGGTGCGCCGAACGCGGCCACGGCCATCGCCAGGGCGACAAGGAGCACGGTCTTCCATCGCCTGCGTCGGCGATCACCGGCTGGTTCGAGCATGGAGACCTCCTTCGGGGTTCGCATGCGGAGTCATCCCAACGTCCACCGCTGGCTGCTCCCGCCGTTGCAGGTCTGCAGCTCGGCGAGGGTGCCGTCGGCGGTGGCCCCTCCGGCGAAGTCCAGACACAGGCCCGACTGGACGCCGGTGATCGTGCCGTTGGTGTTCAGCGTCCACTGCTGATTGCTCTGGCCGTTGCACGACCAGATCTCCACCTTCGTCCCCGGTGTGGTCTGGTTGTTGTACGCGTCCAGGCACATCTGGGCGCTGCCGGAGTAGACGGTGAACTGGTGGGACGCGGAGTGCGTCCAGGTCTGGTTGGCGCCGCCGTTGCAGCTCCAGATCTCCACCTGGGTGCCGGCGGTCGTGGTCGAGTGGGGTACGTCCAGGCACTTGCCCGCGCCCACCGCGTGCACCGCGCCGGTCACGCCGGCGCCGCTGGTGCCGCCCGCGACCCGGTACATCACCGTGCCGTGCGCCGGGACCGAGGCGCTGATCGTGCCCGAGGTCGTGGAGGACACCCCCGACCACAGGTCGGTCAGGGTGTAGGCGGACGCCCCGGTCTTGCCGATCGCGGCCGCGGTGGTCGAGATGGTCGCCGTCGAGCCCGTCTCGTTGAACAGCGCCACCGACACGTCCCCGTTGGCCAGAGGCTTGGCCAGCACGTCCCGGCCGCCCGAGGAGGAGACCATGGTGCCCTGCTTGCCGAGGGGGTCCTGGTCGACCGCGATCACCCGGGCGTTGGTCAGCGTGGACAGGGTCTCCGCACTGGCCGAGGGGATGTTGGTGCCCGCGATCAGCGGCGCGGCCATCTCCGCCCACAGGCTGAACTCGCTGCGGCTCTCGGTGGTCGTCATCGAGCCGTTGCCGACCTCCAGCATGTCGGGGTCGTTCCAGTGGCCGGGGCCCGCGTAGGAGGCGAGTCCCACGTTGCTGTGGAAGATCGACAGCATGCTGGAGAAGTCGGCGCTGATGTCCCCGGTGGTGCGCCAGCTGTTGCCCACGCCGGCGCCCCAGGTCCACACGTTGTCCTGGCCCCAGTTGCACAGGCTGTACAGGATCGGCCGGCCAGTGGCCGCCAGGGCGTCCCGCATGGCGGTGTACCGGCTCTGCGCGGACACCCCGTTGTTGTTGCAGTTGTCGTACTTCAGGTAGTCCACGCCCCACGACGCGAACGACTGGGCGTCCGTGCTCTCGTGGCCCAGGCTGCCCGGATATCCGGCGCAGGTGGCGGTGCCCGCGTCCTCGTAGATCCCCAGCTTCAGCCCCAATGAGTGCACGTAGTCGGCGGTGCCTTTGATGCCGTCGGGGAACTTGGCCGGGTCCGGCACCAGGTGGCCGCCGGAATCGCGGTTGTGGGTCATCCAGCAGTCGTCGATGTTGACGTAGGAGTAGCCCGCCGCCTGCATGCCGTTGGTGTGCATCGCCTGCGCAGTGGACTTGATCAGCGATTCGGAGACGTTGCAGCCGTACGCGTTCCAGTCGTTGAAGCCCATCTGCGGGGTCAGGGCCAGCCCGTTGCCCAGCGCGGCGGCGGGCTGCGCGGTGCCGAGGGAGACGAGCGGGACGCCTGCGCAGAACAGCGCAACCGAGAAGGCGATCGCCGGCGTCCGGCGCAGGGACGATCGGGGCAGGCGTGACAAGAGGCGACCGATTTTCATTATGATCATGTGCATGTCATCAACTCCTGGGCCGGGTTGGGCAGAACACGCCCACTCGCGGAGCGCATCCGTCGATCAGGGGCATGCGGGGCAGCGGGGTAGGCCCCCAGCGGCCCTCCGGGCGTGCCGGAGGGCCGCCTCCCGCGTGGGACAGAAGGTCTCAGCGGTATCCGGCCGCGATGACGTTGGCCTGGACCGCGTTGTCGGTCGCGTCGGAGGGGTAGCCGGCGACGATGGCCCCCTCGTAGAAGGTGCCGGCGCTCAGGTTGGCACCCCCACCGGGCTTGCAGCAGTCACCGCCGCTGCCGAGAACGATGGCGCCCTGCTTCTTCATCGGGCTGTATCCGCCGGGCAGCGCGCCGTCCCACAGAGTGGTCAGACCGCCGGACTGCGCGTTGCCGCCCTTGAGGGCGAACCTCGACGTCCCGTTGTTCTTCAGCATCGCGGTGACGAACTTGACGGGGAAGGCCCGCTGGTTGGGGTTCCAGGACTGGCTGCCCCCCGAGTACAGACCCCATTCGAGGTCGGCCTGGACCCAGGGACCGCTTCCCGAGCAGCCGCCGAACCAGCACTCGGTGCCGAAGTTGATCGCGTCCATCGCCCCGGCCGCGTCGGCCTTCCGTGTCGTCTCACTGTTGCCGTAGTCGAAGCAGCAGCCGCTGTTGACGTGGGTGCCGCTGGTCACCATGTACGCCCCCTCGGGCGCGCTGCCGGTCGGAACGCCCGTCAGATGACCGTCCCGCCAGTAGCTGTTGCCCGGATTGATGTACAGCGAGTACGCCTTGGTGCCCCCGGCGGTCAGCGACTCGGAGGTCGCTTTCGCGGGACTGCTCTGACTCGATCCCGGAACCTGGGCCGACCCCTGGTACCACAGGTCGTTGCCGCGTCCGGACTGGTCGTAGACGACCGTGATCACACAGGAGGTGCCCCCGCAGAACGAGTCCTGCACCGCCGCGTCGGCGAAGCCGCCGGCCGCCCGTACCCCGATGTTCCTGGTCGCGTTGTCCGAGGCGCGCCTGACCTGGTACAGGCTGCCGCTGTACGACCCGTAGAGCGCCCGCACGGTGCTGTGCGCGGCCACGCACGGCGTACCGCCCGCGGAGTAGATGTCACAGGGGCCCGACCCGCCGGGCGCGGGCGGAGGTGTCGAGGTGGTCCACTTCTGGTTGGTCTGGCCGTTGCAGGTCCACAGGATGACCGCGGTGCCGTTGGCCGTGCCCGCCCCGTTGACGTCCAGGCACAGGCCGGACTGGACACCGGTGACGGACCCGTCGGCGTTCTGCCGCCACGCCTGGTTCGACTGCCCGTTGCACGACCAGATGATCACCGGGGTGCCCGGCGCGGTCCGGTTGTCGTAGGCGTCCACGCATCGGGTGCCGCCCATCGTCCTCAGCTCGCCCGCCGGGGTGAACTCGAACGCCTGGTTCGGCTGGTTGTCGCAGTCCCGGACGTCGAGCGCCGTTCCCGGTGTGTCGACGTTGCCCTTGACGTCCAGGCACCGTCCCGACGCCGAACTCACCAAGGGCGCCGGCGTCGACGCCGGGGCGGGTGCCGGCGCGGACCAGGTCTGCGACGTCGCCAGCATCATGGCCAGCAGCGCCATCACGGCTGTAGCGGCGAACGCCGGTAAGCGTCGTCTGCGAGCAGTAGGACTCCGACGGGAAAGGGGTGAAGGCCGCATTCTGTTCCTCGGGATGTGGGGGAAGGGGACAGAGGGTGCTGTGCCTGGCCGAAGGGATGTCCGTGGACCGCCGCCGCCACCGGCATGGCCGCGGGATCCGGACGCCTCATGGTGGTGCGGGCGCTCGAAAGCACTCACAGGAACCACTCAGACATCCCATGTCCTAGTGATTCCACAGGTCCATCATCGAGTCAATACGCTCGACACACCCAATCCGGCTCTGATCCATCCTATGTATTGCACCTGGTCAGAGCGTTCTGCAGGCATGCCGGAGCCCGCGTCCGGCGAGGGCCACCGGGCCGGGCGCGGGTGTATGTTCCGGTCACCCCGAAGTGCTCCGGGGGGCGGGAGCGCGCGCTGCGCGCCGGGTCACTTCATCTGAGGCTCCAGTGCTGGTCGGCGCGGCCGTTGGAGTTCCAGATCTCCATCTGGGTGCCGTTGCTCGGCTGGCCGCCCGGTTCGTCCAGCACCCTGCCGCCGGCGATGTTCGTCAGCACGTGGGAGCCGTTGAAGCCGTTGCCGAGCACGTCTCCGCTGACCTTGTGCGGTGGCGCGGCTGACGATCCGGTCGGCCGGGCCGAAGGTGAGGTTGCCGCCGGACGGTTCGGTGGTGTCCCACTTCATCGCGTTCTCCGGGGTGATCATGTTGGATTCCCGGCTGCCGCGCCCACCAAGCCGGTGGCCGAGGTCGGCGCCCTGCGGAGCAGGGGGTTCTTGTTGAGCCAGGACATCGAGGATCAACCGCGCTCAGGAGACCGGCAGAGCGGTCCACTGCTGGTTCGTTCCGCCGTTGCAGTCCCACAGGACCAGCTGCGTACCCTCGGCGGTGGACGCGTTGGGGTCGTCGAGGCAGCGCCCGGAGCCGGGGTTGCGGTATCCGCCGTTGTACGTCTGCCATTGCTGGTTGGTTCCGCCGTTGCAGTCCCAGATCGCGATCTTGGTGCCGTTGGAGGTGCCGCGGCCGGTGGCGTCGAGGCACTTCCCGAGCGCCCGCAGGGTGCCGTCGGAGCGCGCGGACCAGGTTTGGGCGGCGGAGCCGTCGCAGGACCGGATCTCGGCGGCGGTCCCGTTGGCGCTGTTTCCGCCGCTCACCCCCAGGCACTTCCCCGCGATCCCGGAACGCACCTGCCCGCCCGTGGCATCCGGCGGCTTGATCCAGCCCGCCGCGTCCGCCGCCTGGATCCCCGCGTTGAAGGCGTCCGCCATCTTGCCGAAGCCGCTGTCGTTGGGGTGCAGGGAGTCGGACAGGTCCGCGGCGGTCAGGGCGCTCATGTCCACCAGGCGTACGTGCTTGCCGGCGGCCTGCTCGGCCTGGACGATCCCGGGCAACTTGGCGTTGAACGCGGGCCGGTTGGCCTCCTCGGTGCCGCTGGTGGAGATGATCACCGTGCCGACGAGGACGGTCGCGTCGGGTACGGCCCTGGTGATCTGGTCGATGAGCGCGTGGAGCCGGTCGGCAGCGGTCGGGATCTGGTAGTTGCCGTTCAGGTCGTTGGTGCCGATCTCCAGAGTGACCACGTTCGGGCGGTAGCGTGCCAGCACGGAGTCCGCGATGCCGGCGATCTGGTCGATCCGCCAGCCGGAGTGGCCTTCGTTGTCCGGGTCGGACATGGTGCCGTTGCGCCCCGAGCCGACGAGGTCCAGGGTGTGCCCCTCGGCCGCCAGCTTGTTCGCGAGGAAGCCCCGGTAGCTGTTCCCGGACGGGCTGCCGACGCCCCAGGTGATCGAGTCGCCCAACGGCATCAGCCGCAGGGGCGTGGCCGCGGCGGCGCGTACGGCGGAGGGCTGCGTCTCGGCGGCGGTGGCCGCGGCGGGCCACGCAGCGCCCATGACGAGGGTGGCCGTCAACGCGGCTGCCGAGGGTGCCCGGTACTTCTTCATCAGCGTTCCTCACTGGGTGCGGGTCAGTGGGTGGGGGTGAACGAACCGCCGGTCCGTGTGGGCGTACCGGGGGCGTGAATCGGTAGCACAGTTGGCTGTTCTGGTTCTTGAAGGAATTCGAGCCGTCCGAGGGCTGTACCGGCAGCCACAGCGCGCCGGCGGCCGCTCCGTCGGCGGCCTGCTGCACGATGTTCGGTGTACGGCGGCCGTGGGGCCGCCCGACACCGCCACGGCCTGTCCTGCAGCCGGTGGGGAACGCGCCGCCGCCCGACGACTGGACGCCCGCCTGCGATTCGGTCGGACGGGCGGAAGAAATCGGGAGGTGCGCAGGGCGCGGGACCGGGAGCGGCGAAGCACCGGCTCCGGGTCCCGCGCGGTCCGTGGCCGGTGGTGAGACCGGCCCCGGGCTGGAGCCGTTCCCCTCAGCCGAGGCTCCATCGCTGGTTGGAGCCGCCGTTGCAGGTCCACAGTTCGGCCAGGGCGCCGTTGGCCGTGGAGGCGCCGGTGACGTCCAGGCAGAGTCCGGACTGGGTGCCGGTGATCGTGCCGTCGGAGTTCAGCCGCCACTGCTGGTTGGCGCCGCCGTTGCAGGGCCAGGTCACCACCTTGGTGCCGGCGGTGGTCTGGTTGTTGTACGCGTCCAGACACAGCTGGCTGCTGCCGCTGTATACGGTCAGCTGGTCGGAGGAGGTGCGGCTCCAGCTCTGGTTGGCGCCGCCGCTGCAGTCCCAGATCTGCAGTTGCGTGCCGGCCGTGGTGGACGAGTTCGGCACGTCCAGGCACTTGCCCGCGCCCACCGCGTGCAGCGCGCCCGTGCCCGTACCGCCGGTCGCGTTGCTGTAGCCGACCGCAGTGATGTTGGCCTGCACCGCGTTCTCGGTGGCGTCCGACGGATAGCCGGAGGTCATCACGCCTTCGTAGAAGGTGCCTTGGGCGCCCTTGCTGTTGTCACCGCCGATGCCCAGGATGATGGCGCCCTGCTTGCGCATCGGGTTGTAGCCCGCGACGTTGGGCCGCGGACCGTCGTAGAACGTGGACAGGCTGCCCGACTGCGCGTTGCCGCCGCGGATCGCCCAGTGGTTCGGGCCGCCTTTGACGATCGCGGTCGTGTACCGGTGGTTGATGGTCGGATCGTTCGCGTTGTAGTGCTGGTTCACCCCCGAGAACAGGCCGTTCTCCAGATCGGCCATGATCCAGGGGCCGTTGCCCGAGCCGTAGCCCCAGACCTTGATGTTGCCGAAGTAGATGGCCTCCATGGTGCCGTTGCCGTCGTCGTTGCTGTCCGTCTCGGCATTGCCGTAGTCGAAGCAGCAGCCGCCGTTGTAGTGCGTGCCGTCGAAGATCGCGTACATGCCCTCGGGGTTGTCCCCGGTCGCGACGCCGTTGGTGTGGTTGTTGCGGTAACCCGTACCGGGTGCCACGAAGACGCCGTAGGCCTTGTGACCGCCCACCATGGTGGGCGCGGCCGTCGCGTTCGCGAGGTTGTCGGGACCACCCGCGGCACCGCCGCCGGGCGCCTGGGTGAGGTTGTTTCCGCGACCGGACTGGTCGTAGATGATCGAGATCAGGCAGGTCGTCCCCGCGCAGAACGAGTCCTGCGCGGCGGCGTCGGCGTAGCCGCCCGCACTCAGGACGCCCACGTCCCGGGTGGTGTTGTCCGAGGCACGCCGCACCTGGTAGAGCGGCCCGTTGTACGAGGCGTACAGCGCGCGCGTCGTGCTGTGAGCCGCCACACAGGGCGTTCCTCCTGCCGCGTAGAGATCACACGGTCCGGACGTGGCGGCCCGGGCGCTCCCGGTCGTGGCCATGACACCGGTCAGTGCGCCGACGGCGAGCACGGTCGCCGCCCCCACCCGTGCGAATGCCTTCGGCCCAGAGCTGCGGGAGCGCTCCCACGATCGGGCAGATGCGTGGACCACCTCATTTCCCGGCCTTCCGCGGCGCCGTACCGCAGCGAGCAGTCGTTGGACGCCACCGCGCCCGAACAGCACATGGCGTCTCGTACCTGTCGTTCCCATCCGATCTCCCTACCGTGCCGACGGAACCCAGGCGGGTTCTGTGCGGGGGGCGCGGACACATGCGGACGCGCCTGAAGGTGCCGATCTTTCAGCGGGATTGCAGAGAGGTTTCGGGGGGAGACGGTGCTCCCGATTCCGCAGTGCTGTCAAGGGCCCCGGCCTCCTCCGTCCGGCCCGGCTGCCGAATCGGTTCGATCGCCGATCTCCCCGGCTCCCCGTCGACCGGCTCGCTCGAACAGATCCGGCGTGACAGCGGATGAGCGGTGGCGCGCCCCCACGCCGACGCGGCGCGGCGCGGCGCGCGGGTCGGACCGACGGCCGGGCCGCGATCGCTCGGGCACCCGCTTTCACGCCGCTGACCTCGGGTGCGGCCACCGAACTGCGGTTGACGAGGGGTCAGAGCGCACCGCACCAGCCGGTGAGGCGGTCCCCGATCCGTCCCGGGCGCCCTCTTCGACGTCCGGCACGCCATTGCCCCCGCCCCTCGACGGTCGTATCGTCTCGTCGAAGCGCTTGCGCCGAATCGATTCGATTCCGCCTTCCCGCAACGCGTGAGACGCGGATCGCGTGACGGGCCCGGCAGCCCGGTCGCTCCCCTCGTACTCCTGGTGCCCGGGCGTTCTGTTTCCGCGTCGCGGCGCGGACCGTCGAAGCCCGCTGGACCGGGCCCTTCGCGGCTCCTGGCGCGCCCCGTGAAGGGGGCCGGTCCATGCGACTCATGTGGACAGCCGGACCTGCATCCAGGACGCCCGGGTAGCCCTTCCGGGCAGTTGGCTCAGCAGCGCAACCCTGGTCGACTCGGCGAGGGGGGTGGTCGGGCGGCCGATCAGGCGCGAGAGGTCGCGCCGCTGGCGAAGACCGGCTCGCCCTGTCGCCGGGCACGTGCTGGTCGAAGCGCATGTGGTGGTTCTCGTACGGATGGCGCCGCGACTGCGTCAGCCCGGCCTGCGCGGCAGGCGCTAGCTGGTCGAGCCCCTCCCCCATCAACTCCTGCCGTCACTCGCCGACGCCTCACCCGCCTGAGGCCGTCCTCTCCGACTGGCCCGTATTTGACGATCTGCGCGACACGCGAGATGACCGCAGGCGCGTTCTCCGCACTCCGTGATCCGATCGCCGGTCTTGCGCGCACATTGCGGTCGAGGAGTGACGATCAAGTACGAGTGGCGAGGCGACTTCGACACCGCGCAGCCCTCAGTGCACCGCACGCCGACGCCTTCGGCCACCCGGTCGCCGGGGCCGACTGGCGGGAACGACTTGAGCGTCACAGTCTGGGTTGGGTCTGCGCCTGGGAAGACGGCGTGCTGATCGGCTTCGTCAACGTGCTGTGGGACGGCGGAGTTCACGCCTTCATCCTGGACACCGTGGTCGCCAAGCGCCTCCGGAGAACCGGTGTTGGCGCCGCGCTGGTCGCAGCGGCAGTCAACGAAGCTCGTGCCGACCGGTGCGAATGGCGGCATGTCGACTTCGAGGAGCACCTGCGTTCCTTCTCCTTCGATGCCTGCCGTTTCACGGAGACGACGGCCGGCCTGATTGCCCTGTAGCGGCAGTCACTTCACGGGACGGCCCGCCGCCCGTGAACGCGGCGGGCCGTCTTGGCGGCGCCTGCAGGTGTCAGCTTGGTCGGCCTCATCAGCCGGCCTGAGCGGGTTCCGGCGTCACCTCCGCCAGAACAGATGATGTGTCACGCCGCTCGGGCTGGGCACGACCTCCAGGTGGAAGCGGTCGAGCAGCTCATCGGGAGACTCCCAGGGTCGTAGTCCGGTCCCGAGTTCTACCGGTGAGACCGCCACGTGCAGGGTGTCGACGAGGTCGGCGTCGAGGAACTGCCGGATGGTGGTGACCCCGCCGCCGAGTCGGACGTCCTTGCCCTGTGCCGCTTCGCGCGCGTGGTCGAGGACCGTGGCCAGGTCACCGTCGACGAAGTGGAAGGTGGTGTCGGACAGGGTGAACGACGGACGCGTGTAGTGGGTCATAACGAACACCGGCGTGCGGAACGGGGGTTGCTCCCCCACCAGCCGCGCCAATCATGGTCCTGCCAGGGCCCGCGCTGGGGCCCGAACTTGTTGCGGCCCACGATCTCGGCACCGATGTTGCGTGCGAAGTCCCGCCTGAAGTAGTCGTCGAGACCGCGGCTTCCCCGAAGTCGGTGCGCATGGGCCAGCTCGCCGTGGCTCCGGCCCAGGCGAACAACCTCTCGGCATGGTCAACACCGAACGGACTCTCGAGACTCTGGTGCTCACCGGCACCGATTCCGTCACTCGAGACGTTGAAGTTCATGACTCCCAGCAGTTGATCCACGTGTTTCCTCGTCCAGTTGTCGCGGCACCGTGCGGCAGGCCGCCGCACATCATGACGTCGAACGGGATGTGGCCGAATCGACAGCGGCCCACAACTTTTTCATGGCAACCGGATGCGTTCGGAGGTTCGGTCAGTCAACGCCACGAACGCTCCCGCGGCATCGACTACCCGTGGGCTTGGGCGACGCGGATGATGCGGGCTGCCCGGTCCACGTTGCCCCGCTCATGCGCGCAGACCGGGTCGCGGCGCGTTGATCGCTCAGCCGGTGAGGGGTGTGCAGCGTTGTTCGATCCGCCGCTCTGGCCGGAGATCCGTCCCCAGTAGCTCACGCAGTGACCGGGGTGGCCGATGTACACCGGACCGGCGTAGGTCGTGTAGGAACCGTCGTCGAACTCGGGGTCGACGTCCTGGGCGTCCGTGACCGCCGCCAGCATCGACACGGCGGTGCCGGGACGGGCGCGCACGGTGACCACGCAGTCCTGCCCGGTCGAGGGGCTGTACGTAAGGTAGACCGTGCCCGCCGTACCGACCGGCGCCGAGTCGACGACCGCGTAGCCCGCCCCGCAGACACCGTTGTACTTCGCCGGGGGTGTCGCCGCCCCTGCCGACGGCGCGACGACCCCCATGGCTGCGACCATGGCCGCTGCGACCGTTGTGACCGCTGCGGCACGCTGAATGATGTTCATGTGAATCCCCCGTTTCGTCGACTGCTCCAACAACTTGTCGACTTCGAGGGATTTGACCGCCGCCACCTGAGCGACGTTGTAGGCCACCGCCACCGGTCACTGAACCCGGACACGGAGTGAACGGGTCCGTGTCCCTTCCTCCTCGGGAGCAGTGGCAAGGAGCCCGGCCGCATCTTCGACACGACCCCTCCCGCACACGGACCCGTGTTGCATGTCGGGTGTCTCTCAGTACTGCTGTACGGCCGCTCCCCTGTGGGATGGCGTCCTTGTCGTGAACGGCGGGAGCGGGTCCGGTGTGGCGGGCTCAGGCGTCGGCGGTTGCCGCGGCCAGCAGCCGGGCAAGTTCGACCGGCCTGGTGATCATCGGCCAGTGGCCCGAGTCGATGTCGGCGAACTCCAGGTGCTTGGCGTGGGTGACCTCAGGCGCGTCCCCGGCGTCGATCCACTCCTGGGCCTGGGCAGGGGTGAACTCGGGACACACGAGCAGCATCGGAACGTCGAACCTGCGCTCGTCCTCGAGCCGCACCGTGCCCTTGGACACCTGCTCGGGCACGGGGATCGCCGCCGAGGCGATGCGGCAGCGCGTCTCCTCGTCGAGGTCGGCACACTCCGGTCCTTCGAACGGGCCCCAGCCGGGAAAGGGCATCACGCCGTCCTTCGTCTCGAAGAAGTCGGCGTACGGCTGCCGGTCGCCGGACGGGAAGCCGCCGATGAGGGCCACCTTGGCCACCCGCTCCGGCCGGGCGTCGGCGGCAAGCCAGGCCAGGGTGCAGGCGGCGGAGTGGCCGACGACCATGGGCCTCTCCGGCGCCGCGTCCACGGCGGCGAGCACGGTCGCCACCTGGTCCCGCAGCGTGGCGGACCCGGCCCCGTCGCCCTGTCCGGGCAGGGTGAGCGCCACGGGGCGGTGGCCGAGTTCTTCGAGCGCGGGCACGACGTCGTCCCAGGCGGATCCGTCGAGCCACAGGCCGGCGATGAGCAGGATGTCCATGGATCAGTTCTCTTTCCCGTGAAGAACGCGAAGACCGTGAAGCCCGGCAGGTCGGTGCCCTCACGCTACGACGGGTTCCGGACAATCCACTTCCGGTATATCTCGGCACCGCCTAGTCTGCTCGGGTGCCGACCGAGCTCAGCCCCACCGCGCGAGCCCTGCGCACACTGGAGATCCTCCAGTCCCGTAGCGCGGGCGTGACCGCCGACGAGCTGGCCGCCGCCTTGGGGGTCACGGAGCGGGCCGCGCGCCGCTACGTCGGGATCCTGCGCGAGACGGGCATCCCCGTTCACTCCACCCGGGGGCCCTACGGCGGGTACCGGCTGGGGCGCGGGGCGCGGCTGCCGCCGGTCCTGTTCACGCAGTCCGAGGCGCTGGGCCTGGTCATGGCGGTCCTCGACGGTCAGCCGGCGGCCGCCGACCTTCAGGCCGACGACATCGTCGCCACCGCCCTGGGCAAGGTCATCCGGGCGCTGCCCGAGAGCGTCGGGCGGCAGGCGGCCGCGCTGCGCGAGCACGCGTCGGCGGCGCCCGACCGTGATACGGCCCGTCCGGATCCCACCCTCACGAGCACGCTCGTCGCGGCCAGCGCGGTGCGACGCCGCGTGCTCCTGAAGTATCGCAGTGAGTCCGGCAGCGAGTGGGAGGCCGAGGTGGATCCATGGGCGGTCGTCGTCCGCTACGGCCGCTGGTACCTCCTGTGTCACTCCCATCACGCGGACGCGATCCGCACCTATCGGATCGACCGCATCCGCGCGGTCCGCGAGAGCGCTCGCGGCTTCGAGATGCCCGATGGCCTCGACCCCGTGGCAGTACTGGAGGAGAACCTGGGCCAGGGGTGGGCGTTTGCCGCACGGGTCGTGTTCGAGGCGCCGATGGACCAGGTGCAGCCGTGGATCCGCCCGCCCATGGGACGGCTCGAACCCTCCGGCGAGGGGTGCGTGCTCGTCGGCAGCACGAGGAATCCGACGATGTACGCGCAGGAATGGCTGGCCCAGTTGCCGCACGCCTTCCGTGTCGAAGGCGGCCCGGAACTGCGCGCGGCGACGAGTGCGCTTGCCGCGCGTTTCACCGCGGCCGTCACGGATGAGCGTTGAGCCTTCCTCGCGAACGGCCGTACCCGCGGGTGTCGACGTGGCCGCGCGTCGCGTGTGACCGCGCGTCGCGAGTGGCCGCGCGTCGTACCCGGCGCGTGAGCGCATCAAGCGCGATGCCGCCGAGGCACCAGTGCCGTGAGGCTCGCCCCGACTTCAAACGCGAGACTCCGCACAGCCGCCTCGCATAAGCCACTGTGACCATCGGCGTGGGAGGCATCGCGACGCTATTCACAACCCGCAGTTCTCAATACCAGAACCAGCAACTGTTGGATTTCTAGATCGCCGATTTCTAGAGTGAGCACGCGACGTCGCGCTGCACCTCGGAAGTTGCTCGTCGAGGATGTCGTCACGAAGTGCTGCTTCCGCCTGAAATGCTCACGTCACAACGAAAGAGACACATGAAGACCTTCACCCTGCCCGGCACCGACATGGTGGTCCCCAACGTCGTCCTCGGACTGATGCGCATCGAGAACATGACCGACGAGGCGGTGCGCAGGCTCGTGCACACCGCGCGCGACAACGGTGTCACGTTCCTCGATCACGCCGACGTCTACGGCTCGGACGACCACGGTTGCGAGCGCCGGTTCGCGGAAGCCATGAAACTCAGCTCGTCGGAGCGCGAGCAGTTCGTCATTCAGACGAAGGCCGGCATCGTCAAGGACGGGCCGTACTTCGACTTCTCCCACGACCACATCGTCGAGTCCGTGAACGGATCACTCCAGGCACTGAACACGGACTATCTCGACATCCTGCTGCTGCACCGCCCCGACGCCCTCGTCGAGCCGGAGGAGGTGGCCCGCGCCTTCGACGAGCTGTCGGCGGCAGGCAAAGTACGGGCCTTCGGCGTCTCCAACCAGACCCCCCGACAGCTCGACCTGCTGCGCAAGCACGTGACGCAGCCCATCGTGGCGAACCAGCTGCAGCTGTCGATCACGCACGCGCCGATGATCGCGCAGGGCGTCGCCGCGAACATGCAGGGCCTCGATCAGTCGCTCGTGCGCGATGACGGGATCGTCGACTACTGCCGCCTGCACGACATCACGATCCAGGCATGGTCGCCCTTCCAGGCCGGGTTCTTCGACGGCCCGTTCCTCGGCTCCGAACGCTTCCCCGAGCTGAACGCGGTGATCGACCGGCTGAGCGACAAGTACGGCGTGCCGGCCGAGGCGATCGCGGTCGCCTGGATCACGCGCCATCCCGCACAGATGCAGGTCGTGCTCGGCACGACCACGCCCGAACGCGTCACGGCAGCCGCGCTCGGTTCCGACATCCCGCTCACCCGGTCCGAGTGGTACGAACTGTTCCGCGCCGCGGGGTACACGGTCCCGTAGCCGCGACCCCTTCCTGACGGGTTGCTGGGCCCGACAGCACCGGAATCCCTGATCACGCCGTATCGCCGGGGACGTACCCGTGGACTCCGCGCTGGTGCGGAACCCCCCTGCGGGCCGGAGGCGGCCACGACGGCCAGCAGGGCGGACGGGATCCGGGGCAGTGATCGCGGACCGGGACGATCGCTCCTGACTGGTCCTCGTCCGTCCCGATATCTGCTGCTCGCGGCTCGACATCGACCTCAACCGTCACCGGCGCGGCACCCACGCTGTCACCCCCCGAGCATGCAGCCGGCGCGTCCTGGCGACCACGTCACCGCGGCCGCCAGTCGCAGGGCTCGTCAGGTGCGGGTCCAGCGTTGGTTGCTGCCGTTCGAGCAGGTGTAGAGCTGGATCAGCGTGCCGTTGGCGGTGCCGGCCGAGACGGCGTCGAGACAGAGGCCGGACTGGACCCCGACGATGGATCCGTCGGAGTTGAGGCGCCACTTCTGGTTGTCACCGCCCCAGCAGCTGTAGATCTGGACCTTGGTTCCGTTGCCGGTGCCGGCGGCGTCCAGGCACTTGTTGCCGTAGACCCTGAGTTCGCCGGCCGTGGTGGACGTCCACTGCTGGTTGGTGCCGCTGTGGCAGTCCCACAGCTGGAGCTGGGTGCCGTCGGTGGTGCTCGAGTTCGGGACGTCCAGGCAGCGGCCCGACCCCACCCCCTTGATCTGCCCGCCCTCCGCAGGGGGCGTGGAGGTGCCACCGTTGAGTGCGTTGAGGACGGCGGTGTAGGCGGGCTTCTTGCTGCCGTCGCCGTTGAAGAGCAGCGGCGTCTGATCCGCTCGCCAGGAATCGCTGTCGCGCACACCCCAGACGGTGATGCCGAGGCAACGCGAGACGGCCAAACAGTCGTTGGTCACATTGGCGTAGGTCGTGGCCGGGGCACCCTGGATGTCGAGTTCGGTGATGGCCACGTCGACGCCGAGGGCGGCGAAGTTCTGCAGGGTGGTGCGGAAGTTGCTGTTGTAGGGGCTGCCGCTGTTGAAGTGCGACTGGAAGCCGACGCAGTCGATCGGCACGCCGCGCTGCTTGAAGTCCCGGACCATGGCGTACATGGCCTGGGTCTTGGCCCAGGTCCAGTCCTCGACGTTGTAGTCGTTGTAGCAGAGCTTGGCGGCGGGGTCCGCGGCGCGCGCGGTGCGGAAGGCGACCTCGATCCAGTCGTTGCCGGTGCGTTGCAGGTTGGAATCGCGACGGGCTCCCGAACTGCCGTCGGCGAACGCCTCGTTCACGACGTCCCATTGGGCGATCTTGCCCTTGTAGTGGCTCATCACGCCGTTGATGTGGTCGATCATCGCCTGGCGCAGGGTGCTGCCGCTGAGGCTCTGCATCCAGCCGGGCTGCTGCGAGTGCCAGGCCAGGGTGTGTCCGCGGACCCGCTTGCCGTTCTGTACGGCCCAGTTGTAGACGCGGTCACCGGCGGTGAAGTTGAACTGGCCCCGCTGCGGCTCGGTGGCGTCGATCTTCATCTCGTTCTCGGGCGTCACCATGTTGAACTCGCGCCCAGCGATGGTGGTGTAGGCCGAGTCACCCAATCTGCCTGAGGCGATGGCGGTGCCGAAGTAGCGCCCGCTTTGCGCCGCGGCGGCGCCGAGCGTGCTCTCGGCGGCTTGTGCGGTCGTCGGCGTGGCCAGCGCGACGACCGTGCTGAGGGCGCCCGTGAGCAGCACCATCAGCGCACTGCGGATCTTCCGGCGGACTACGGATCTGGGAAGGGCGTTCACGCCCATGGCAGTGCCTCCAACATAGACATCACGGACTGACTGGAGCGCGCGGAGAAGCGCCGGTCACGTCCTTCGGCGGGCGGGGCGTACGGCATCTGACCTGCCGCCGTTGTGCCGGGCGGCGGGTGACGGGCCATCACGGTGCGGCCGGGGCCGTCACGCAGCGTTGCGAAAAGGGGGTGGTGCAGGTGCTGGGGTGCGAGGACTTGCCGTGCAGCATGGCTTGCGTATGGCCGGCGAAGGCCGAGATATCGAACGCTTGCCGACCCTCGGGAGGGATGATTGGGGTGTTGACGGTGGATCGTCAATAGATTGCGCAAAGAAAGTTTCTCTCGCAATCGCGAAACATTCGAGACAGCGAAAGACTGTAAGTCGGCCCCCGGCGCCACTACTCACAGACACCACATGACCTAGGCGGCGACCAGGGCAACTGCGCGAGCGTCGGCACCTCACCCTCCCGCCCCTGATCAAAGCCCTTGAAGCGCTCGAACGGATGAGTGCCACCCCAGTCGATGCCGGCGTTTCCGATCGATCCGACAGCGCGCCACGTCCCACGGGGAGCAACTGATTGCAGACAGAACAGTGACAGCCCTTGACCAAGGGGCCGCTGATTTCTAGCTTGTGCCGTCGAAGGTTTCATGAACTGGCCGAAACTTTCGACAGGTCCACCGTCCCCGCACGGCGGCTCCGCGGTTCGCCGGCGCCACCTCGCCCCGCCCCCAGGAGGCTCTCAGATGTGGTTACGCCACCCCTCCACGGTCCTCATCAGACGCTTGCTCGCCGTCCTCTCCCCCCTGCTGCTGGTGGCCGCCTTCCTCGGCGCTCAACCCGCCAGCGCGGCGACGATCGACCCGAACGCCTCGTACGTCCTGGTCAACCGCAACAGCGGCAAGGCCCTGGACGTCTACAACATGGCAACCAACGACGGCGCCCGGATCACCCAGTGGACCAGAAACGACCAGAACCAGCAGCAGTGGCAGTTCGTCGATTCCGGAGGCGGTTACTACCGCCTCAAGTCCCGCCACTCGGGCAAAGTGCTGGACGTGTACAACTGGTCCACCGCGAACGGCGGCTCCGTCGTCCAGTGGGCCGACTCCAACGGCGCCAACCAGCAGTGGCGACTGGCCTACAGCGCGGACGGCTACGTGAGGCTCATCTCGCGCCACAGCAACAAGGCCCTTGAGGTACAAGGCGCTGCCACCGACGACAACGCGAACGTCGTCCAGTACGACGACTGGGGTGGCACCAACCAGCAATGGCGGCTGGTCAAGGTCGGCGCCGACGCTCCCGGTGCGTGCGATCTTCCGTCGACCTACCACTGGACGTCGACGACCGCGCTGGCGCAGCCCAAGCCCGGGTGGGTCTCGCTCAAGGACTTCACCGTCGTCCCGTACAACGGCAGGCAACTCGTGTACGCGACCACCCACGACACGGGGACGAGCTGGGGTTCGATGAACTTCAGCCTGTTCACCAACTGGTCGGATATGGCCTCGGCGAGTCAGAACACGATGTCCTCCTCCACCGTCGCACCCACACTCATCTACTTCGCCCCGAAGAACGTCTGGGTGCTCGCCTACCAGTGGGGCGGGACCGCCTTCTCCTACCGGACATCGAGCGACCCGACCAACCCCAATGGCTGGTCATCCCCGCAGGTGCTCTTCTCCGGGAGCATCTCCGGCTCGGGCACAGGCCCCATCGACCAGACGCTCATCGGTGACGGGACGAACATGTACCTGTTCTTCGCCGGTGACAACGGCAAGATCTACCGAGCGAGTATGCCGATCGGGAACTTCCCGGGCAGCTTCGGCTCGAGCTCCACCGTTGTCATGAGCGATACGACGAACAACCTGTTCGAGGCGCCGCAGGTCTACAAACTGCAGGGCCAGAACCGCTACCTCATGATCGTCGAGGCGATCGGCTCACAGGGCCGCTATTTCCGCTCGTTCACGGCCACCAGCCTCAACGGGTCGTGGACCCCGCAGGCCGCGACCGAGAGCAACCCGTTCGCCGGCAAGGCCAACAGCGGCGCCACCTGGACCAACGACATCAGCCATGGCGAACTGATCCGCACCAGCCCCGACCAGAGCATGACCGTCGATCCCTGCAACCTGCAGTTGCTCTACCAGGGACGCAGCCCCAGCTCAGGCGGCGACTACGGTCTCCTGCCCTACCGCCCGGGTCTGCTGACACTGCAGCGCTGACGGAGCGGGAGAGGTTCGACTCTCGTACGGGACCGGCGTGGGCGGACTCGGCGGACGACCGAGCCCGCCCTCGCCGGGGAGAGGGCGGCGCCGCTCACACTGAGACGGGATGGACGATGTAGACGTCGACCTCCCCATGCTCGGCTGCTTCATCGGCCGCCCTGTTCGTGTGGTTCTCGGAGCCCCTGAGACCGGTGTCCTTGTCCTCGACGCAGGTCCGCCGACCGTGGGCGGGACGGTGACGGCCGTCGTGGTGCCGGCCGCCTTCGTCATGGTGGGTCCGACAGCGAACGTCGTCGTACCGGAGGGAGCCAGCCACTCGCGGCCAGGGCGTAGTCCTGCGGTCCCAGGTTGCTCACCGGGACGATGTCCTTGCAGGCGTCCTCCAGACCCGAGTTCAGTGCGAGGCTGTACGCCTGCCGGGGCCACGTCACGACAGGGGTGGCGTCCGGGGCAGTCCGTGCTGCCACCCGAGAGTCCGAAGGCGGGAGCACGGAGACCGCGAAGACCGTGTCCGGCACTCTGTTCGGCCGCTCGTGTCCCGGCTGCGATCCGCTCTGAAACCGGCGGCAACCTTTTCGCGTCCGGCGGCCACTGAGTGGTGCAACATCGCTCGCTCTTCCGAACGGATGGACATGCAGGAGACAACACGTCAGGCCGCGCGGCAGCGGAGACGCAGGCGCCGGTTGATGATCGCCACCAGCAGCGGGCTGGCCGTCACGGCACTCCTCGTCTGCCTGGTCGTGGCGATGCGACCCGACCGCAAGGAGGACACGGTGTCGGCCGCGGCCACAGCCGTCACCGACTCCCAGCAGATCCCGCCGCCCCCGGCCACGCCCGGGCACAAGTCGTCCTCGCCGTCCCCCTCGGCGACCTCGGCGAGCCCGAAGGCCTCCGCGGCCACCCCCAAGGCCTCCCGCTCCTCCTCCGCAACGCCGTCGCCCTCCTCGGCCTCGCCGCGCACGGCCACCCCCGCCACGACCTCCCTGGCCGGGCGCATCCAGCCCAAGGTCACCTACCCGGGAGTCGCCACCGTCTACAAGGCCGGGGTCGGAGACGGCGCCTGCTCCTACGGTCCCAGCAGCGACATGATGATCGCCGCGATGAACACCACCGACTACGAGACGTCCAGGGCCTGCGGGGCCTACGTGCGCGTCCACGCGGCCAACGGCAACTCCGTCACGGTCCGCATCACCAACGAATGCCCGCTGCCCTGCGCACCCGGCCAACTCGACCTCAGCGAACAGGCCTTCGCGAAACTGGCCCCCACCTCCACCGGCCGGCTGGCCGTCACCTGGAGTCTGCTCAGCCCCGACGCGGCAGGCACGATCTCCATCCGCTACAAGACCGGCTCCAGCGCCTATTGGTGCGGCATCCAGGCCATCGGCCACCGCAACCCGCTGGCCCGGCTCGAGGTCCGTACCACCAACGGCTGGCGCCAACTCGCCCGCACTGGCTACAACTACTTCCTCTCCCCCGATGGCAGCGGATGCGGCGGCGCCATAAGGCTCACCGACATCTACGGCCAGCAACTCACCGTCAACGGGATCGCAGTGCGCCCCAACGTGGTGCAGCCGACGAACACCCAGTTCGCACGACACTGACCTGCCACCGGCAGCGCGCCCGGCGATGGCGGCCGGCGGCTGCGGACGCGGGGTTTTCTCCCCCGGCCTTCACGGCCGGGGGAGAAAACCCCGCAGTCCCGCACCGCGTCCGTGGGGGTTACGGCAGCGGCGGGTAGGCGTTCTTGATCAGCTGCTGGAACTGAGCGGAGAACCAGCGTCCGGCCAGCGGGGAGTCAGGCAGCGCGCCCGTGAGGTTGTTGCCGTTGCGGGCGTTGCCGCCGTAGGTCGGGTCGCACATCCGGTCGAAACCCTTGCCCTCGTCGTTGGGAATGGGGGCACTGTTGCCGTCCGACTCCCCCGGCGGCTTGACCCACACATAGGCGTCGATTCCCGCGGCCGGAGCCGCGGTCGGCCGTTCACCGATGCCCGCGCCGCTCTGGTTGCACCAGTTGCCGGCGTGGATGCGCCGGTCGGTACGGCTGGCGTCGACGTAGCCGTCCACGGTGGTCTGCGTTCCGGGACCGGTGGGCCGGGCGAGCCGCCCCAGCCGTTGCGCGAGGTGTCGATCAGCATGCCGAGTCCGGAGTCGAACCCCGCCGCCACGGGCTTGTCGCGCAGCGCTTGGGCAAAGGACTTCTCGTCCACGTACTGGTTCCAGTCCACCCACTTCGACTGGCGTACGGTCTGGCCGTTCACCATGTCGGTGACCTTGAGCTACGGCTCCTTGGTGGGGCTGTAGTTGGCGGTGTTGACGATGAAGCCCGCCACGTCGTTCACACTCGCGCCGTTCGACGTCGCGACCTTGTGGAACTCCTGCACCGCGGGACCGAGGTTGCTGTCCCAGCCGAGCCAGCCGTGGTGGGCGGCGTCGACGTAGTTGTACACGTTGGGAATGGCGCCCAGCTTGTCGAGGGCGTAGCCGACACCCTTCTCGTAGTTGCCGTTGCCCTTCATGGTCACGCAGGCGTTGGTGGTGGTGGGGGTCCCACCGGCGTTGGTGACCAGGTTGGGCAGCGAATCGGGTTCGATGACGGTGGCGATCCGCAGGCCCACGTACTTGGAGTCGGAGAGGAGTCGGGTGTCCGGGAGGTCCTCGGGGAACCCCGGTCTTCGGGCTGGGTGCTCGCGAAGTTGCGTGACGGCCGCGGCCCGGCTCGTTCTGTCCTGCATGCACCGGACTGCGAGGAAGCGCCGGCGGGTGCGCCGCTGCTCGATGCGAACCGCGCCCTGGACACGGCGGAACACCCGGGCACCCGGCGGTGCACGCTGTGCGGAGCCGCGCAGGAGCTGACGCCTCTGCTCCGCGGCTTCGACCACATCACCGACTCCGTCCCCGACGACTCCTGACCCCCGGCCGCCGCGCCGACAGCGGCCCTGGCGCGGCGGCCCAGCCCGGCGCGCAACCCGGCGAGCGCGCCCTGATCGCCAGCAGCGGCCGCGCCGCCCATTCCTGCCCTCCCACTCCTCAACTCCAGCCAGGGCATGGGCAAAAGAGGTCGCAACGGGTATGTCAGCGGCCCGACCACGCCCGTACGGTGGGAGGGGCCTGCACGAATGCGGCGGCGCCCGCGAGGCTCGCGCAAGAAGCGAGCGTGGTGGGTTGCACGGCGTCGGCTGCGGCCGAGCCGCGCAGCAGTTCGGTCAGGTCGTGGGGCTGAGCCTGTTCAGTGGTTGGAGCCGCTGCTGTGATGCGGTCGAGCCGGAAGCCCCGGCCGGCCTGTCGCGTGCGGCACCAGGCGATGAGGTACCACTGGCCGTCGGCGTGGAGTAGTCCGGACGGTTCCACCGCGCGGTCGCTTTCGCGCCCTGCCGCGTCGTTGTAGGACAGCCGTAGCACCGTGTTGGTGGAGAGGGCTTGTTCCACTGCGGCGCGGACTGTGGAGTCGGTCGGCGAGGGCAGCGTAACGATCCGTGCGGCGAGTTCCTGTGCCGCCGCCGCGGCGGGGCCGGTCATCGAGGCCGCGATCTTCTGGGCTGCTGTGCGGGCCGCGCCGGCGTACGGGGTGGCGGCGTCGGCTGTGGCGAGGGCGACGGCCAGCGCCGAGGCTTCATCGGCGGTGAAGTGGATCGGGGGCAGGGTCATCTCCGGGTCGATCGACCAGCCCCCGCCCCGCCCGGACGTGGTGCGTACCGGGACACCGGTCTCCATCAGCACCTGGAGATCGCGCTGCACCGTACGCGTGCTGACCTCGAATCGCGCGGCCAGCGCCGCGACCGTCAGCGGCCGTGGCGCCGCCGCGCGCAACTCCTCCACCAGCGCGTACAGCCGGGCAGTGCGGTTCATGACGGCGACGCTACCGTCCTGCGGTGGACAGGAAGTTCCGCTCGCGCCGCAGTTCGCGCTCGGTGACGGTCAGCGGGAACAGTGTGAAGCCGTGCATGGCCCCGGCGACGACACCGAGCTGCACAGGCGCGCCTGCCGCCTGCCACCGCCCGGCCATGAACAGCGAGTCGTCCCGCAGCGGATCCTCGGTACCGACGACCATCCGGGCCGGCGGCAAACCGGCAAGGTCGGCGAACAGCGGTGAGACCTCGGGATCACGGCGCTGCTCCGCCCCCATGCCCGGTGTGAACAGCTCATAGGTCCGCCGCAGCGAGTCGGTATTGCTCAGCAGCCGCTTCGAGCCGAACGATCGCTGGCTCGGCGTCATCGAAAGGTCGTAGGGGCCAAAGAGCAGATGGGCCGCCCGGAACGCGCCGGTGATGCCGTGCCGGTCGCGCAGGCGCAGCAGCGTCACGACACTGAGGTGAGCACCGGCCGATTCACCACCGATCAGCAGCCGTTCGGTGCCGAACTCGGCCGCGGCGTGCCGCACCAGCCACCGGGCAGCCGCTTCGCAGTCGTCGGGCCCGGCAGGGAAGGGGTGTTCCGGTGCGAGACGGTAGTCCACGCTCACCACGGCCAGCCGGGCCCGCTCGGCGAGCAGCCATAGCCTCTCGTCCTGCCCGTCCGCAGAACCGAATGCCCAGCCGCCTCCATGGATGTGCAGGTACACGCCGTCAACGTGGTCCGGCACGAAGACCCGTACCTTCACCCCGCCCTCAACGACGCGGTCTTGGCCGTGCGGCAGTCTTACCGGTGACGTGTCGCCACCGAGCCGGTTGCGCCGCAGGCTGGCCAGCAGGGTTGCGTCCGGCGCGGCTTCGCGCACCGGTCGGTTCGCGGCGGCGGCCTCGAATTGGTCGTTGAATGCCAGGGTCTCGGTGAGGCAGTCCTCGTCTGTGATCGTCATGCTGCCGACGGTCGCAGCCGTCCGCGACAGCGTCCTGTCACTGTTTCCCGGTGAGCCGCGTCACACTCCCGTCGTATCACTTACCAGGCCACCACCCAGCCCCGCGGACCGCATGACCGGCGTCTTCCTCGTCCAGCGGCGGCGCCCGGCTGTGACCAGAATCCGTTCACCAGGCGGGTATTGACGAATCTCGTGCCGATTCCTACTGAGCGTCGGTTGGACGTGACGACACGTCCGATCGACGCAGCCGGTGAGGGTACGGAGACTGACCGAGCAGGAGGTGCGGAAGCTGCAGCGGATCGTGCACCGGGGCACTACCAGCACGGTGCAGTTCCGGCGGGCGATGATGCTGCGAGCCTCGGCGGGCGGGGGTTCCGGTGTCCGCGCTGAGGGCCTTGGCCAGGTCGTCGACCGACCGTGTGGACACCCCATGGACGTAGGCTCCCATGATGACGGCATACAGGGCCTGGTCGATCCGGCGCCGTCGCTCCAGCAGCACAGGGAAGAAGCTCCTCCCGCGTTTGAACTGCCCGTTGAGGGTTGCACGGTGGCCCGCCTGCAGGCAGGGAGCGGAAGCCTCATAGGCACGCGCCCCTGGCGCACTCCCTAACCGTGATCGGCTACACCACGACAACGGACGCCATCGTCCCCCACTTGGTTGATGCTGACGACGCGGTCCAGGCCGCGGTCCTGGAGAGCGAACTCCAGTGTGGTGTGCGCGGTTCGGACGCGAATCCCTGGCCCCAAACTGTGAGCCGAGCTGCCAGCTCATCGCCACGGGGCGGGCCTCACCTCCGGCAGGAACTCGGGCACGGACAGCCCCGTGAAGCCGATCAGTTCGCCCGAGGCCAGGAGCTCGACGGCGAAGAGTCCGAAGCCCTCCTCGTCCCATTCCTCCTCCCGTCGGTCGGTGGCCTCGGCTGTGTCGTCCAGGTCGCGCACCGAGCCGTCGTCGATCCAGCGCATAACCCGTGGGTCCGCGTTGATGTCCGCCATCGGTGCGAGGTCGTCGTCGTGCCAGCTACGCAGGAGAAGACGGGGCGTGCGGATCTCGGTCATGCGTCCCCCGGGCGAAGGCAGACGCCTCATCGGTGTTTCCGCGCTCGCCCGCGCTGCCGCTCCGGAACCACAACGCAGCCGGTCGCGGGCCGGGCAGGATAGGCCCGGCGGCGGAACCGCGTGAAGGCCGCGTCACTGCGTCACACCGCGTCGTCCGCGCCTGTGGGCGAGTTGCAGCCGGGGGCGATGGCACCGGACTCGATCACGTCCTCGTAGACCGCGACCTTGTGGCGGATCAGATCGAGGCAGCGGTGCATCTCAGCCAGCTGCCCCAAGACCTTCTCCTCGTGCTCGCGCAGGAGGGCCAGCCGTTCGGGCTCCGTGCCGGCGCCGGCACGTGCCAGTTCCGTGTAGCGGCGGATGACTGGCAACGACATCCCCGAGGCGCGCAGGATCAGGCATAGGTCGATCCAGGCGACGTCGTCCTCGGTGTAGACCCGGCGGCCGCCGGCACTACGTTCCACCTGGCCAGCCAGCAGCACGCCCGCGCGCTCATAGAACCGCAACGTGTGCACGCTCACGCCGGACCGCGCGGCCACTTCGCCGATGCTCAGCCTCGTCTGAGACTCGGCCACCCGTCCCCCCGTCGCTATCTGAGTCAGACCAGCACTTGATCTAGAGCCGACTTCACATCCTAGGCTCACCGACACCGGGCCCGTGCGACGGCCGTCCGGCTCGTCCCTCACAAAGGAGCACTCCACCATGCGTTACCGCGTCCTCGGAGGCACTGGCATTGAGGTCAGCGCATACTGCCTCGGCACCATGATGTTCGGTGCCGTGGGCAACCCCGATCACGACGACTGTGTCCGGATCGTCCGCACCGCGCTCGACCAGGGCATCAACTTCGTCGACACCGCCGACATGTACTCGGCGGGCGAATCGGAGATCATCGTCGGCAAGGCGCTGCTGGGGCGGCGGGACGATGTGGTGCTTGCCACCAAGGTGCACTTCCCGATGGGTGAGGGCCGCAACCGCGGCGGCAACTCCCGGCGCTGGATCGTCCGGGAGGTGGAGGAGAGCCTGCGGCGTCTGCGCACCGACTGGATCGACCTGTACCAAGTGCACCGGCCAGACCACACCACCGATGTCGAGGAAACCCTGTCCGTTCTCGGCGACCTGGTCCGCGCGGGCAAGATCCGCGCGTTCGGGTGCTCGACGTTCCCGGCGGAGGAGATCCTCGAGGCCCACCACGTCGCCGAACGGCGCGCGCTGCAGCGCTTTCGGACCGAACAGCCGCCGTACTCTCTGTTGGCACGCGGTGTCGAAGCGAACGTCCTGCCGGTCGTGCAACGCCTCGGGATGGGAGCACTGACCTGGAGCCCGCTCGCCTCGGGCTTCCTCACCGGCCGTTACCGCAAGGACCGGCCGATCGACCTCGGCACCGGCCGCGCCGCGCTCACTCCCGCCCGGTTCGACCCCGCTCTCCCCACCACGAGGGCCAAACTGGACGCCGTCGAAGCGCTCGTCGAACTCGCTTCCGACCTCGGGCACACGCTCCCGGAGCTGGCAGTGGCCTTCCCGCTGGCACACCCGGCGGTCACCTCCGTCATCATCGGACCGCGCACGCTCGGACAGCTCGAAGACACCCTCAGGGGCGCGGCCCTCGTCCTTGATGACGACACGCTGAACCGGATCGACGCGATCGTCCCGCCCGGCACCGACCTGTACCACCCCGATGGCGCGTGGACCCCGCCCGCGCTCACCGACCCTGCCTGCCGTCGGCGGCTCCCGGACCAGCGTTCGGCAGCCTAAGGGCTTGCCGGGATTCAACACGTCGGTTTGATCTTGGTTGTGTCGGCGTCGAGGAATCGAGCTAAGACTTCGTCTCATTTGGCGAGTCGGCGGTAGCAGATGAGGGTGCAGGCGATGCTGGTGAAGGCTAGAAAGTGCTCGGCTTTGCGTTCGTAGCGG